>DATJYG010000286.1:0-5934 GCA_035499695.1 Polyangiaceae bacterium
CCGAGCGGATCGCCGCCGTCGACCATCCCCGGCGCGAGCACGAGGGCGCGGTCGTACGCGCGCACCGCGTCCTCGTAGTCACCATCGAGGAATGCGAGGTTGCCCGACAGGTACCGAGCGCGCGCACGCAGATCGAGCGGCACCGAGAGGTCGTCGGCGATGGCCTCGACGATTCGTCTCGCGCATTCCACCTGAGCGTGCCGGAGCTGGCGCATCTGGTCGTCGACTCCCGCCTCGATCTCCTCCTCGCCGAAGCGCCGGCCGTACTGCTCGCCGATGTGGAAGAGGGAGAGGCCGAGGTCGAACGTGCCGTCCGGGCGCTTCGCGAGCAGGTCCGGCGTGCCGATGTTGCCGTCCTTGCACGCGCCGGTCGACAGGTAGTCCTCGAGCTTCGTCGCGGCGCTCGCGGCGTCTCCGCCGTCGAGCTCGGCCACGGCCTGGTTCACGGGGGGCGCTTCTCTGTCGAAGGGGTGAGACGGATCCCACCCGCACGCCTCGACGACGGCCGCGCACGCGCACGCGAAGAGCAGCGAAACGAGCGCGCGCCTCATGACGTCACCTCACGCGGGCGCCTTCGTCTCGGCGCTTCGCCGAGCAGCGCCTCGACGATGAGCAGCACGAGGGCGATGCCGAGGGGCCACGCGTATTCCTCGGCGTACACGGTCTCGACCTTCTCGCTCAGCTCCTCACGCATCATCCTCTGCAGACCGCGCGCGACCTGATCGATGCCCGTGTCACCGTGCTCGGCGCGGACGATCGTGCCGCCCGTCACCTGCGCGACCTTCGCGAGCTGCGCCTCTCCCTCGGCGGACAGGGACGTCGTCAGCGGCTTGCCCTCGTCGTCGCGCCGGACACCGCCGATCTTCCCGTCGGCGCCGACCTCCGGGATCACCTCGGGCGCGCGCCCCCCGATCTGCACCACGTCGATGCGCGTCCCCTCGTTCGCGCAGTTCTGGGCCACCTCCACGGGGTCGCCCTCGAGGTCCTCGCCGTCGGTGACGAGCACGATGACGCGCACGTGGTCCTTCGACTTGGGGTCGCGCGCGAAGACCTCGCGCGCTCGCTCGAGCGCGCGGGCCGTCGCCGTACCGCCGACCGGCATGTCGTTCGGGTCGAGCTGCCGGAAGAACTGCGCGATGGCCGCTCCGTCGCTCGTCAGCGGGAAGCTCATGGGCTCACCGGCGAAGGCGACGGCGCCGAAGCGCGCGCCGGGCAGATCCTGCACGAGCCGCGCGACCTCCGCCTTCGCACGCGCGATGCGGCTCGGCGCGATGTCGCGCGCGTACATGCTCTTCGAGTAGTCGAGCACGATGACCACATCGAGGTTGGTGGCCGGCACGATCTTGGTCCCGCTGCCGAACTTGGGCCGCGCCAGCGCGACGAACGCCAGGAGCATCGCGACCACGAGGAGCACCGCCTTGACGGCGCGGCGCCCGGTCGCGTCGTACGTCACGAGCCCGGCGAGGAGCCCGGGCTCGCCGAAGATGCGCGCCGCACGCGCCTGCCTGACGCTCGCCCACACGATAGACGCGGCGTACGCGACGAGCGCGAGGGCGCAGAAGACCGCCAAGAGTACGCCGGCGAGCGAGCCGAAGTCGTGGCCCCACCTCACGGGAACCTCCGCACGAGCACGAGGCGCACCAGTGCCTCCAGGCCCAGGAGCACCGACGCGGGGACGAGCAGCAAGGGGAACAGATCCTCCATCGAGGACACCTGGGACTCGAACTTGGTCTTCTCGAGGTGATCCAGGATCGAGTGCATGCTCGTCTCGAGCCCGCCCTTGTCGGTCGCCACGAAGGACTCTCCGCCGGTGTCCTTCGCCATGCTCTGCAGCAGGGCCGGGTTCACGGGGAAACGCTTGCGCTCGTACACCGGCTGGCCGAAGAGGTCCGTTCCGGTCTGCACGTCCACTTCGTCACCGTTACCGATCTGCACGGTGTAGACGCGCACGCCCTCCTTCTGCGCGAGGTGTGCCGAGTACTCGGGCGAGATGATCCCCTCGTTCGAGTCGCCGTCGGTCAGCAGCACGACGGCCTTGCTGCGCGCGGTGCTGCGGCGCATCCGGGCCACGGCGGTGCCCACCGCGTCTCCGATGGCCGTCTTGCTGCTGTCGATGACGCCAAGCTCGATGCGCGAGACGAGCTGCGTGATGAGCCCGTAGTCGAGCGTCGGGGGCGAGAGCACGAAGGCCTGCTTGGCGAAGACGACGACGCCGATGCGGTCGGTCTTCCGTCGGCGCACGAAGTCGACGAGCACGTCCTTCGCGACGTCGATGCGCGTCGGGCGGTGCCGTGGTCCGCGGCCGCTCGGTCCGGGCACGAGGTCGCCCTGCGGCGCGTCCATCACGGCCTGCATCGAGCCGGACAGGTCGAGGACGAGCACGATGTCGATGCCGCGCTCTTCTTCGCTTTCGCCACGCAGCACGCTCTGCGGGCGACCGAGCGCGAGCACCGCCATGACGAGGGCGGCGCCCCGGAGCATCCCGGGCACGTCGCGAAGCGGTGTGCGCCACCCGCGAGGGCCGAGCACGATGGGCGCGATCGTCGGGACGCCGAGGCGCGGAACGCGCGCGTCGGCGCCCAGCGTCATGCGCCACACCACGTACGGCACCGAGACCAGCGCCAGAACCAGGGCGACGCACCAGCCCGCACGCGCGATCCATGCGAGTGCATCGGCCGTCGACGGATGCGCGCCGAGCGTGCCCGGCGACACGCTCCACACGGCCGAGCGCCACGCCTCACCGCGGGCGAGCACCGGACCGACGAGCGCCAGGGCCAGCGCGACGAGCGTGCCGAGGAACACCAGCGTGCCGCGGACGAGACGGGGCCTCACGCGCGGGCCTCCTCTCGGGCGAAGGGGGTCGCCTGCGAAGCGACGGGCATCGTCGCACGCACGACGCGCTCCGCCTCGGAGAGCGCGCGCTCGCACTCCTCGAGCGTCGGCGTCACGTCGGCGAACTTCACCAGATCGCACTCCTGGAGAAACGCCGCCACCTCGGGCAGCGGCAGTCCGAAGGCGGGCGCGCGCCTCAGCGCTCGCAGCGTCTCGTCGGTCGTCGACTCGAGCCCTTCGAAGCCGAAGCGCGCGCCCAGATACTCGCGCACGGCGTCGTTCACCCGATCGAAGAACTCGGCGAAGCGCTGCGTCTGGAGGAGCCCCGCGTGTCGCGCCACGTCGAGGCGCTCGAGGGCGACCTCCCAGGGCGGGCGCGGCGGCGGGGGCGGGGGCACAGGGCGCGGGCGGCGCAGCCACTTGAGGATCAGCCACGCGGCCAGCCCACCGAGCACGAGCCCCGCGCCGCTCCACGACATGGCGCGCTCCATGGCGACCCACTCCTCGCGCTGCGGGCGAGGCGCTGGATTGGGCTTCGGCTGCGCGTCCGGCGTCGACGCGGTCGGGTCCTCGACGACGATGGTGTGCGGCTTCGTGCAGAGGGTGACGACGTCGTTGCTCGCGCGCGCGATAGAGATCGGCAGGGACGGCAGGACGAGCGCGTGTCTCCCCGGATCGGTGGGCAGCGCGACGAGCGGCAGGTCGATGGTGGTCTGCCGCTTGCCCGTCTTCGGATCGAGGTCGACGCTGGTGAGGCGAGCCCCGGCGCCTCCGTCTTGATCCGGAAACGCGAACCCGGCGCTCTTGAGCGACTTCCCGGTGTCGCTCTCGCTCTGGAGGTCCAGGCCGCGCGGCAACACGGTCTCTCCGCGCCCGTGCGAGACGACGACGTGCAGCGTCGCCGCGTATCCACTGAGCCCGCGCTCGGGGAACGAGTCGACCATCTGCGGGCGCTCGGCTCCGGAGGGAGCCGTCTCGACACATTCGGCGCGAGCGAGGCGCTCGCTGCACCCGAGAAGGATCAACAACAAGATCAGGAGATCAGAAGATCTTCTGATCTTCTGATCTTGCTGTTTGTTCTCTCTCGTTCGTTCGCGGTTCATCGGCGGATCCTCTTGGCGCGACGGGCGAACAGATCGCGCAGGGGGCGGACGAAGGATCCGGAGGTCTCGATCTCCACGGCGTCGAGCCCCAGCTTGTGGAAGACGCTGCGACGCGCCTCGCCGATGCGTCGCATGGCGTCGGCATACCAGGCGCGGACGCGCGGATCGGCCGTGTCGATCATCACCGCGTCGCCGCTCTCCAGGTCCTCGAACGTGGCGAGCCCCACGTCGGGCAACTCGGCGTCGCGCGGGTCGGCCAGCACCACGGGCACGACGTCGTGCTTCGCCGAAGCGAGGGCCAGGGTGCGCTCGTAGCCCGTGTCGTAGAAGTCGCTCACGATGAACGCGATGCTGCGCCGGCGCGAGACGTGCACGAGCGACTCGAGCGCGCCCTTCAGGTTCGTCGCTGCCCCGAGCTTCGGCCGCCCCTTCTCGTCGCGCGCGGGGCGAGCCTCGTGCGTCGGGGAGAACCCGAGGATCTCGCGCACCACGCGCATCACGTGCTTCTCGCCCTTCTTGGGCGGCACGATGCGCTCCACGCGGTCGGTCGCGACGATGAGCCCCACGCGGTCGTTGTTCCGGATGGCACTGAACGCCAGGAGCGCCGCTACCTCGCTCGCCACGCGCACCTTGGCCGCCCGCCGCGTCCCGAAGCGCTCGCTCGCCGACAGGTCGACGACGAGCATGACGGTCATCTCGCGCTCCTCGACGAACACCTTCACGAAGGTGCTCTGCATGCGCGCGCTCACGTTCCAGTCGATGGACCGCACGTCGTCGCCCGGCTGGTACGGGCGCACCTCGCGGAACGCGAGCCCCTGCCCCTTGAAGCTCGAGGTGTACGTCCCCGACAGCTGCTCGTTGGCGAGCCGCGCCGTGTGAATCTCGATCGTGCGGAGGGCGGCGAGGAGCTCCTTCGGGATCACGATGACTCAGGCGTCGGGGGCAGGGGGGAGGGCTGGCGAGCCGCCCTTCTAACACGGGCTCCGGACAATCCGAGCGGGCTGTGTATTCCTGAGGTCCTGCGCTATGAACCCCGCGAAATGCAGCGCCGCAACGTGGTCATCGGCATGGGGGCCGGAGCCGTCGTCCTCGCTGTCCTCGCCTGGTGGTTCCTCGTTCCCGCGCGCCTGGGCCTCACCCAGCCGCGGCTCGTCATCGTCTCGGGGGATGCCCGGGTGGACGACGTGCGTGCCAAGGTGGCGCAGACGCTCGCGGTCGGCGCAACCGTGCGCACCGGCTACGGGAGCGCGTGCTTCAGCCTTCACGAGTCGCGTGTGTGCGTCGGGGCGCAGAGCGAGGCGCACCTCGCCGACCTCGGCAAGACCTCGGCCATCGTCGAGGCCAAGCGCGGAACGGTCGTCGTCGTCGCGGGCACGGACGAAGTGCACGTGAGCATCCCCACGGTGGGCGGGGTCGACGTGCACGGCGCCACGGTGTCCGTCGAGGGTGCGGGCGCGGACACCGTCGTGCGCGCCCTCGACGGCAGCGTCACGGTGGAGGCCAGCGGTCGTCCCGACACCGTCGTCGCCGCCCCGACGGCGATGGGCCTGCGCGACGGAAACAAGCGTGCGTCGAGCCCCGCGCTCGAAAGCGAAGAGCGTGCCGTCGCGCAGCTCGCCCATCGCTGGCAGGGATCCGCCGGCGCCACCATAGAGGTGAACGGGATGCGCGGGCGCGTCTCGATCGACGGCACCGACGTGGGCTCCACGCCCGCCGCGGTGCTCCTCGACGAGGGCGAGCACACCCTCGAGGTCCGCGAGTCCGCGCGCGAGGGGACGAAGGAGAACCTCACGCTCCGCGGCGGGCAGAAGGTCGTCCGCGGAAGCTGAGGTATGCTGCCCTCCTCACGAGGAGGCACCCGTGCTGTCAGTCCGCGCCCGCGCCGTCGCTCTCGTCGCGTTGCTCGCGCCCACGTCTCTCGGGTGCGCGTCCTCGTACGTGCCGCGCCCCGGGCCGCACGTCGCGCTCGTGCAGGACGGCGGGACGATCTCGTACGTGC
>DATJYG010000287.1:0-2042 GCA_035499695.1 Polyangiaceae bacterium
GGGTCCGTACGCTTACGTGCGTCATCCGCTCTACGTTGGGAGCTTCATGCTCGGCCTCGCGTTCTGCTCCATGACGAACGTCCCGTGGCTCGCCGTGCTGTTCGTCGCGGGATTCCTCGGCGCCTACGTCCCGAAGGCGCTTCGCGAGGAGGCCTTCCTGCACCGGCGCTACGGCGACGAGTACGCACGGTACGCGGCGCGCGTCGGGGCGGTCGTGCCGGCCATGCGTCGGAGACCCGAAGCCGCCGGGACGTCTGCGACCGAGCGGTTCACGTGGCGCCGCGTGCTCCGCCATCGCGAGTACCTCACGTGGCTCGGCGCCACGGCGGCGCTGGTCGCAATGTGGGCGCGCGCGAACTGACGGCGCCGGCGTGATCCGACGGCGCGCTCAGTCGATCTCACGCGGCGCGGGAAGCGGTGGCAGCAGGCGGGCGGGACGGCGATGGCTTCTACGGTCGCCGGGAACCCGGCGACCGTAGATGGGATGAAGCGGCTGGCCCCCCACGTGGTGGCATAGTGCCCCACACCCGTAGACGCGGTCAGAGCCGCAAAAGGAGGCCAGCCATGGAGAAGATTGGCATCGATGTGCACAAGGTCGCAAGTCAGGTCTGCATCCAGATGGAGGACGGCACGGTCCTCGAGCGTCGCATCGCCACGACGCGCGAGGCCTTCGCGAAGCTCCTGGGCGGGCGCGCCCGCGCGCGCATTCTGCTCGAGGCGTCGACCGAGAGCGAATGGGTGGCGCAGTGTCTGGAGGCGCTCGGGCACGAGGTGCTCGTCGGCGACCCGAATTTCGCGCCGATGTACGCGACGCGCAGCCGCAAGATCAAAACCGATCGGCGCGATGCGCGCGCGCTGTGTGAGGCATGCGCGCTCGGCGCGTACCGGGCGGCGCACCGGAGCTCGGACACGGCGCGGGAGCGGCGCGCGCAGGTGGCGGTGCGCGCCGCGCTCGTGAGCAGCCGCACGACGTACATCAGCCTCGCGCGGGCCTTGGTGCGGCAGGAGGGCTACCGCGTCGGCAGCGGCAGCGCCCGCACCTTCGCCACGCGCGTGCAGGCGCAGGCGCTGCCGGCGTTCGTCCAGGCCCGCCTCGCTCCCTTGCTGACCGCGATCGCGGCGCTGACCGCGCAGCTCGCCGCGATCGACCAGGCCCTGGCGGCGCTCGTGCGCGCGGATGCCGTCGCCCCGCGGCTGTGCACCACGCCGGGCATCGGGCCGATCACCGCGCTCACCTACGGCGCTGTCGTCGACGAGGTCGCGCGCTTCGGCAGCGCCAAGGAAGTGCGCGCGTACCTCGGCCTCGTGCCGCGGGAGCACAGCTCGGGCGAGCACTGCCACCGCGGCCGGATCACCAAAGCGGGCCACCGCCGCTTACGCGCGCTGCTCGTCGAGGCCGCCTGGAGCATGCTGCGGTCTGCGCGCGCGGAGAGCGCGGCCCTGCGCGCCTGGGCGCTCCGCATCGCCGCCCGACGCGGTAAACGGATCGCCGCCGTGGCGCTGGCGCGCAAGCTCGCCGGCATCCTCTACGCCATGTGGCGCGATGGCAGTGACTTCGGCCATCCCGTGTCCCGGCGTCCACCCGTCGCCGCCTAGGCGACCACACGCCGCCCCGTTTCCCACGTGTCGGGTCGTGATGAGCCACGAGTGGATGAGCGCGCAATCGCTCCTGGGCCGCAGTCGAGAGCCGAACCGTAGAGGGCGCCTCCACTCCATCGAACCCCACCCTGCGCCGCGGTCCTCGCACCGCCTCGTCGAGCGCGAACAGAAGGATGATGGCCATCTCGCCCGAACCCTGAACACACAAGGAGAGCAACCAAGACCAAAATCACTACCCAAAGACGCTTGACCGGGGAGGCCGCTTCACAGAAGGAGCAATCCCTGACCCACCCGCCGTCGACACCGATGAAGACCGCGCCCGTCAGACCGAGACGCCGATGAGTGAACCCGAGACGCGACGCACCGCCGACGACAGCACCGCCGATCGTGCTTGACCGCGAAGGGCGAGGCGGACTATCCACGGCGACTCGACGAGCGCCCCG
>DATJYG010000288.1:0-7593 GCA_035499695.1 Polyangiaceae bacterium
CGGCGGATACGCGAGGTACGCGTAGGCGACGACGACGGCGATCCACGGCGCGACGTGCCGGCGCGCGTAGAGAAACAGTGGCCACGCCGCGCCTCCGAGCAGCACCGCCTGCACCACCAGCAACGTCTCGGGCCCCGGCGCGAGCATGTAGATGGGGGCCAGCAGGTACGAGAAGAAGGTCGCGTGGTGACCGAAGTGCGAACCCGTCGGCCCGCTGAAGGGCGTCGACCGGAACAGCGGTCCGCCGTGCACCAGGTTCCACATCAGGTTGTTCTCGATCGCCAGATCGATCGACGTCCCGAGGTTGCGGTGGTTCGCGACGGTGATGACCGAGAAGTAGAGGGCGTAGAACGCAGCCCCGAGGAGCGTCGCGACGAGGGGCCAGTCGACGCCGCGCGGGATTCGACGCGCCATGGTCTGCACGAGCTCCGCGGCGCGCGCGCGCAGCCGGTCGAGCGCGAGGAGCCGACCCGCACGCCAGGCCACGAGCAGCGACGCCGGGACGCACAGGCCCACGCAGAGGACGAGCGTGTAGAAGACGTACTCGCGCCCCGGCCACAGCCGCCAGTCGAGCAGCAGGGCGGCCGGACCGACGAGCGCGAGCGGCGAGAGGCGGCGAACGACGTGCTCGAGCAAGTCGAGGCCCTCGCGCCTCTTGCGCGCGAACGCGACGCCCGCGACCACGACCGACGCGACGACGCCGAGCGCGAGGTACGCGAGCTCGCCGGTCCTCGCCCCTGTCTCGAGCTTGTTGTCGCGCGCATAAGCCGGCATGGCGGCATGTGCGCGCACCGTCCACAGGGCCAGCGCGACCGAAACCCCCTCCAGCGCGCCCAGCCCGAGGGCGCGCGCCAGGCGTGTCAGCCAGGGCACGTCCGAAGCCATGAGAAGCGGCGGCATGCTCCGTCACGCCCGTGCACGCGTCAAGCGGACTGCGCCTTGCTATTGCTAGTAGACGTCCGGCTTGCGCGGCGCCTTCGGTCAGCCGGGCGACCCGAGACCGACGTTTACCGGCCCGTGGTGATGCCGGGCGCGCGTGTATCCTGAAAGGATGCACCACGATCGGCGCTGGCTGGCCGTATTCGCCATCGCGCTGGGCTTCGCCGCTTGCGGTGGCGGCTCGAACGGCGGCGCGCCCGCCTCGGGGTCCGACGGCGGTGGTGGCGACGGAGGCGGTTCGGGAGGAAGCAGTGGCGGCGGCAGCTCCGACTCGGGCACGCCGCAGGGCGACTCCGGGAACGATGGAAGCAACGGAGACGACGGCGGCGGCGTTTCGCCCATCTCGGGCGTGCGTGCCTTCTTCACGGATCTCGTGAGCGGGCCGAACACCGGCGGCGAGAACGGGAAGGGCGCTCACGTCACCGTGTACGGCAACGGCTTCGGTGCGTCGCGAGGCGCGTCGACGGTCACGATCGGGAGCGGCGCCGCCGACAACTATCCGGTGTGGAGCGAGACGAAGATCACGTTCCAGCTCGGCGCGGCCGCGACGACGGGCAGCATCGTCGTCCACGTCTCCGGCAAGGGCGACTCCAACGGTCTCGCGTTCAACGTGCGCGCGGGGAACATCTTCTTCGTGTCGAGCACGGGCAGCGACACGAACAACGGGGCGTTCTCGACTCCCTGGGCGACGATCCCGCAGGCAAAGAACTCCATCCAGGCCGGAGACGTCGCATACATCGGCACGCACGCCGGCGACGCGGTCTCCCAGACGGCGCTGGACCAGTCCTCCGCTTACGCCTGCGCGCTCGGCATGAGCGTCAACGATGGCACGAATCAAGGCACTGCCGCCGCGCCGAAGGCGCTCGTCGTCTATCCGGGCGCCACGGCGACGGTGGGGGTCGCGAACGGGCTCGAACGCGGCATCCTCGTGCCCGCCATCTCGGGGACCTTCGACTACTGGGTCATCGCCGGCTTCACGCTCCTCGGTCAGGACGAGGCGCTCGACATGGAGGGCCAGGCCAACGGCTGGCGCGTCATCGGCAACGACATCTCTTGCCCCAACGGCACCGGCAAGACGGGCTGCGTGACCGGCAACCCCGAGCAGCTCTCGTTCTACGGCAACGTCGTCCACGACGCGGCGGCCAACGTCGCGACGAGCGCGATCACGAAGTACTACCACGGCGTCTACTGGGGCAGCAGCCACATCGACATGGGCTGGAACACGGTTCGCGACGGCAAGACGTGCCGCGCGATCCAGTTTCACGACACGGGAGGGCCGAACGAGTTCGACCTCCACGTGCACGACAACCTGATTCACGGAACGGTGTGCGACGGGCTCAACTTCGCGACCGTGGACCCTTCGCAGGGCACCGTGGAGGCCTACAACAACGTCATCTACGACGTCGGCCAGGGGCCCGATCCCGCCGATGGATCGGCGGACTACGCGGGCGTGTACGTCGCGGGAGAGACCGACTCGGGCCCCGCCGGAAGCGGCACGGTGCAGGTGTACGACAACACGCTCTACGACTGCGGGTCGTGGACGACCAACTCGAGCGCCGGCGGGTTCAACAACGGTGGCGGCAACACGAGCCTGACGCTCAACGCCGTCAACAACGTCGTCGTCGCCGCCAGCTCCCTGGAGTCCTACGTTGCGAAGGACTCGGCGCAGGGGCTCGTCGTCGGCAAGAACAACCTGTTCTTCGGCGGTGGCAGCCTCCCCGCCGGCTTCACGGCGACGGTCACCGGCGACCCGATGTTCGCGAACGCCGCGGGTCACGACTTCCATCTCTCGAGCAAGTCGAGCCCCGCGGTCGGCGCCGGAGTCGATACGATGATCGCGACGGACTTCGACGGCTACCTTCGCCCGTCGAGCGGCGCCTATGCCATGGGCGCTTACGAGTATCACGCACCGTGACGGACGAACCGGGAGCACACATGCCCAGCAAGAAGCGGAAGCCGCGCAACACGATGGACGTCGATCCCTCCTGGCTCGAGTCCGAGCCGGAGCCGGCGCCGCCGCCGCCCCGTGTTCCGCGTGATCTCGCCGCCGAGTCGTCGCCCGAGAAGAAGGGGCCCCTCGCCGGGCCCCGCCGTCGCGAGACGATGGAGGTGCAGATGGACTGGCTCGAGCCGTCGGAGCCGGAGGCGGAGGCCGACGAGCCGAAGAAGCGCGCGAGCAAGCACCCCAAGAAGAAGCCGGTGATCCCGCCGCTCCTCGTCGCGAAGCCCCGCGGCAAGCTGCCGCCGCCCCTTCCGCGATCCGAGCCGCCGGCGCCGCGTGGGGCCTCGCGCCCGCCGCGTGGCGCGTCCCGTCCCCCCGGTCGCAAGGGCCGCTGACGAAGCCTACTGGTTCGACACGAGCCCGACCCAGAGCGACGATCGGCCCTGGAGCCCGCTTCCGACGTAGAACGCCTCGAGGCCGTTCGGCTCCGACTGCAGCGGCTTGATGGTCAGGTGCAGCACGTCACCGTTCTTACCGGTGGCCGCGTCGAGCTTCAGATCGAGGGCGGCAGGCTTGTTCGCGAGCGTGGCGAGATCGAGCGCCTCCACGTTCCACGCACCGGTCGTCGGCGCGTCGCTGTACAGATCGACCTCGATCGTCCGGCTCTGACCCACGGGGATCCGCACCCCCTGCGTCGTGAGGCTCCCCATCGAGCCGAGGTCGATGGTCACCATGTCCGGCAGCACGGGGGCCGCGTTGAAGTAGGGGCCCGTCGGCGCGGGCACGCACGGATCGTGGCTCGCGGCGGCGGCGGCGTTCGACCACATGCGCTGCACGGGGTACGGCACATCGGACGGCTGGAAGTACCCGGCGCCGGGCATCAGCGCGCACATGTCGGCGAGCTCGGTCTGTCCGCCCGTCGCGATCGCCCACACGGCGTGATCCGGGTCCACGCTCGCGTAGGCGGGGGACGTCGTGAACCACGGGTTGGTCGAGCCCTCGAGCAGCTCGTGTGACGTGGTGTTCGTGACGTTGGCCAGGTCGGTGTGCAGGGAATCGTGGCAGCGCGGCAGGACGGCGTAGACGTAGGCGGCGCCCGAGGCCGACGTGCTCTGGTCGTGATAGCCGTAGAAGTTGGTGCAGCTCGTCCCGAGCGGGCTCGTGACGGTGGTGCCAGACGGATAGAAGACCGCGTAGATGGTGTTGCCGTCCGGCGCGGGGAGCAGTCCACTCGTGATCTTCGCGCTGATCCACGCCTGCACCTGCGCGTCGGTGAGCGACGTCGCCGCCACCTCGTTCGCGACGGCGACGGGCAGGGCGCGGATGGCGCCGACGCCGTACTCGTGGCTCACGGCCGTCCAGTACGTGGACTTGGCGAGGTCACTCAGGAACGCCGCGATGTCGTTCTGCATCGCGTCGCCGGCGAAGACGACCGGCTGGATCGTGGGAGACGAAAGGACCTTCCCGCCGTAGTCCACGACCTGCGGCATCGGCGGGTGCTTTGCCTGCCCCGTCCACGGCGTCGACGTCTCGGGGGACGCAGCTTCGGGCGTCGGGCCACCGCCGCCGTCCGCGTTCGCGGCGTCTGCAGGTGGTTCCGTAGCGGAATTCGTGGTGGACGCCGAGGAGCCCGAGCACCCCGTCAGCACTCCGAGCGTGACGACGACGAAGCCCCGCGCGCTCACCGGGACGCTCTAACCCGCGGGCACCGGCTAGGCAAGCGCGGCGCCGAAGTCCTCGAGCAGATCCTCGATGGCCTCGATGCCGACCGCGACGCGCACGAGCGTGTCCGAGATCCCGAGCTCCCGTCGCTGCTCCGGCGACAGACCCGCGTGGGACGTGGTCGACGGGCGCGTCACGAGCGACTCGACGCCCCCGAGGCTCGGCGCATTGGCGGGAACCTTCACGCTCCCGAAGAAGCGGTCCACCGCCGCCTGTCCGCCGCGGAGCTCGAAGGAGAGCAGACCGCCGTGCCCGGCGAACCACTCGCGCGCCCGGGCGTGGCGCGGGTGGCTCTCGAGCCCCGGGTAGTGCACGCGCGCGACACTCGGATGCGCCTCGAGGAAGCGCGCGAGCCGCAGGGCGTTCTCGTTCTGCTGGCGCACGCGCAGGACGAGCGTCTTCATCCCCCGCTCGAGCAGGAAGCACGCGTGCGGATCGAGCGAGCCGCCCAGGTGATCGAGCTTGTGCTTCGCCGCGAGCACGAGGTCGGCGCGGCCGACGACGACGCCGCCCACGATGTCCGAGTGGCCGTTGAGGTACTTCGTCGCGCTGTGCACGACGAGGTCGAAGCCGTGCTCGATGGGCCGGTAGTTGACCGGTGTGGCGCACGTGTTGTCCACGATCGAGACGAGCCGCCGGTCGCGGCAGAACGCGGCGACGGCGCGCAGATCGACGACCTCGAGCAGCGGGTTCGTCATCGTCTCGACGTAGAAGGCGCGCGTCGCGGGAGTGACCGCGGCGGCCCACGAGGACGGGTCGTCCGCGTCGACGAAGGTGCTCGTGATGCCCATGCGCGGCAGGTCCTTCGTGACGAGATCGTGGGTGCCGCCGTAGAGCACGCGGTGCGCGAGGACGTGGTCGCCGGCGCGCAGCTGCGAGAGGAGCACCGACGAGATGGCCGCCATGCCGCTGCCGGCGACGAGCGCGGCCTCGCCTCCCTCGATCGCCGCGAGCCTGCGCTGCAGCACGAGGTGGTTCGGCGTGTTGTTCAACCGGATGTAACGGACGTCGTGGTAGTCGCCCGTGCCGTCGAAGTCGAACGTGGAGGACTGGAAGATGGGCGTGCTCACGGCGCCCTCGATGCGCGGACGAAAGCCGCCAGCGTGCACGACCGCGGTCTCGAGTCGCTTGGCCATGGGCGAGGAGCATACGTCGAGCGCGGCCAGGTCACGTCGCTGTGCCGCCCGGCGGCACGTGCGACTGTGCTCGACGCGAGACGTCTACTTGGCGAACTTCGAGAGCAGGCGCACCCACTGCGCCTGATAGCCGTCGTCCGGCTCGCTGATCTGCCACGAGTCGAGCGGCCAGTTGCCGTTGAAGTCGAGGTAGCTCTTCTGGTCGGGTTGCCCCGCGGGCGGTGACAGGACCGCGGCGCCGCACATCGCGTTGTTCGCGCTGCTGCCGCACCCCGATGGGCAGCACGAGTCCCAGCTGTATCCCGGGTTCGGCCCACCCACGAGGTAGCCGGGCGGGGGGCCGTACTTGGAAACGCCGACCGCATCCCACTGAGACCCGTGCGCGAACCAGGTGTGGAAGAAGCGCGTCACGCCCTTGGTCGCGCCCGGCATGTTCGAGAGGTAGACGAGCTGCAGGGGGTTGACCCCGTGGACGTAGTGCACGTAGCGCTCGGCGGCGCGCATGGCGTTGGCGTTCGCCGTGGCATCCACGCCGAACGCCACCACGTCGGCGAACAGGTTGCCCTGGCCCGCCTTGTCCTGGTTGCTCCCCCAGGTGTAGCCATCGAGCGGCGACATGTAGGGATCGGGGTTGCTCGTGAGCGTGCCGAGATACCCGGACCCCTCCACGCTGCTCTTGAACGCGGCCAGGATGGCGCTCGTCACCGACGCGGTGGCCCCTTTTGCCTTGGTGTACTCGAGCGCCGTATCGATCTGCTCCACGTGGTACTCGTCGAAGCTCGAGAGGAGGCCCGAGTAGTTCGCATCGAAGAAGGACTGGTACGTGGCGCTCCCCGTGAGCTCGAAGAGGAACACGGCGGCCTGCACCTTCTTCTGCAGGCGCCCGGTGTCGTCGACCTCCTGCTCGCCGGCGCCGACGTTGCCGGAGTTGTAGAAGGTGACGCTGGGGTTGGCCACGGCCCAGGTCCACGCCTGCTGGGCGCGCGTCCCGAGGTCCGTGGCGAAGCCCGGGTAGGCCGTCGTGACCGACCCGACCGAGCCGTACACCTTCGACGCGTAGGCGAAGGCGGCGGCCGTGGTCAGCGTGGCCGACGTGTTGGCCGGCCCGTACTTGCACGGCGACGTGTCGGTCGAGGGCGGGCTGGCGCCCTGGTGACCGGCGATGCTCAGCACCGAGCCGTCGGAGTTCTGCATGCGCACGAGCCAGTCGATCGCCCACTTCACCTCGTCGAGCACGTCGGGGACGCCGTTGCCCGACTCCGGGATGTTCGTGGCATCGCCGAAGACGCCGGGATTCTCGACGTAGGCGCGGAGCAGCTCGATGACGTCGCTCGCCGCCCAGTTGGTGTACCGGTTCTGGTCTCCGGCATCGAACCAGCCGCCATGCAGATCGTGCGCGCCCGAGCCGTCGGAGTAGAGGCCGCACATCGTATCCTGCGGGTGGGCCATGCCGTCGGCCCAGTCGGCGCCGGCGTACTTGGCATCCTTCGCGATGCCGTCGCGCTGGTAGTAGTACATGCGCGTCGACTGGGTGAGCACGTCGTCGTACGCGTCGTCACCGATGTGGAAGACGGAAGAACGCACGTTGGCGGTCTCGTCGAGGACGAAGTAGTCGCTGACGGTGTCGACGCTCGAGAAGTCGAGCCACCAGGCCTTGTCGCCGGAGGAGCCGTCGGTGGCGCCGGCGTTCCATGCCTTCGGAGCAGCCTCGAGGAGCTTGGCCCCGGAGTGTGCGTCCACGACCGCGTACTTGGCGGCAGGCGTGTACGACTTGCCGACGTCGAACCCGGTGACCGGGGTGCGGAGCACGGCGAACTTCTCGTCGCCGGTGCGGTAGCCGAACTGATCGACGAC
>DATJYG010000289.1:0-2589 GCA_035499695.1 Polyangiaceae bacterium
CGCGACGATGCCGCAGTCGGCGACCTGGCCCGCGTTGATGGTCGTGGGGCACCCGGAGGGCTGCGACGAGTACGTGAGCTGCGTGTTGTCGAAGTTGCCGATGATGCGCACTTCCTGTCCGACGATCGAGCCGTGCGGACCGGTGGGCTGCGACACGATGTAGTCCTTGCCCAGCGTCTCGGCGGGCAGGTTGGACTCCTCGACGTGGTCGCACGCCGGCGCCGTGTCCGGGACGTCGAGGCACGGCAGCCCCGTGATGACCTGGACCGGGTTGTTCGCCGTCACGAGCGTGCCGCTCAGATCGGACGCGTCGACGGACGCGCCCACGAGCTCGGCGACGTCGCCCTGGCCCATCTGCAGCATGAGGGTGCCGCCGGCGGCCGTCGCGGTGATCCCGCCGCCCGCGGTGACTCCGCCCGTGCTCGACACGTGCACGGCGACGGTCGTGTTGGCCGCCGTCGCGGTGATGGCCATGTATGAGCCCATCATCGCGGCGCCCCAGCCGCCGTGGCCCGTGACGCGGTAGTTGCCGGTCATCGCCGTGCTCGGGAGCAGCAGCGACGCGTCGTTCGAGAACGAGTAGCAGCCGATGGGCCCGAGCGTCTGCTGGCAGACGCTGTTGCCGGGACACGCGCTCCAGCTCTTGCCCGTCGGCCCGCCCATGCCCTGGTACTCGAGGGCGCTGAACTGGTAGACGGTGACCGGCACGGTCGCGACGAGGTGGTACGCGGCCCCGCGTGCGAGAACGCTGGTCGACAGCGGCATGGCGCTGCCGCAGTTGTCGGCGTCGGGCCCCTTCAGGACGTTGACCCAGGGGAGGTAGAACTTCGACAGGGACTGCGGCGCCACGGTGCCGGTCTGGTTGGTGCCGCCAGGGCCGGTGATCGTGATGTTCGCCGGGTTCGTCCCCGTGTTGGCCACGACGACCGCGAAGTCGAAGATGCCCCACACGTTGTTCGCGGTGACCGTCGGCCAGTAGTCGCACCCGATGTACGACTGCGACTGCGCGGCCTCGGCGCAGGTGACGGGGTCGCCCACGAAGCCACCCTCGCCGGAGGAGCCGTCGTCGCCGCCGAAGCTGCCGCTCCCGCCGCCGCTCCCGCCGTTGCCGCTCCCTCCGCCGCTGCCCCCGCTGCCGCTGCCGCCCCCGTCGTCGCCGAAGCCGGAGCTCTTCGAGGAGCTACCGCAGCTCGGAGCGAAGACGAGAAGCCCGAGAACCAAGAATCCGCACGTCGACCAAGATACCCAGCGCATGCCAAGCCTCCACTGCTGCTACTGCTCCCGCCGGTGCGAATTGTACACAATTGTCTGTGACGGTGCGGGCGCCGGCCCCCGGAGACGGAATCGGGGCGCAAACGAGACGTGCACTCTACTTTTGAGCTATCCTTAGGGGGATGGCGCGCCGGGCGTTCGTACCGCCCCCCACCCTCGCTCCGGATTCCACCCCGCGAGGAAACGGGATTCCTCCGTCTCGTTCTCCTTCGAGCATCGGGCTGCGGCCCAGTGTGCCGCCTCCGGCGTCGGTGCCGCCCCCTCCGCGCGCGAGCGTCCCGCCGCCGCCTCCGGGCTCCACGGGAGCGCTTCCGCCGGACTCACGCCGCTCCGTCCCGCCGCCGTCGGGGCTGCCCGGCGCGGACGGTATCTCGATAGCCGCGAGCGCACAGCTCCTCGACCGGCTCGCGGCGGCAGACGAAGCGCCCTTCATCGCGAGCTGGATCGAGGGGGTTCTCGCGGGCCGCACACGCACCGACGCGTCTCTCGCGGTGCGACTGCTCCGGGCCTATCGCGAGACGGGGCGCGTCGACCGGGCGCGTGACCTCGCGGCGTCTCTTCCGAGCTCGCCGGCGTCGTGGAATCCCCTCGACGCGGCGCGCCTCGCCATCGAGCGGGCGATCCTGGCGACCATCGACGGGCGCGGGGATCACGCGGAGGCCGAGCTCCGTCTCGCCTCGCGCGCTCTGGCAGCCGCGCCGAAGGGCACGGGCCTGCGCGAGCAGCTCGACATGCACCTGACGCAGGCGCAGCTCGAGCTGAAGCTCAATCGCGTCGCCAACGCGTCGAACGCGTTGCGGCTGGCCGAGCACGTCGCCGAGCGCCTCGAGGACGGCGCGTGGCGCGCGCCCGTCGCGATGACGCTCGGGCACCTGGCGATGCGCCTGGCCGATCCGCGGACGGCCGCGAAGCACTACGCGGCGGCGCTCGCACGAGCACCGGCGCGCGGCACGGCCGCGATGAGCGCGCACGGCAACCTCGCGATCGCCCTCGGCAGCATCGGGCGCTTCGACGAGGGGCGCCTGCACGCGACGACCGCCATCGGCATCGCGCGCGAGATGGCCGCCGGCTGGCGCCACGCGGACGCGCACGACGTGCTCGCGATCGTCGAGATCGCCGCCGACCGGCCGCTCGCGGCGCTGCACGCGATCGACGAGGCGCTCGTGGTGCTCGGCGAGATCGACCACCCCATACTCCGCTACCAGCTCGCTGAGCACCGCACGTGGGCGCTGGCGATGCTCGGGCGCGCGCAGGCGGCGCGGCAGTGGCTGGGCAAGGCCGAAAAGCTGCGCTCGGACCTCGCGGTGGTCGATGCGA
>DATJYG010000290.1:0-16961 GCA_035499695.1 Polyangiaceae bacterium
GGCGCGCGCCGCGCCCACGGACACGAGCCGCCGTAGCACCCCGTACACCGCCGAACGCGGGATCTGCGCCCGGACTCCCACTTCGTATCCGGTCGCGGGACTCTCCAGCAGCAGCGCACGATAAGCGCGCGATTCATTCAGACTGAATCCCAGCGCCACGAGCGCCGCGACCAGCTCCGGCTCAGCCATGGGCCCTTTTCCCACGTGTCGGGCCCGCTGGCGCGAAAAAAACACTTTGCGGCAGCGGAACCGTCTGTACTCTTGCGCCGTACGCAACATTGCTCCTCGAGGAGGAGCGAGGAGAAACCATGAACATCGCGAAGACCTTGGCAGTCACGGCAGTGGCGGGAATCCTCATGAGCGGCGCGGTCGCGTGCGGCGGCGCGGCTCCCGCGGTTCCGGACCCGAACGCCCCGGCGGCGGGCGCGGGCGGCAAGAGCTCGTGCAGCGCGGGCGGCGCAGCGGCCCCGGCGAGCAGCGGCAAGTCGTCCTGCAGCGCCGGCGGCGGCGCGGCCCCGGCTGCCCCGAAGTACTGAGCAACATGCGGCTGGACGCCGGGTCGCGTTTGCGCGGCCCGGCGTTCGCCTTTAACCACCCGGGAAGCAAATGGGCTGGCGGCAGCGGAACGCGATTCCCGACCTCGGCGTCGGCGTGGGGTTCCGCACCCCGCACGTGACGCACGTGCTGTCGCAGCGGCCGCCCATGGAGTGGTTCGAGATCATCAGCGAGAACTACTTCGCCGAGGGCGGCATCCAGAGGGCGAACCTCGAGCGGCTCGCGAGCGCCTACAGGGTGGTGCCGCACGGCGTGTCGCTGTCGATCGGCGGGACGGATGCGCTCGACACGAAGTACCTCGCGCGGCTGCGCGACCTCGTGCAGCGGCTGGATGCGCCGTGGTGCAGCGACCACCTCTGCTTCACGGGGTGGGGCGGGGTAGACGTGCACGATCTGCTGCCGATGCCGATGACGCGCGAGAGCCTCGCGCACGTCGTCGAGCGCGTGAAGCGCGTGCAGGGCACCATCGAGCGCCCGTTCGCGCTCGAGAACGCGTCGTCCTACCTCGAGTGGCGGGGCAGCACGATGGCGGAGCACGACTTCCTCGCCGAGATCGCCGAGCGCGCCGACTGCGGGATCCTGCTCGACGTGAACAACGTGTACGTCAGCGCGTACAACCACGGGTTCGACGCGCGGGCGTACGTCGACGCGATCCCGGCGGACCGCGTGGCGCAGATTCACGTCGCGGGGCACACCGACAAGGGCGGGTACCTGCTCGACACGCACAGCGCGCACGTGCGCGACGAGGTGTGGGACCTGTATCGCCGCGCGCTGCGGCGGGCGGGGCCGACGTCGACGCTCGTCGAGTGGGACGAGGACATCCCCGCGTGGGACGTGCTGGCGGCCGAGGCGGAGCGGACGCGCGCCGTGCGCGCAGAGGCGCTCGGAGGCGCCGCAGCCGCGCGCAAGGAGGGCGAGTGGGTGACGGCCAGCTAGAGCAGCTGCAGCGGTTCGTCGTGGACGCGATCCGCGGCGGCCCGTCGCCCGTGGAGCCGGAGCACGTGCGCGAGAGCGCGCGCGGCATGACGCCGGCCGAGCGCGTCGAGGTGTACCGCGAGCAGTACCGGATCCGGCACCACAAGAACCTCGCGGACGACTACCCGACGCTCGCCTGGGCGATCGGGGGCGCCGAGCCGTTCACGGGCCTCGTGGACGAGTATCTCGCGGCGCACCCTCCGCGCACCTGGGACCTGCAGCGGCTCGGGGCCGACATGCCCGAGTTCGTCGGGAACCACGCGGAGTGGGGCTCCAGCGCGCGCGCGTGCGACGCCGCGCGCCTCGACTGGGCGTTCATGGAGATCTTCGACGCGCCCGACGCGCCGCCGTTCGACACGTCGGTGCTGGCGAGCACGCCCGAGGACCGCTGGCCCGAGGCGCGCATCGAGCTCCTGCCGGCGCTGCGCCTGGTCGCGATGCAGTCGGCGCTTCAACAGGTCCGCGATGCCCTCCGCGCTGGCCATCAACCCGCGGAGCCGCCGCAAGCGGAGACGCGCGTCGTCGTCTGGCGCGACAAGGCGTGCTTCCTCCGCCACGTCGCGGTGGACCCGGGCGCCTACGATCTGCTCGCGCGCCTGCGAGCGGGCGACCCCCTCGGGCCCGCATGCGAGGCGGCCGCTCGTGCGGCCGGCGAAGACGCGGCGCGATTCGGTGAACGCGTGGGCGCATGGTTCGCGCAGTGGACCGCGAACGCCTGGATCGCGCGCGTTCACGTCTGAGCCCCGCCCGCATCTCTCGCGCAGCCGATTGCAACCGTCGCAATCGTGTCCGCGAAGCTCGCAGACGACCCAGCGAGTCTTGCAATCCTCTCTGCAACGCTCGCGATCCCCTTTGCAAGGCGTGCAATCGAAGCTGCGACGCTCGCGGAGGCGACCGCATTCGTCGCACATCCGGCCGCAATGCTTGCGGGAGAGATTCCAGGCCTCGCAATCACGCTTGCATCGCTTGCGGACGCTTCCGCAAAGTTCGCGAAGGTCCCTGCATCCGTTGCACTCGCCTCCGCAACGGAGCCGGAGCTCGTTCGCGAGCTCCGATGTCATGTCGCGTGACATGACATGGGCATCGGGGCGGGCCGCGACAGAGGTGCGCCGCCGAACAATCGACCGGGACGCGTACGATTTTGTCCGCGGGAGCGCGGAATCGGCCCCTCGAGCTCGGCATACCTCTTTGGAAGGGGAAGAAGGCCAAAGACACGGCCCCCGGTCCCGCTCTGGAACCGGAGGTCTCGCCAGCGAAGGCGGGTGGTGCGCCCCGGCCAGAAAGGAATGCCGACTACCATGACCAGTACAACGTCGAGAAACAAGGCGGATGCCTTGGCGCAAGTGCAGGCGCTCATCGCAGGCACGGCGAAGCACTTCCCGAACGCGCAGTTCACGCTCGGGAAGGTCGCGTACACGACCGCGTCGCTCACGCAGCTCCTCCAGGGGCTCGTGAACGCGATCAACGTCGTCGTCGCGGCGCACGCCAGCGTCACGGACGCGCTCCGGGCCCTCGCGCAGGTCGATGCTCAAGTCTGGCCGGTCATCCGGCTCTACAAGCGCTACGTCCTGTCGATGTTCGGAGATGCGACGCAGGATCTCGCCGACTTCGGGATGACGCCGCCCAAGCAGCGCAAACCGAAGACCGGTGAAGAGACTGCGGCCGCCGCGGCGAAGGCCAAGGCCACGCGTGAAGCCCGCAGCACCAAGAGTGCAAAGGCCAAGCTCGCGATCAAGGGCGACGTGACGGGAGTGACCATCACGCCCGTCACGAGCTCCCAGGCTGCGGCCGCCGCCGCGACGAGCGCGCCTTCGCAGACGGCGTCGAGTACTTCTACCGCGCCCGCCAGCGCGCCGAAGTAGGCCGACGCCACGCAGGGGCCCAGCCAGCCCCGACCCAGGGACCGGGAAGCGCCGCCGCCTTCGAAGAGGGGGAGAGGTGGCGCTTCCCGGCGCCCGCTTTCTCGTGCACATCGGAGCCAGGGGAGGACGATTGCGATTCTTCAGGGCCGACGAAGCCTCCGCGGCGGCAGCGCGTCGAGCGCGGCTCAGAGCCCGTTCAGCCAGCAGTCCCCTTCGTTCGGCGCGCAGGGGCAAACCTGCAGCGCGAGGTGCGGGACGTGGCAGGTCGCGTAGACGTTCTTGCAAAGGCACTCACTCGAGGCGTTGTCGGCGGCTTCCAGGCAGCGCTGGTAGTTCGACTGGCACTGGCAGTTCACGCCGCAGGTCAGATCCTCCGACTCCTTCACCGTCGACTCGCCGGTGCCTCCTCCCTCGCCCGTGCCTCCGCAAGCGAGGATCATCGTCCCGAAAAATGCCGCTGCGCCGAGCCACTGAATCGCTTTCATGTTCTCCTCCGTGGGTTCGCACGGGCAGAGAGCACGGGGCATACCGCGCACAATCGCCGACAAATCGCGAGGACCGGTCACGCCGGGTGAAGCGCGGCGCGCTACACGTGTTGCTCGCGGCGATACGGGGTCGCCGGAGTTCGCCGGCCGGCCGGCGGCTTGCGGCTCGCGGGCTAGACTGCACGCGTGCCGAGACGGGACGACGATCCGAGCCGGGTGACCGTCCGCCTCGACGTCGAGAACGCCGCGGTGGCGAGGCGTCCGGCTTCCCCCGACGGCGCTGGCGAGGACCGCGCGACCGGCGCTCCGCGCGCCGACGCGACCGGGTACCCCGACTACACGGTGATCGGCGAGGAGGCGCGGGGCGGACTCGGCCGCGTGCTCCGGGCGCGTGACCGGCGGCTCGATCGCCCCGTCGCGCTGAAGGAGCTGCTCGCCGACGGCGCGGACGCCCGAGCGCGCTTTCTCCGCGAGGCGCGCCTCACCGCGCGGCTGCAGCACCCGTCGATCGTGCCGGTCTACGAGATCGGCCTCCGCGCCGACGGTGCGCCCTTCTACGCGATGAAGCTCATCGAGGGAGAGCCGTTCGACCGCGTCATCGGGCGCACGCGCACGCTCGACGAGCGACTCGCGCTCTTGCCGAACGTCATCGCCGTCGCCGAGGCCATCGCCTACGCGCACGAGCGGCGGATCATCCACCGCGACCTCAAGCCGTCGAACGTCGTCGTGGGAGGGTTCGGCGAGACGATGGTCGTCGACTGGGGGCTCGCCAAAGATCTCGACGAGGCGGACGGTCTCGGCACGAACGGAGGATCCGGCCCCCCGCCCGCCGAGGAGGCCGAGGGGGTCGCCGCGATCGACGCGCTCGGCAGCGGTCTGCGGACCCGGGCTGGCGATGCGATGGGGACGCTCGCGTACATGTCGCCGGAGCAGCTCCGGTGCGAGACGGTGGACGAGCGGACCGACGTGTTCGCGCTCGGCGCGTTCCTCTATCACACGCTCACCGGCACGGCGCCCTACGCGGGGCTCTCGGAGGTCGAGCGACACCAGCGCATCCGAAGGGCCGAGCCCGAGCCGATCGCCTCGCGCGAGCCCGGAGTTCCCGTGGAGCTGGCGGCGATCGTGCGCAAGGCGATGGCGGCGGCGCCCGACGGTCGCTACGCGAGCGCGAAGGAGCTCGCCGCGGATCTGAGGCGCCTGCAGACGGGGCAGCTCGTCAGTGCGCACGTGTACTCGCGGCGTGTCCTCTTCGTCCGCTGGCTCTCGCGCAACCGGCGTCGGGTCGCGGCGGGCGTCCTCTTCCTCGCCGCGCTCGGAGCCGTCGCGGGGGTCAGCACGCGGCGCATCCTCCGCGAGCGCGACCGCGCGGAGCAAGAGCGGGCTCGCGCGGACACGCGCGCCCAGCAGCTCACGCTCGTCCAGGCGCGCACCTCGCTCGATCGCGATCCCACCGCGAGCCTGGCGTGGCTCAAGACGTCGTCGCTCGACGCGGCCTACTGGAGCGAGATCGCCTCGATAGCCGCCGACGCACGCGCGCGCGGGGTGGCGCGCCACGTCGTGCCGGTGAAGCCCACCGCAGGGATCGGAAACGCGTTCATCGCGCCCGACGGCATCACCGGCGTCGGGAGCCTCGATTCGAGCGGGGTCTTCGCCGTCGATCTGAGGAGCGGGCGGATCATCGGACGCTGGCCGACGTCGTCCCGGGTCGCGACGACCCGCGCGTCGTTCACGGCTGACGGTGCGCATCTGGTCGTGGGCAGCGAGGGAGGAGACGTCGCCGACCTCGCCCTCGGGTCGCGCTCGATGCGCATGCTCGAGGGGCACCATGGCGCGAGCGCCGTCGCCGTCGCACCGCTGGGGCATACCGCGGCCTCGTGCGGCGAGGACGGCACGGTGCGGACGTGGAACCTCGACTCGGGAGAGATGCGTCTCCTCGCGACGCTCGACGCCCCGTGCGAAGCGCTCGCCTACGGAGCCGGGGGGAGCGAGCTCGCGACCGTCGGCCGCGACCACCGGCTGCGCATCTGGGACTTGCAGGCGGGCACCGCGCGCGTCTTCCCGCTCGCCGAAGGCAAGGAAGGCGAGAGCGTGACGTGGTCGGCGAGCGGCAAGACGATCGTGACCATGGAGGCGTCCAACGAGTTCCGTGCGTGGGACGCGGTCGAAGGTCGGCCGAGGCTGTTGGCGCCCGCGAGCGCGAGGCTGCGAGACGGCAGATTCTTCGGCGATGGCGGGCGATTCACGGCCTGGAGCTGGGACGGCAGCGTGCACCTCTGGGACTTCAACGGGGGCGGCGAGCGCGTCCTCAAGGGTCACACGGCTCCGGTCGAGCACGTCGAGGTGTCGAAGGACGGGTCGCTCCTCGTCAGCTGCAGCGAAGACGCGACGGTCCGTCTGTGGGATCTGCGAACCTTCGTCGCCCGCGTTTTTCGCGGTCACACCGGTCCGGTCATGGAGTGCTCGATCTCACCCGACCGGCGGACCCTGTTGACGGCAGGCCTCGACTCGACGGTGCGCATCTGGGACATCGGCGACGAGCGCTTCGAGCGCGCGCTGCCCGAGCCCGACGACGATCTGTACGCGGTCGCCTTCTCGCCGGACGGCTCGCGGATCGCCACGGCGGGCGACGAGACGGTGGTGCGCGTCTTCCTCACGACCACGGGAGAGGTGACGCTGCTCGAGGGGCACACCGGCAGCACCGACCGCCTCGCGTTTCTCGGTGACGGATCGCACCTCGCCTCGGCGAGCTACGATCACACGGTTCGCGTCTGGGACCTGGCGACGCGCACCTCGGTCGTCCTGCCACACGAAGGGCGCGTCATGTCGATCGCCCCGACGCGCGACGGGAGCTCGATCGTCACCGGCAGCGAAGGGGGCCTCGTGCGCGTCTGGGACGTGGCGCGTCGCGAGGCCATCACGATGACGGGGCACACCGGACGCGTCGACTCCGTCGTGCTTTCCCCCGACGAGCAGCTCGTCGCCTCTGCGGGTCTGGACGGGACGACGCGCGTCTGGGATCGCAAGAGCGGGGCCCCGCTGCGCGTTCTCGGGGGCGACGCCGGCCCGGTGATGACCGTGACGTTCGCGGGCGACGGCTCACTGGTGGCTTCAGCCGCGGCCGATGGCAAGGTGCGTGTCTGGGACGGTGCGGGCAACCTTGCGCGCGTCTTCGAAGGCCACCACGCTCGCGTTCGATCGATCGTCGCATCGCCGGACGGACAGCGCCTGCTCACGGCGAGCGACGACCACGACGTGACCATCTGGAGCCTCTCTCGGGGCGAGCCTCTGGTCCTCGCCGGGCACACCGATCAGGTGCGCCACGCCGTCTTCTCCAGCGATGGTCGCTTCGTCGTCTCGGCGAGCTACGACCTGACGACGCGACTCTGGGACGCGCAGACCGGCCGCCTCCTCGACCTCTTCCGCGCCGGAGACCCGGTCATGCGCGCGGCGATCGCACCCGACGACGGGCGCGTCGCCTTCGTGGGCTGGGACCGCCTGCTGCATCTCCCGAGCGTGGATCCCGCGAGGTTCCTCCCCGGTGAGGCCGGCGGGATGCGCGCCTGGCTGGAGACGGCCACGAGCGCGGAGGTCGTCGAAGGGACCACGATTGCGTCGCTCGCCGGGGAAGTCACCCGGTAGCATGCGAAGTAACGGACGCGAGAGTGAGGCCATGGTCGACGAACGAGGGGTGACGACGCACCAGCTTCCGGAGCCGTCGGGGGGGGATCTGGTCCTCGACTGCTTCCGGCTCCGCGTCGTCGAAGGACCGGACACGGGCCGGACCTTCACGTCCACGGATGCGCGCACGGTGATCGGCACGGGCGAATCGGCGGATCTGCGGCTCACCGATTCCACCGTGTCGCGCTTCCACTGCGAGCTCGTGGTGAGCGAGGCCGGGGTCTTCCTGCGCGATCTCGGCAGCACGAACGCGACCGTCGTGAGCGGCGTCACCGTTCGAGAGGCGCGTCTCGATCCTCGCGCGATGATCCGCCTCGGGCGCACGCAGGTGTGCTTCGAGCCCGACGCCGTGTCGATGAAGGTGAGACTCTCCGGCCGGGAGCGATTCGGCAACATGGTGGGGCGCTCGGTGGCCTCGCGGCGTGCGTTTGCCCTCCTGGAGCAGGCCGCGGCGAGCGACGCCACCGTGCTGCTGCAGGGCGAGACGGGTACGGGCAAGGAGGTCGCCGCCGAGTCGATTCACCTCGAGAGCGCGCGGCGCGATGGGCCGTTCGTCGTCGTCGACTGCGGATCCATCCCGTCCAATCTCCTCGAGAGCGAGCTGTTCGGCCACGCACGCGGCGCGTTCACGGGCGCCGACCGCCCGCGTGAAGGCGCCTTCGAGGCGGCCAACGGCGGGACGATCTTCCTCGACGAGATCGGCGAGCTCGATGCCGACCTGCAGCCAAAGCTCCTCCGCGTGCTGGAGAAGCGGACGGTGAAGCCGGTCGGGAGCAACCAGGTCGTGCCTCTCGACGTGCGCGTCATCGCGGCGACGAACCGCGACCTTCGCGTGGAGGTGAACTCCAAGGCGTTTCGCGCCGACCTCTACTTCCGCCTCGCGGTGCTCCAGGTCGTGCTGCCACCCTTGCGCGACCGCGCGGAGGACGTGCCGCTCCTCGTGGCGCACCTGGTCGACGCGCTGGGGGCCACCGGTCGCCCCGAGGCGGAGGTCACTGCGACGCCTGCATTCCGCGATGCGGTCATGCGTCATGCGTGGCCGGGGAACGTGCGCGAGCTTCGAAACTACGTCGAGCGATGCCTCGCGATGCAGGACGTCGCGCTGGACCCGAGCCAGGGACTGGCGCCGGTCGCGGCCGACGGGGTCGACGTCGACATCCACGAGCCCCTGGGACGCGCGCGCGAGCGCGTGACGTCCGCGTTCGAGCGGGCGTACCTCGAGAAGATCGTCGCCGCCCACGACGGCAACGTGTCGGCGGCGGCGCGGGCCGCGCAGATCGACCGCGTGCACTTCCACCGCTTGCTGCGGAAGTACGGTATCCGCGGCCGGAGCTAGGAGCCGCCGTCCGGCCCGCCCTGGCCGCGGCGGGGGTGGAAGTTGAACGGGTACATCGCCTTCGTCTCGAACCCGCCGGGGCTCGAGGCGAACTGGATGCCCTGGATGATCTTCGCGATGCACGCGACCACGCCGGGCTCGGTGATCTGGCTGCGCGCCGTGTCCTCGGAGACGCGCGTCACGTTGCCCTTCGGGTCGATCGTCCACTGCATCACGAGGTCGCCCTCGATGCCGGGGTGGCTCGGGAGCGCGGCGTCGTAGCAGGCGCGCGCCGCGTCGCGGTGAGCGATGACGATGGCGCGAATGTCGGCCGGCCCGCGACCCGGGTCGTGACTGTGGGGGCCGGAGGGCTGCGGGGCGGAGCTGCCGGTGGTCGAGGCGACCGTGCTCGTCTGCTGCAGCTTGGCGCCCTGCAGGTCGCCGCCGTCGGCGAGGGTCGTGGTCGTCGTGGTCGTCGGCCCGGAGTCGGTGGGTGCGGGCGCCCCGCCAGCGCCCGAGTTGCTTCCGTCGCCGCCCGAGCTCACCGGTGCCTGCACGCCGGGGCCGGTCTGGCTGCCGCCGCACGCGAAGCCGGCCAGCGGGAGGGCAACGAAGGGAACCGCGAGCGAGGACCAGAGCGCCGTTCTCATGCCGCCAACGGTAGCCGAAAGCCCCTCGGTCTGGTGAGCCCTTCGGGCCGTCGGCCCGCCGGCGGCGGAGCCTCAGGCTACGATACCGGCGACGTGACGGACGTCCCGAAAAACGAACGCCTGGGCGCCTACGAGCTACTGCTCGAGCTCGCCGCCGGCGGCATGGCGACCGTGCACCTCGCGCGCGCGATCGACAGGCGGCAAGGGCCGCCGCTCGTCGCCGTCAAGCGCCCGCACCGGCACCTGCAGGGCGACAAGACGTTCCTCACGATGCTGGTCGACGAGGCGCGCCTCGCGTCGTCGATCGACCACCCGAACGTCGTGAAGGTGCGCGAGCTCGGCTTCGACGGCGGCATGCCCTTCATCATCATGGACTACGTCGAGGGCACCTCCCTCGCCGAGCTGCGGCGGGAGCTCTCCGCCATCGGCCGCGCCATCGACGTGCGCGTCGCCGTGCGCATCGTGCTCGACGCGCTCGCCGGCTTGCACGCGGCGCACGAGCTCAAGGACGACAACGGAAAGTCGCTCCACATCATTCACCGCGACGTCTCGCCGCACAACGTGCTCATCGGCTGCGACGGCCGCAGCCACATCACCGACTTCGGCATCGCGAAGGCCGAGGATCGCATCCAGGTGACGCGCACCCACGAGGTCAAGGGCAAGCTCGCGTACCTCGCGCCCGAGCGCATCGACAAGCGGCGCATCTGCACCGTACAGAGCGACGTCTTCTCGATGGCCGTCGTGCTCTGGGAGTCGTTCGCCGGGCGGCGGCTCTTTCGCGGCGAAGAGGCCGTCGACATCCTGCAGGAAGTGATGACGGCGCACATTCCGACGCCGAAGCAGATCGGCGTGCAGATCCCCCAGGCGCTCGACGACGTGATCGCGCGTGCGCTGTCGCGCGATCTCGAGACACGGTACGCGACGGCCGAGGAGTTCGCGCAGGCCATCGAGCGCGCCGCGGGACCGGAGCAGGTGGGCACGCACGGCGACGTCGCGCGGTTGATGGAGGCCATCTTCGGCCCGCGCATGGCGCTGAGGCAGGAGCAGGTGCGCGCGACCATCGGGGCCGGCGAGCTGACCGAGCTTCTCCGCGAGTCCGGGCTCCCCTCGCGCGAGCACATCTCGTTCGCCGACGTGCCCACGGGGCAGCTCCTGGCCGAGCTGGCGCCGCCCGCGCCGACCGGCCGGTACGCGCTCGGCACCGAGCTGCGCCGGGAGGTGGACAAGCTGCGCCCGCGCCGCATCCCCTGGTGGGCCGTCGGCGCCACCGCGGGCGGGATCGCCATCGGCGTCGTCGTCACGCTCGCGCTGGTGGCGGGTCGGCCGAAGCCCGCGCCCATCGTCATCCGCGGCACGCCGCCGGCCGCGACGCCGGCGGAGGTCGCCGCCGCGCCGCCGCCCACCGCGCGCAGGGTGGTGCTGTCGCTCCCGTTCCTCGCCACGCACGTGACCTTCGACGACGAGCAGCGTGACCTCTCGCCGGCGACCGACGTGACGGCGTTCGACGTCCCGGCCGAGTCGGGACAGCGCCACCGCGTCGCGGCGATCGCGCTCGACGGGACGCGCGCCGAAGGGACGGTGCGCGAGGAGGACGGCATCGCCAGACCCGACTCCGACGGATACATATTCATCCCGGCGGAGACCGCCGGCGACGCACGCGCGCCCTACACCGGTCGCCCCGCGCGACCCATCGGCACGGTGCACAACGGATTCACGAAGCTGCGATGACGAGGATGGAAATACAAACCGCAGAGGCGCAGAGAGCAGAGAGGAGAACGCAGAGGGCTTGGTGTGGCTCCACACTCGAACCTCTGCGTTCTCTTCTCCTGTCTCTGCGCCTCTGCGGTTTGCTTCTTCTCCTCGCGTGCGACAGCACGCCCACCGCGACGCCTTGTTACGACGTGCCCGACGGCGGGTGTCCCGAGGACAACGGCGCCGACGTCTGCATGGACCCCACGTGCGCCGCCGTGTACGCGTGCGTCGACGGCAAGTGGAGCCTGCGCCAGACCTGCCCGCCGCACCCGCACGACGGGTCGGCGCCGCCGGGGGACGCGGGCGACGGCGAAGCGGGCAGCGTCTTCGATGCCAGCATCGACGTTCCCCCGGGCGGCAACGGAGGGCCGGGCTGCACCGATCTCGAGACGCCGGACTGCACCGCCAGCGAGGGCCTCGCTTGCGTGCAGACGCCCGACTGCTGCGGGTGCACGGACCTCTGGGTCTGCGACGACGGCGGGTGGGTCCTGTGGGGCGAGTGCGCCGACGGCGGCATCGTCCTGCAGAAGTGAGCCGCGCGCTCAGGAACCGAGCGCGAAGCAGCCCGCGGCCGCCTCGGTCGACACCGGGAGCTGCGAGCCGCCGTCCTCGATCTGCTTGCACGTTCCATCCGGCTCGACGACGGCTCCCGTCGCGAGCTGAAGCTGCAACGTTCCGTGCGTGCCGGAGACGCGCACCGTCGATGCGCTCGAGACGCACCAGGACACCGTCGCGCCCTCCACCGGGATGACGAGCGTGCCGTCCACCGACACGGGGCCGGACGTCGCATCGCCGCTCCACTCGAGGAGCACGCTGCCGCCGGCGGGCAACGTCGCGCTGAACCCGGTCGACGTCAGCGACGTGTTGCCCAGCAAGTAGGTGCCGTGTGGCGTCTGGTCGATCGGGCCACCGAGCGCCATGGTGCCGGCCCCGCACGTCACGCCGGCTTCGCCAGCATCCGCGGCTCCCGAGCCGCCGCTGCTGCCACTCGAGCAGCCGGCGATCGACCAGCAGCAGCAAGCGGCCGCGAGCACGACCCCCCGCATGCCTCGCCTCTCAGCTCGCCGCCTTGAGGAAAGGCTCCCACTCCTTGAACTTCCACCCGCTGCCGAGGAGGATCTGCGCGGTCATCGTCCACTTCGGCCGGAACGGACGCCGCGCGAGGCGCATGTTCGCCTCCTCCGGCGTCTTCCACCCCTTGCGCAGATTGCACGGGCGGCACGCCGTGACGAGGTTCTCCCACGTGTCGTCGCCGCCACGGGAGCGCGGCACGACGTGGTCGATGTTGAGCTCGCGAAGCGGCGGGCGCTTCCCGCAGTACTGGCACTGATGCGCATCGCGGAACATCAGGTTGCGCCGTGTGAGGCGCACCGTCACACGCGGGGTGCGGTCGTAACGCAGCAGGTGCACGACGCGCGGGACGCGCACCGCGCCGCCGACCACGGGGATGCCGTCGTCGTCGTCGCGCACGGGCATGTCGCGCCAGAGGTCGAAGTCGTACGAGTCGCCCTCCTCGTCGAGCGCGAGGGCGACACCTCCGTAGAGGAGCACGACGGCCCGCTTGACCGTCGTCACCTGGACCGGGACGAGGTGCTTGTTCAGGACGAGGACGGGAAGGCAGAGAACGTCGGTCATCGCCCTGATTGAAAGGGCAGCCTTGGAGCTGGGGCCGCGGTCACGTCAGGAGCATACACGAGCCCATGGCTTTGCGCCGCCGAGCTGGCGACTCGAGATGCGAGCTTGCAAGCCGCGCGCTACGCTTCGAGCAGAGCCATGGATAGGAAGCGCTGGACCGGACCCGCCCTCGCCGTCGGCCTCGCGATGGGCGCCGCCGCCGTCGCCACGTTCGTGCTGACGGGGATGCAGGACAAGGCCATCTACTCCAAGCCGGTCGACGAGCTGCTCGCGCAGAAGGACAAGTTCGCCGGCCGCCCCGTGCGCGCCGAAGGCAACCTCGTCCACGGCACGCTCGAGAAGCGCGACCAACCGTGCGAGTACCGTTTCACGATCGCCAAGAACGGCGTCGAGCTCCCGGTGCGCTTCCCCCAGTGCGTCGTGCCCGACACATTCCGTGACGTGCCCGGCATGGACGTGGGCGTCACCGTCGAGGGCGAGCTGCAGGCGGACCAGTCGTTCCTCGCGTCGAGCGTGCTCGCGAAGTGCCCGAGCAAGTACGAGATGAAGGAGCGGCAGAAGAACGGCGAGCAGATGCCGCACTCCCCGCTCGCCAGCACGCCCTGACGGCGACGCGGATGGAGTGGCTCGCCGGATACGCCGCGAGCGCCGGACTGCGCTACGCACCCGAAGCGGACGAGCGCTGGCTCCGCGCGTGGGAGCCGTACGCGACGCTCCGAGTACCGCTGCGCTACGAGCACTTGCTCGAGGGGCCGGCGCTCACCGTCGCGCGCTTCGTCCTCGACGGCGGCGCGAGCGCCTGGATCGCCATCGCGCAGGACGACCGCGTGCGCGGCCGCGCCGCCGTGACCAACGACGCGACGCGCTCCTTCGGCGACGGGCCGGAGCTGATCACGATGCCGCGCGCGCGCACGGGGGACGCGGCGTTCGACGCCGCCTTCGCCGTCTTCGCCCCGTCGAGCGACGAGCTGGGGCTCGCGGTGACGCCCGGGGTGCGTCGCGTGTCCCTCTCGTGGCGGACGCCGGTGCACTTCGAGGTGCGCCCAGGTGGTGTGGTGCTCGCGCCCGTGGCGCTGCGGGCGGACGCCGCGTCGCTCGGCTGGCTCCTGCAGGCGGTGGCGACGCTGACGCGCAAGGCCAGCGGCGCCTAGCCCCGGCGCAATAGTTCGGCCCACGGCTGTGCTGTGGTACGTTCGGCCCGACGCTCGATGCGCAAGGTTCGCCACCTTCTCTTCGCTGCATTCGCCGTCAGCGTGGTCGCGGTGCCGGCCCTGGCGCAGCAGGCCGGGTCGTCCGGTTACCCCGCCCCCTGCCCCGCCTCGCAGGTGTCGAAGTCCGACGTCGACCGCGCGCACACGGTGTTCCTGAGCGGCAAGGGCTTCCTCGACGAGTCGAACTACGACAAGGCGATCAGCTACTTCAAGGACGCGTACTCGATCGACTGCAGCGTCCACGCGATCCTGCCGATCATCGCGACGGCGTACGAGCGCAAGGGGGACAAGCAGTCGGCCGTCGGCGCCCTGCAGGAGTACCTCAAGCGCGTGCCCAACGCGCCGGACCACGAGGTCATCCAGCGGCGCATCAACAACCTGCAGGACCAGATCGCGCAGGAGAAGGCCACGGCCACGGCGGTGCCCACGGCGTCGGCGCCGCCGGTGGCGAGCACCGCGGCGCCCACGGCCACCGCGACCACGTCTCCGACGGCCCCGACCGCAACCGCGGAGCCGACGTCGACGGCGACTGCGCCGCCCACCACCGAGGGCGGTCACAGCGTGACGCCCTGGATTGTGGTCGGCGTCGGGGGCGCCGCGGTCGTCGCAGGCGTCGTCCTCTTCGCGGTCGGTGCGGGCGACATCTCGACTGCCGAGAAGACGTGCCCCGTCCACGACAACTGCAACGACCCCAACGCGCAGAGCACCGGCAACAGCGGGCGGACGCTCGAGACCGTGGGCGTGGTGGCCGGCGCGGTCGGCGTCGCGGCCGTCGCCGGCGGCTTGCTGTGGCATTTCCTCGAGACGCCCGGGGCGCCCAGCACGACGGGGGCGACGGTCACGCCGGTGGTCGCGCCGGGCTACGCGGGACTGGGGCTCGGCGGACGCTTCTAGTGTCGTGCCTTCCCCTTGGCATCCCGCGACGGTGACCGTCCGCCAGCCCGCGGGCGGCGGGCTGACACGCATCGTCCTGGTCCCCGCCGTCGAGGTGACGGTCAGTCACGACACCCCCGGGCAGTACGTGGAGGTGCGCGCCGACGGCCAGACCGGCTACTTCGTGCTGTCGAGCGACCCGGGGACGTCGCCGTGGGAGCTCGTGATGCGCGCCGGGGGCGGCGCATCGGACGTGCTGCTGGTGATGCAGCTGCCCGGTACGGTCGAGGTGACCGCGGCGATCGGCGCCGGATTCCCCATGGGCGACGTGCGCGGGCGCGAGCTCCTCGTCGCGCTCGGGGGGACCGGGATCGCTGCGGGCCCCCCGGTCGTGCGTCGTCGCATCAGCGACGGGGACGCGCGCCTGACGCGGGTCTGGGTCGGCGCACGCGGCGACGCGCTGCCGCTGGCCGGGGAGATCGAGGCCTGGCGGGGCGCCGGGGTCCAGGTCACGGTCGCGGGGGGCTTCGTCGACGAGGCGATGCGTGCGCACATCGTCGCCGCGCCGGAGGCGCCCATCTTTGCGGTCGGGGCGGACGCCATGGTCGCCGCGCTGCGCTCGCTGGCGCCAGGGCGCGTGCACACGAATCACTGAGGGCCCGAAGGGCCACCTGACGGACCATCCTGTTACAATCCCCGGATGCCCAGCAGCGTCCCCCCCATCTCCCGTGGCGGCGTCCGCCAGGGTGGCAAGGAGGAGCTGCGGGCGTCGGTCCTCAAGACGTACCTCCTGCGCGTGCGCAGCGAGAAGGGCGAGCGCGCGGCGCGCCAGCTCCTCGCCGGCGCCGGGATCGACCCGGCCGCCGTGGACAACGAGACGGGGTGGGTGAGCGAGGCGGCCGCGAAGCGGGCCCTGCGCGGCATCGTGGAGCTCCTCGGGCGCGAGGCGATCCGCAACCGAGGCGAATGGGTCACGCACCCCGAGGCGCTCGGCGTGCTCGTCCGCATGCTGCGTACCAGCGCCAAGCCGGTGGACGCGTACCGCTACCTCGCGCAGAACGCACGTGAGGCCACGCGCATCGGCACGTGGGAGATCGAGGAGGCGAAGCCGGCGTCCGGCGACGCGGCGGCGGTGACCGCCGTCCACCTCACGTACCGCCGACGCACCGACGGCAACGACGAGCCGCAGGACAAGCCGGACGTCGAGGGCGAGGAGCTGCTCTGCGACGCGCGGGAGAGCGAGCTCACGAGCCTGCCCCGCATCTGGGGGCTCGGCGACGCGGTGGTGGCGCACCCGACGTGCATCGCTCGCGGCGGTGACGCGTGCGTCTACGACGTGACGTGGTCGGTCCCGCGGTCTCGCAAGGGCGTCGCCTTCGGCGCGGCGGCAGCTGCAGTCATGTGCGGCGTGCCCGTCGCGGCGACCGGAGGCCTCGTGTCCGGGGCGGTCGCTCTCGTCCTCGGGGGCGCTCTCGGCGGCGGCGCCGGGTTCATGTGGGACCGCGCGCGCGAGGAGCGCGCGTCGCGCACCTTCGAGAGGAACCGCATCGCGGCGCTCGAGCGAGGGCTGGAGCTCAAGGGCGAGCTGGGTGCGACGCCCGGGGACCTCGCGGGGACCGTCCTCGGAGGCAAGTACCGCATCGGGCGCAAGATTGGGTCCGGTGGCATCGGCGTCGTGTACGCGGCCGAGCACGTGACGCTCGGGCACGAGGTCGCCGTGAAGGTGCTCCGCGGGGCAGCGGCGCGCGACGGCGGCGAGATCGCGCGCCTGCGTCGCGAGGCGTACATCCAGGTGCACGTCGAGCACCCGAACGTGGTGCGCGTCCTCGACCTCGACCAGATGCCCGACGGGAGCATCTACGTCGTCATGGAGCGCCTGGTGGGGCGCTCGCTCGCCGACAAGCTCGCGCGCGACGGCCTCCTGGCGCCCGGGTATGCGATCCCGGTCTACGTCGACGTGTGCAAGGCGC
>DATJYG010000291.1:0-3018 GCA_035499695.1 Polyangiaceae bacterium
CACGAGGGGCCGACTGGAGAGGCTGTTGTACCTACGTTGATCGCGACCGACTGCTCGTCCATCGCCGATGGAGCGCTGTCACTCGCCAGGGGGATGGGGCCACGTCTCGCCAGGACCATGGGGCCAGGTGACGGGCATCGAAGGACCTGGGACTGAGATGCCACAGATCGGGGCTTCGAGTCGAGTCCGGAGGCCCCCGGCAGGGGGCCGACGTCCGTCTCTTCATCGACGGCGGGCGGCGGCTTTGCGGCGGGGGTGGACCGGGACCTTCTTGACCGGAGCCGAAGGCGGAGGCGGGAGTTTCTCGATGTTCGGCTTGAGCCTCGACCGATAGGACTCACCGTCGACGACGAGGTCGAAGGCGTTGTTCTTGAATCGGTCGACCGCGCTCTGGGCGAGCAGGGCGTCGTCGAAGGCGGCGATCCACTCGGCGGTGTCGCGGTTGCTGGTGACGATCGTCGAGGCCCGGGCGTTGCGCTCGACGAAGAGCTGGTAGATGTCCCTGCTCTCCTCGCGGGTCATGGGCTCGAGGGCGAAGTCGTCGATGATGAGCACGTCGACGGTGGCGAGCTGGGTCATCAGCGCCTCCCTCGAATTGTCCATCCGACTTTGTTTGAGCAGCCGAAGGAGCGCGTCAGCACGCAGCAGCCGGACGTTGAATCCGGCGCGGCAGCACAGGTGTCCCAGCGCGTTCGCCAGGAATGTCTTGCCGACACCGACGGGGCCGAGCACCACCGCGTTCCTGTGGTCCTCGACGAAGCGGAGCGAGACGAGCTCGCCGAGCACCCGCCGGTCGTAGGTCACCTTCGTGCTCTTGTCCCAGCGCTCGAGCAGCATATCGGGCTCCAGTCCGGCCTCGTCGGCGCGTCGAGCTGCCGCCGTGCTCTCGCGACGGGAGATTTCGTCGGTGAGAAGCAGAAGCAGCAAGTCTTCGTAGGGCGTCTCATCCTTCTCTGCGAGGGTGAGCCGCTCGGCGAGCGTCGGGAGCAGACCGCCGAGGCGGAGTCGCTTGAGCGCGGCGACGAGCTCGGGGCCGATGGTGCGGGCGCTCATCGCTCACCTCCCTCGTCGACGGTGGACTCGCCGGCGACCCGTGTGGCGAAGGCCGCCGGGTCCCGCGCGAAGCGCGCCGGCAGCGCGATCACGCGGCCGGTGGCGACCGCGGCGTCCTCCGTGCGCCGCGCGTCCTTGAGCATCCCCTCGAGGCGCGGCACATCGATCACCTCGAAGGCGAGGGCCCGCGCGCAAAGCGCATTTACGCGGTCCTGGCCATATCGCTCGCACAGGCGGAGGAGGCCGTAGGCCTGCCGCAGCTTGAGCCACGGCACCGGTCCGCCGAGCAGCCGCACCGCGAAGGCGCCGACCTGCGCGCCGCAGTCGCGTGCGCTGGCGACGACCGCGTCGACGTCGCGCAGCGCCCAGGCCGCCTTCCCCGGCGGGAAGTCCTTCGGGTCGGTGGACCGCTGCCCCGGCGCCTTGCGCGGGTGCGCCTTGATCAGCTCGGCACCGAGGTACAGCCGCACCGTCGTGCGATCGGCCCGGGCCTCCAGCGTCTTGCCGATGTAGCGGGTGGGCACGGAGTACAGCGTCTTGAGCACCTGGACGTGGTGATCGGGATGGACCTTCGGCGAGCACCAGTGGGGCACGTCGTACGGCGCCTCAGGTGCCGGCTGCATGTGCGGTCGCTCGTCGCGCTCGTACATCTCGCGCGGCACCTGCCTGGTCGTCCCGTGCACGCGTGCGCCCGCGACGTCGCGGCACCACGCATCGGCGTGCCGCCGGATCGCGACGAGATCGGGCCCGAACGACTCGCCCGCAAACCAGCGCTCGCGGACGTAGGGCACCTGATTCTCGACGCGGGCCTTGTCCTTCGGATGCCGGACGCGCGCCGTGTCGGCGAAGACGCTACGTGCCTCGGTGTAGTCGCGGAAGGCGCGATTGAGCCCGGGCGCCGTCGCGCTCGCCCGCACCACCATCGCCGTCGCATTGTCGAGGATGACGTGCTTGGGCACGCCGTCGAAGAAGCGCCACGCGGCGTCCAGCCCCGCGCACACGTCCGCCACCGTCTGTGTCCGCGTCGGGTGCACGTACATGTACCGGCTCGTCGACAGCGTCACGATCAGCGCCCACAGCCGCCGCGGCTTCCCCTCGCTGTCCGGCACCATTCCCATCAGCCCGAAGTCGATCTGCGCCTCTTGGCCGGGAGGCGGATCGTCGAGTCGCACCGTCGGCGTCCGCTTGTGCCACTCGAGCTCTCGGCTCGCGAAGCGCCGCAGCGTCGTGTACCCGACGGTCAGCCCGTCGCGCGCGAGCAACTCGTGGATGCGCACCAACCGCAGCGGCCGCTCGCCCGCCAGCCAATCGGTGATCTGGCTCCGCCGACCCTCTAGCGCCTGCCACGCCTCCGACGGTGCTGGCGCCGGTCGCGCCTGCACTCGCTGCCCCACCGCGCCCGCGATCTCGTCGGTCACCGTCGCGACGGCAGGCTCCAGCTTCTGCGCCGCCTCCAGGTAACGTCCCACCGTCTTCCGATCCATGCCCAGCTCGCGTGCGATCTGGCGCGCACTTTGTCCGGCCTCGTGCCGGCGCAGCAACTCTCGTACGTCTTGCATCGTGATCTCCCGAAAGCTCATTCGACCTCCCGGCAGCCGTCGCGTGGCTGCCTGAAGGTCTGTTTTGCCTTCGGTCCCCGATGCCCAGGTCAGCCGTCGCCAGGCCCACGGGTGGCCCCATGACCCTGGCGATCGGCTGGTCCCATGACCCTGGCGAAAAAGGTCAGGTCACCCGCGACCCTGGCCCCATGACCCTGGCGATTGGGTGGCCCCATGACCCTGGCGAAAACGTCGGCCGCTGGCCCCATGTGCCTGGCGACCGACAGTAAGTCCGCGTCTTCTCTCGTTTCTGTTCGGACCCTTCACATGGGTTCGACTCCCGAGCGCTGTTGAGCACAGTCTGACGCTGTTCAGGCGCGTCGAGCGCCAGTTCCCGCAAGGGTTGACGCAACTTAGCCGCTGTCGG
>DATJYG010000292.1:0-7647 GCA_035499695.1 Polyangiaceae bacterium
TCCCCCGGCTGCGGCACCGAGATTGCCGTGTGCCACACCAACTCCGAGTGCGCCGCGACCTACGCGTGCGCGGTCGCGACCGGCTGCTTCCAGCAGCCGACGTTCCGCCAGATCGTCAACTGCGGCCTCCCCTGCGCCGAAGACGCCGGGATCATGTCGACCAGCGATCCGGCGGTGCAACTCATCTACAACATCGCCGTTTGCGCGTCGTGCAACTGCAGCACGATCTGCGCGATCGGCGATTCGGGCGTCACCTGCGGCAGCGAGTGATCACTTGCGCTCGACGTGGACGTCGCCGCTGAAGGTCCGCACGGTCAGCACCGTGTGAGCGGAGCCCGGGGCGGGCGCGCCGGCGTCGGGACCGTCGACGCGTCCCGCGTGCGTGCGCACGTCGATGCTCACGGGCGGCGTCTTCTGGACCGACACGCGGACGTCGCCCGAGTGCGTGTGCATCTCGAACAGGCCGTCGCCTTCGAGGCGAGCGTCGAGGTCGATGTTGCCGGACATCGACTGAGCCTCGGCCCGCGACAGCGGGGCGCCGCCGATCGTGATCGAACCGCTGACCGTGTGCGCCCACGCCGTGCCTCCGCCGGCGAGGTGGATGCCCACGGAGCCGCTCACCGACGACGCGCGGACGTTGCCACGACGGATCGATACGTCGACGTTGCCGGAGATGCTCGACGCTTCGACGTCGCGCGGTGAGCCGTCCAGCGTCACGTTGCCGTTGACCGTGCCCACCTGCACCGGACCGGAGACCTCGTGGACGGTAATGGTGGCCTCGATGCCGCGCACTTCGAGATGCACGCCCGCGGGAACGGCGACGTCGATCTCCGACGCAGCGCCGGGACGAACGTGCACGGAGACGTGGTCGCCGTCTCCGGAGACCCGCACGTCACCCGAGGACGACGTCACCTTCACGTCCTTGCGCGCCGAGCCCACGACGTGGACGTTGCAGTCGACCACTCCGATGCTCACGACGCCGTCGGGCGCGATCGAGATGGTGCTGTCGTGCGTCGCCTGCGCGCGGGCCATCGGGGCCCAGGCGAGGAGCACGAAGACGAGCACGGCGATGGAGCAGAGGAAGGTACGCATGGCTCACATCTCCGAGTAGAGCTCGGTCACCTGGCGGATCAGATCCAGCTTGTCCTGCCAGACGCGATCGAGCTCGGCACGGAGGTCCGGGTCGTCCGGGTGCTCGTGGACGGCGGCACGCGCGGTCTCGATCGCGTGGTCGACGATGCGCAGGTTGTCGTCGAGCACCGCGGCCTGGGCCGGACGAAGCGCGGCACGTCGCTCGTCGAGCTCGGTGTCGAGCATGCGCTCGGCGCTCGCGTACGTGGCCTCCTCGGGCAGCGGAGGAGGAGGCGCCGCGAGCACCGGCGTCGGCGCAGGGATGGAGACCGACGGAGCCTGGGCGAGCGGCAGCGGCGCGTGCCGGCCGCGCAGGCCGATGACGAGCGCGAGCAGCGCGGCCGCCGCGAGCGACGAGACCATCGTGATCGTGCGCAGCGTCCGTGCTCGACGGCGCGACGCTTCGATGCGACGAGCCACCTCGGGCCAGAGATTGCGCTCCGGCGGGATCTCGCGCGGGAGGCGATCGAGGCTCTCGCGCAGCTCGTCTCGCTCACGGTCGGTCATGGAGCACCTCCTTGAGCAGCCCGCGGGCGCGGTGCAGCTGCGCCTTGCTCGTGTTCTCGGCGATGCCGAGCTCCCGGGCGATCTCGGCGTGCGAGTATCCCTCGATCTCGAAGAGCACGAAGACGAGACGCGCGCCGTCGGGCAGGAGCGCAATGGCCCGCTCGAGATCGATGCGACTGTCGGGCGAAGGGCGCACGGGGTCCGGTCCGTCGAGGCGCATCAGATCGTCGGTGCTCTCGACGCGCCGGAGGCGCCGCAGCGTCGCGCGCCTGCTGGTGAGCACCACGCTCACGGCGACGTGGTTGAGCCACGTCGAGAAGGCGCTCTCGCCCCGGAACTGGTGAAGCCGCTCCCAGGCGCGCACGAACGCCTCCTGGGTCATCGCCTCGGCCTCGCGCGGGTTGCCCGTCATGCGCAGACAGAGGGCGTGCATGCGCCCGACGTTCTCGCGGTAGATGGCCTCGAACGCCGCGGCGTCCCCCTCCTGCGCGGCGCGAACGCGCGCAGGTATCCCGACGGGCGCTGTCTGGGGGCGCGCGGGGGAATCGGTCATCGGCAGGGTGCCTACCCAGGTGGTGTCCACTTCTGTTTCCTGTGACGCCGGTCGTGGCCCCGGCGTTTAAGTTTAAACGCCCCCGGGCCGGCCGGCGTCCAGTGGGACGAAGCTCGAGCAGGAGGAGCCCGCCCATGAACGCCGGCCGCAGAATGTTGGTCCGTTGTGTCATTTCCGCAGTGATCCCCCTCGCCATCGGGTGCGGCGGAGGCCGTGACGCGGGCGGCGCCCAGCCCAAACCGGCGGCTCCTGTGGCCTCGGGCACCCCTTCCCCGGCACAGCCGATGCACTGGAGTGGACACGTCGCTGCCGGCAAGTCGATGGAGGTCCGGACCATCGCGGGGACCATCCACGTGACGGCGGCGACCGGCGACGTCGGCGAGATAGAGGCAAGGATCCACGACGGCGACCCGGGTAGCCCTCCCACGGTCCACTTCAGCGAGGACGAGCGCGGCGTCGTCGCGCGCGTCGAGCAGCACGAGCACGGTTGCGGATGCGATCACGATCGGCACGACGGCGATCGGCACGAGGGCTCGGTCGACTTCGAGGTGAAGGTGCCCGCGGGGGTGCACCTCGTCGCCCGCTCCGTGCACGGGGGCATCGACGTCGACGGCGTCTCGGGCCCCATCGACCTGCACACGGTCGACGGCGGCATCGCCATACGCTCGGCGACGTCGGCCCGTGCCCGCACCGTGAACGGATCGGTGACGGCGACCTTCAGCAAGCCCGATCTCGATTCGGACTGCGAGCTCGAGACGGTCAATGGCCCGGTGCAGGTGACCCTCCCGGCGGCGGCGAATGCGGAGCTCGTCGCGTCCACGCTCAACGGCGAGATCAAGGTCGGCTTCCCGTTCACCGGTGCCACCGACAGGCGGAGCACCCACGGTGCCATCGGTCACGGCGGGCGCGAGCTGCGCCTGCGGACGATCAACGGGACGATCGAGGTCTCGCGCGGCTCCTGATCACTGCACCGGGAAACCGCCGCCGTCGGCCGACGTGGGCGGGGCGGCGGTCGTCGATCCCGCGCCCCAGAACGAGAGGTTCGGCGGCGGATTGGGCACCGGAATGTTCATCGTGACGAGCGACCCGCCCTGGTAGTCGATCGAGAACACCTCGCCGCCGTTGTCGAACCCGTATGCGGTGCCGGCCCAGAAGGCGAGCCCGAAGACGTCGGAGTGGTTCACGCTGCCGTAGTTCTGGATGAGGGCCCCCGTCTTCGGATCGACCTGGAGCAGGCAGTCGTTGCAGTTCTGGTTGCCGCCCTTGACGGTGAGGAACGTCCCTCCGCCGATGACGGAGACGACGTCCCCGCTCGACGAGTACCCACCCGTGAGCATCCCGACGTTCGTGATTGCCCCGGTCGTCTCGTTGATGCGGATGTACGTGGAGTCCACGAATCCGACGAGCGCCTCCGCGTTCGGATCGAGCGTGCCCTTCGGCACGAAGGACAGCGAGTTCGGGTAGTTGCCGTCGGCGATGTGCGTGCACGCGGCCGTCGTGAGGTCCACCTTGTAGAAGCCAGAGCTGGTGGTCACGTACCCGTTGGAGTTCTGGTCGATCGCGATGTCGATGACCTGGTCGCACCCGTTGAACGGCCCGACCACGGCGACCTGGTTGTTCATCGGGTTCAGCCGATAGAGCGTGTCCGCGCTGTGCGCGTACACGACGGCCACCGCCATCGGCGACCCCGAATCCTGCATCGTCGTGCTCCCGTCTCCCACGAGCGACGATCCGTCGTCCCCGAAGCTCCCGGAGCTGCTCCCGCTTCCGCCCCCGGAGCTACTCGACCCACCCTGCCCGGCGTCGTTCGACGAGAACCCGCTGGACGGGTTGCTGCTACCGCACGCGATGACCATCACCGCGGTGACGAGGACCGTGCCAGATGCGAAGAGAAGCGTCCCGTGTCGCATGACGCGCGAAGCATAGCTCGTGCGCAGCTGGCGATAGGACCGTCAATCGCGCGCGCGCGCAACGCCAGACCAGAATGGCAGCGGGCAGGTCCCGTGAGGGACCCGCACCCCAACCAGCAGTCGCCAGCCCCCGTTTGGCACGACGCCGACCCATCGCCCCCACGCAGTTCCGCGCACTTGGCACCGGCACTCCTCGTGCTTCGTGGCGCCCGCGATGGACGAGCGGGCTCCCACGCAGCGAATCTCGTTCGTCCGATACCAGCCCCACGTGGTGATGCTCGTGCGCGTCGCGTCGTGGGAGGAGAGCCCGCTCTGCCTCGACGATCTGCCGGCCCGAGTCGTGCGTGTGCGACACCCCCTGCCGGCCCGCGAACGCATTCGCATCACGAAGCCCGCAGTCATCATCGTGGGCGCGGGCGTGCGGCCCAAGGATTTCGAGCTTCTGGTCGACGAAGCGTACTTCCTCGGCGCGGCGGTGATGCAGCTGGGGCAGGTGCCGCCCGGCAGGCTGCGCGTGTGGATTGGCCTGACGCTCGAACAGGTCGGTCAACGGCGCGCGGCGCAGACTCAGCGCATGCGCGCCGCCACGTAGTCGGGGAGTGCTCCGCTACTCCACGCCTTTCGTCTTGAGCTTCGACTCGTTCTCCGCGATGAACGCCCGGATCTCGTCGGCCATGTCGAGGAGCTTGGCCCACTGCTCCTTGTAGAGGGTGACCGGGAACCGCCCGAGCCCGTAGACGGACACGCCGCCCTTCTCGGAGACCTTGAGCGATACGGGTCGGCCGGACTTCTTCTCGGCCTTCAGCCGCTCGTTCTCGGCACGCAGGCGGTCGAGTTCAGTCTTCAAGTCGTCGTCGGGCATGGTGGAGGAACGTTAGTTCCGCCACGCCTGGCGGGCAACGCTCGGCCCGCCGGCTGCGGCCTCCTTCAGCCAAGTGCGTCGCTTGCCACATGCCGAAGATCGCGACGACGGTGGCCGACGTGCGCGTGGGCCACCGACGTCCTTCGGCGCGCGCCGGGCCGCTCGCCGTGGCGAGCCCACTGAAATGGGCGCGAAACCCGACCGAAACGAGGGAAGGCCCAAGCTTCGCTCCCATGAGCGCATCGAGAACGAGAGACGGGAACACGAGCTGGACGATTGCCGCGGCGCTGGTGCTGGCGGCCGCGGGCGCAGCGGGTTGCGAGCTGACGGATCTCAACCCACCGCCGCCCCAGACGCCGACCGACAAGGCCGCCGCGCTGGAGCGCTCCTCGTGCGGGCCGGATGTCGACGATGCGCGACTGATCCCGGTCGTCACGGGAAACGCCGTCGACTCGGTCGAGCCGCTCTACGCGGGGTCCGACACGCGCCTGTCCGGCGCAGTCATCCGCATCCGGGCGAGCCAGGGAGTCACGCCCGAGTGGCTCGATCGCGCCCTGGAATGCCACGGCGCGAAAAGGGTGCTGCGGCACACTCCGAACGAGACCTTGGCGAACGACCCGTTCTGGCTGCCGGGACGGATGGTCGACATCCAGACCGAGCCCGCGCAGGACAGCTTCAAGGTCGCGGTGCGCGGCGAGAGCACCGACGACGCGCAGGAGATCCTCATCCGAGCCAACGCCTACCTCGCGGCCAACCGCCGCGCGCCGCAAGAAGCGACGCGATGACGCACTAGTTGCGCGCGTAGGCCTTCGCCCTGGAGAGGATCTGCTCTCCCTCGTTGAAGTCCTGCCCTCGCAACGCGACTTCGTATCCGGTCGCGTCGGGGTGGACCTGGATGTCGACCCACGCGTTCGGGATCGCGTAGGGGCACGTGTCGTTGCCCCGCAGCGTGTCCTGCGCGGCGTGGCACCAGAGCGCGTTGCCGACGGATTCCGTCGTCAATCCGTCGACCTGCTTGATGTGTAGCTTCGCACCGATGAGGCGCGACTCCATTCCGTTGGGCGTGCTGTAGACGATCGCGTAGAGCGGCTCGACGCGGTCGACGTTGTGAGGATCCACGACGCGGGCATCGCTCGTCGCCTGGCTCTCACACTTGGCCTGCACCGCCGCCGCCTGGGCGTGCGGATCGGTGCGAGACAGCTGGCAGCCTGCGACGAGGAGGGCGCTCGCGGCGAGAAGAACGCGTGACGACATGGCTCACCTCCGGGTGTGACCCGCAGGCGAAGCATGCTCCGCGCCGGCGTGGGACGTCCACACCGCAGAGCGTCATCCCCCGGCGCCGGACTCCATCCCCGACCCCGACTCCGGAGCGGCGTCGTGCGCTTCAGCTGGCGCGTCGGGGCCAGCCTCGGCCGGTGCGCAGGCGTCGACGTCTCCCGCGGCGCAAGCGGAGGCGGCTCCGCCGTTGCAGCCGGGCTGACAGAACGCGTTGCTGCTCTTGCCGTCGGTCGGGCAGCAGTACGACTCGGGGCAGTTGTCCGGGGTGGTGCACTTCAGACCGCTCCCGCACTCGTCGTGACCGTTCGCGGCGGTGACCGGGTTGCAGCGGTCGCCCTCGGCGCCCTGGTTGCACGCGAGCACGGCGAGGACGAGCGAGGCGGCGAGGCCCGAGAGGCACTTTGCGAAGATCTTGGTTCTCATGGCTTTTCGTCCGTCCTGCTCAGAAGCGCAAAAGAAGGTCAGCGATGATGCGATTGTCGTCCTTGACCAGGTCCGGCCTCCACCCCGCCGGAACCGGTGTCGTGATGTAGCCGTCGGGCGACGTCACGCCTCCGTGACCCGCGAAGTAGTTCGTGTCCGCCTGGCGGTGGTTGAACTCGAGTCCCCAGGTGGTCAGCTCGTCGGGCATCCACTGGAAGCCGAACGAGAAGTCCCAGGCGTTGAACGTGGTGCCGGGGTTGAGGCTGAATGCCTGCTGGCCGGGAGCGGTGTAGGCGACGCCGTCGGTGCTGAGGGCCTGGTACGGCGTGGCAACTCCGGTCGGAGGCAGCACGAGATAGCGGCCTGGGTTGTTCATCATTCCGCCGCCGAACGTGAAGCCGACGTGGTTGTCCCAGAACCACATGCGGTGGTAGGCCATCCAGCTCAGGAAGTGCTGCTCGCACGGGTTGGAGTTCGTGCAGTTGGCTGGATTGTTCGTGTGTTGCCCGCCGAAAGGCGTCACACCGTCGCCGTTCTCGAACCCGACGTCGCCGGTGATCGAGAAGGCGGCTTGCGTGAACAGGCCGTGTAGGTCAGGCCTCTTGAAGTATCGAATCTCGATGCTGTTGTCGCTGTGGAAGCGGAGGCGCCCGGGAGCGTCCTGCGTATCCCAGCCGACGTAGTCGTTCGAGAGCACCGACATCCATTCCACGGGGCGCCACAGCAGCTGGTGACCGAAGCCGGGCATCTCGTTGAACTTGCCGTACGTCTGCCAGCCGTTGATCAGCCAGGGCTCGAGCTTGAGCTTGTCGCTGGTGTAGACCTGGAGGCGGAGGCCGTTGAAGAACCAGGGCGTGTTGTCCGACGTGAACGACGGCAGGTACATCCAGTTCTCGGCGTTGTCGTACGAGAAGAGACCGACGTACGACATGAAGATGCCGGCATCGAGATTGATGCCGTGCAGGGCGTTCCAGTGGTACCCG
>DATJYG010000293.1:0-7877 GCA_035499695.1 Polyangiaceae bacterium
CGTGTCGACGCCCGCACAGCGCCAGACGATGGTGCGCGTCGCTCGCGCCGGCGGCATCGTGCTCGACCCCGTGTACACCGGGAAGGCGATGCACGGGCTCGCGCGCGCCGTGGAGCGCGGCGACATCGCGCGCGGGTCGCGCGTGCTGTTCATCCACACCGGCGGCTTGCCCGGGCTGCTCGCGCAGGGGGACGCGTTCGAGTCGGAGCTCGCGTGAGAGAAGCCGCGAGGGTGGTGGGCTGGGGGCTCGTCCTCTGGGCCGGTGTGCAGGTCGCGGCCGCAATCTTCTCGCGCAACGCGACGGCCGCAGTGGCCGTCCAGGCCGTCCTCGCGGAGTGGGGCGCAGGGCTCGTCGCCATCTCTTGGAGCGACCCGAACGCGCCGGCTCCCTCGTGGAGCGCCATCGGAGGACGCGCCGGGAGGGGTGCCGCGATGGGCCTCCTGGCCGCGGCCCTCGTCGTCGGCGTCGCTCTCCTGGCCCACGTGGCCAGCTTCGTGCGCAGCCCGCCGGCGGTCGGCCTGCTGGCCGTCGGCCTCGTCGTGTCGGTCCTGGGGGCAGTGCGCGACGAGCTGCTCCTGCGCGGCGTCGTGCTCCGCGCGACCCGAGGCGTGCTGCCCACATGGGCGGCGCTCCTCGTCTGCGGAGCCGCGGCTGCGGCCGCTCGCTTCGGCGTGGAGGGAGCCATGGGCTTGGTGCTCGCCGGCGAGGCCATCAAGGGCGCCGCGCTCGGCGCGATCTGGGTGAAGGACCGTGGCGCCTGGATGGCGGTCGCAGCGAACACCGCGTGGACCTGGACCGTCGGCTCGGTCGTCGGCGGCGGGCTGCTCGACGTCCGCTTCCACTGAAGCTGGTAGGATGGCCGCGATGTCCCGCGCGCAGAGCGTGCCCCCGCCGTCCGTGGCCGACGAGCGGACCACCGAGCGGAAGATGATTCCCTCGATCCCGCAGCCGTCGATGGCGGTCGAGTCCACGCGCGAGCAGTCGCAGGAGGACTTTCTCTTCCACCTCTACCGGGGCAGCGAGCTGCTCCAGGAGAACCGCGTCCTCGAGGCCAAGGAGGAGCTCGAGTACGCGCTGACGGTGCAGCCGGCCGACGCGAAGGGCCAGGACCTCCTCGGCGCCGTCTACTTCCGACTGGGCCTCTACCCGCGCGCCATCCAGATCTACGACTCGCTCGAGCGCGCCTTCCCGAACGACGCGTCGATCAAGGTCAACCTCGCGCTCTGTCACCTCAAGACCGGGCAACCCGATCAGGCGAAGCGCGCGCTGCAGGACGCGGTGCGCATCAACCCGGAGCACAAGCGCGCGTGGGGTTACCTCGGGCTCGCGCTGCAGAAGCTCGGAGAGCTCGAGGCGTCGCAGATCGCGTTCGAGCGCGGTGGCCACGCGATGATGGCCAAGCGCGTGACCGAGCGGCGGCAGCGGGCCATGACGCCGTCGCCCCCCGAAGGGGCGACGCCCGAGGTCGACGCGGGCGTGCGCTCGGTGGCGGAGACCGCGTTCTCCGAGCTCGATGCAGGCGAGCTCCGCTTCTCGCTCGCCGAGCCCGCGCCGCCGAAGCCGACGGACGGCCCGTGGCACACGGTCGAACCGGGGGACGCGGCGAGGGCTGCCGGCATCGGCCGAGGAACCATGCCGCCGGCGGCTCGAGGCGGCTCGGTGCACGAGAACGTCACGGTGCCGCCCGCGTCGGGTGTCCCGAGGATCGCCGTGCCCGGGCTCACCGCGGCGCCGCCGGCGGGGCCCGTTCCTGCGCAGGCCATCGCGCACGACGCGCTTCCGTCGCTGCTGGCGCTGGGCGCGGAGCAGTCGGTCGCCCGGCACGTAGCGGGCGTCGTGCTCGCGCGGACGACCGAGGAGCAACCGTTCGCAGCGCGCCTGGACTCCCTGCGCGTCGTGGCGGGGACCATCGCGACGCGCGTGCTCCACCGCCGGACGCGTGACGCCGAGACCAGCGAGGTCCTCGGGGGCATCGGCAGCCCGGTCGTGCGCCTCACGGGGAGCGCGGAGATCGTGCTCGGCCCGCGCACGAACCACGAGCTCGCGACGCTGGCGCTGGACGACGAGATCGCCTTCTTGCGCGAGGACGCGCTGCTCGGATTCGAGCTCCGTCTCGCCTACGAGAACGGCCGCCTCGCCGTGGACCCCGCAGGCGAAGCGACGCCGCGAAACGAGGGCGCGCACCTGGTGCAGCTCCGCGGCAAGGGAGCCATCGTCCTCGAGGTCGTCGCGTCTCTGGCTCGCGTGCCCTGCACGTCGGGCCGCAGCGTGCTGGTCCGCCGCGAGTGGATCGTCGGCTGGCTAGGGCGCCTGGTCCCCCGCGCGCTCCCGCCGTCCGAGGCGCCGAGCGGCCAGCGTGGCCTCATCGCCTTCTCCGGCGACGGCACGGTGCTCGTGAGCATCTCCTGAGACCGGTCGCCCCGGGACGCGGCTGCCGGCACACACTCGCGCCGGCAGCCTCTCGCGAAGCTCAGGACTTGGACGGAGTTTGCCCGGATGTCCCGTTGCCGGTCGTCGGCTGCGGGAGCACCGGCGGCTGGGCGGCTGCCGCGGCGAGCTTCTTCTTGGCGTCCTTCTTCTGCTTCTTGCCCTTCGTTCCGAGCGCCTGGCGTGTGGCCTTGGCTTTCTCCGCGGCCTCCACCTTCTCGGTCGCCGTCACCTTCGGCGTGCGCTTGGCCGCGTAGCCGAAGTCCATCGCTTGCTGGCTATCGGGGCCGAAGGTCGAGTCGACCCAGGACTGGACGATCTCGTCCTGCGCTTCCATCGCGGCATCCGCCGCCTGGCGAGCGACCAGTCCGGTCCTTACCTGCAAGCGCGCGGCCTTGAGGCTCGCACGCGCGTCGAGAGGCGCCTGATACCCCGCGATGATCTCCTGGGGCGTATGCGGCTGCCCGCGCACCGTGATGGGCGCCGAGATGTACTTGGTCGCGGCCGCCTTCCGCTCGGTGCATCGCAACGTCATGCTCTTGTCAGTCGGTCCATTGCTCATGTCTCTTCTTCCTTCTTTGCATCCGCTCGATTGCGGACGCGCGCCGACCCACATCGCAAGCCAGGGACCAGCCAGAAAACCGACCTAAGTGCGCGGACGCCCGTGAGCCGCCGGAGAATGACGGCGGATCTTCCGCCATTACAGGCGGATCTTCCGCCGCCATCGGAGCATCCCCACGGGATCCCCGCGCCTCCCCACGCGATACCCGCGCTTCCCCACGCGATCCTCGGGCCTCCCCTCGCGATCCCCGAGCTTCCCCTCGCGATCCCCGAGCCTCCCCTCGCGATCCCCGAGCCTCCCCTCACGATCCCCGAGCTTCCCCTCGCGATCCCAGAGCTTCCCCTCGCGATCCCAGAGCCTCCCCACGCGATCCCCGAGCTTCCCCTCTCCATCCCAGGGCCTCCCCTCGCGATCCCAGAGCCTCCCGTCGCTGGCTGAGGGCCGAAGGAGCCCAGGTGGCGGGCGGAGAGAGCGACCTTGTTGTACGGTCGCCTCGACCCGTGAGCGCCGACCCCGCCGCCAAGCCGCGCCGCCGCTCGCTCGCCGAGGATGCGGTCAACCTGCCGAACCTGCTCACGATGGGGAGGATCGTCGCGATCCCCTTCTTCGTGTGGCTGCTCGACGTGCCGACGCCCGTGCGCGGCTTCTGGGCGTGCATCGTGTTCACCCTCGCGGCGATCACGGACGTGCTCGACGGCTATCTCGCGCGCAAGCTCGGCGTCGTCAGCGTGCTCGGGAAATTCCTCGACCCGCTCGCCGACAAGCTGATCGTGATGGCCGCCCTCGTGTGGATGGTGCCCATGGGGCGCATCCCGGCGTGGGTCGTCGTGCTGCTGCTGGCGCGCGAGCTCAGCGTGACCGGCCTGCGCAGCGTCGCCGCGAGCGAGGGGGTGATCATCAGCGCGGGGCAGGAGGGCAAGACGAAGACGGCCCTGCAGATGATCGGCATCGTCGCCCTCGTGCTCGGTTACCCGTACCACCTCTCGTACGGGCCCATCGATCTCGGCGTCGTGGACCTGGGGCACGTGGGGCAGCTGCTCGTCATGCTCTCGCTCCTCTTCTCCTTCGCGAGCGCCGCGCAGTACGTCCGCCTCTTCGCAGAGGCCGTCGAGGCCAAGGAGCGCAAACGGTCGGCGTGAGGCCACGAAGCCCACGAGCCCACGAGCCCACGAAACCGAGGGGCTGGCATTTGTCCCCGTTTTCTGGAAACTTCGCGCCTGGCTCAGATGCGTCGCCCCACCCTCTTTTCCTTGCTTGCCGTACCGGTCATCGCCGCCGGGCTCGTGGTCGCCGCTTGCTCCGACGAGAGCGAGGGCCAGCCTTGCGACACGCAAGCCGGCAACAACGGGAACGACGACTGCCAGTCGGGCCTGGTGTGCACGCTGGTCAGCGCGGGTCATCGGTGCTGCCCGCCCGATCGCTCCCAGGCGACAACGCCCGAGTGCGCCCTCCCGAGCGGCGGGGTCGACGCGAGCCCGGCTCCGCCCGACGCGAAGACGATGGAGACCTCGAGCCAGGATTCCCCCGGCGAAGCGCAGGGTGAAGCAGGGGCGGATGCGCCCGCCGAGGGAATGAGCGACGCGCCCGCCGAGTCTGCTGCCGAAGGCGGCGGCGACGGTGGCGGCGACGCCGCGGCGGATTGAGCCTTGGACCCGGCGACCCTGGTCCACCAGGCGCAGCAGGGGCTCCTGCTCATGATCGCCGTGTCTCTGCCCGTTCTGGGCGTGGCGGCGGTCGTGGGGCTCCTCGTGGCGGCGTTCCAGGCGGCCTCGCAGATCCAGGACCCGACGATCTCGCACTTGCCCCGCCTGCTGGCGGTCATCGCCGCCCTCGCGATTCTCGGCCCCTGGATGGGCCACGAGGTGGCGGCGTTCGCGCAGCAGGTCTTCACCGCCCCGGCCCTCGGCGGGCAGCTGCGTTGAGCTGCGTTGACCGGCTTCGCCCCGTCTGATAGCTCCCGGCGCAATGACTGAATCCTCACTCAGTGTGAGGAGGCCCCGCCGGAGGCCTGCCGCACGCCCCGCACGGGGCGGCGACAAGCGGGAGCGCATTCTCGACGCCGCGGTGCGGGTGTTCGCGAAGAAGGGGTTCTACGCGACGCGCGTCAGCGAGGTCGCCAAGGCGGCCGGGGTCGCCGACGGGACCATCTACCTGTACTTCTCGAGCAAGGACGAGCTCCTCGTCTCCCTGTTCGAGGACCGCGTGGAGCGCCTGCTGCGGTTCCTGGAGAAGGAGCTGCCGCCGGCGGCGAGCGCCTCGGAGAAGCTCCGTCGCGTCATCGAGCTGCAGCTCGGCCTCCTCGAAGGCGAGCGCGACCTCGCCGAGGTGATCACGGTCATCCTCCGCCAGTCGACCAAGCTGATGAAGGAGTACGCCGCGCCCAAGTTCACGGCGTACCTGGACGCCATCGCCCGCGTCGTCGCCGATGGGCAGGCGACCGGGGAGTTCCGCGCGGACCTCTCGCCGCACCTCGCGGCGCGCGCGATCTTCGGCGCCCTCGACGGCATCGCGATGACCTGGGCGCTGGGCAAGGCGGACCGCGGAGGCCTCGTTCGCGCGAGCGGCCAGCTCGCCGAGCTGGTGCTCCGTGGGCTCTCGCCTCGGGGGTGAATCGTGAAGAAGCTCCGCGAGCGAGCCCGCGTGCTCTCGGCGGTACGGGCGTTCTTCGACGCACGCGGGTTCGTCGAGGTGCAGACGCCGGCCATGGTGCCGTCGCCGGGACTCGACCTGCACCTCGACGCCTTCGAGATCACCAGCGGCGACGCCGGGCGACCGCGCTGGCTCTCGACGTCGCCCGAGCAGCAGATGAAGCGACTGCTCGCCGAGGGCTGGGAGCGCATCTACCAGATCGCGCCCGCGTTCCGGCGCGGCGAGTCGGGCGCGCGGCACAACCCCGAGTTCACGATGCTCGAGTGGTACCGCGCCGGCGCCGGCATGGCCGACGTCATGGCGGACACCGAGCAGCTCGTCGCCTCGGTCACCGGCGGGAGCGTCGCCCTGCAGGGCCGCGTCGTCGACGTGCGCCCCCCCGTGGCGCGCCTCGGCGTGTGCGAAGCGTTCGAGCGATTCGCGGGCTGGTCGCGCGAGCGCACGCTGGAGGCGGCGCGGTCCGATGAGGACGCGTACTTCCGCACCCTGGTCGAGACGGTGGAGCCCGCGATCGAGCGCCTGCCGCACGCCGTGTTCCTGCTCGACTACCCGGCGACCCAGGCCTCCCTGGCGCGCAAGAAGCCGGACGATCCGCTGCTGGCCGAGCGCTTCGAGCTCTACGTCGCGGGCGTCGAGCTGTGCAACGGCTTCGGCGAGCTCGTCGACGCGGCCGAGCAGCGCGCCCGCTTCGAGCACGACCAGCGCGAGCGCGCCGCGCGAGGCCTGCCAGCGTACCCCATCGACGAGCGCTTCCTCGAGGCGCTGGCGCGCATGCCCCCGAGCGGCGGCAACGCCCTCGGGCTCGATCGCCTCGTCGCGCTCGCGTGCGGGACGACGGCCATCGCCGAGGTGGTCGCGTTCACGCGCGACGAGCTCTGAGCACGCGCGCCGCTCAGGCCTTCAGCTGCACGGCGCGCATCCGTCCCGTCGCGAGGGCCACGGCCTCGGGCAACGTCGGCACGACCAGCTTCTGCATCGCGCGCTGCACGTCCCGCGGGCGCCCTGCCATGACGAAGACGAGGCACTGGTTGAAGACGCCCGCCGTCGCCCGGACCATCCAGGAGTGAGGCCCGAAGTCCATCTCGTCCACCAGCAGGCGACGGTACGCCTGGCCGAAGCCCTCGATGCGACGCTCGACGAACTCGTTGACGGCGTCGCACGCGTAGTCGCGCGGGCCGAAGCCGGCCCCGCCGAAGAGGAGGATGGCGTCCGCCTCGTTGTCGTTCGAGATGTTCTCGATGAGCTGCTTGATGATCTGCGCGTCCGGCTGGACGACGACGTTGCGCACGAGCGTGAAGCCGGCGCCGCGGATCTCCTCCGAGGCGACGCGGGCGAGCTCCTCGATGCTGCGGCTCTTCTGCTGCATCACCGCGCCCACGAGGACGCGCGGGATGGGGGGCTTCTCTCCTTCGTTCATCGAACGCGGACTATAGGCGCGGTCACGGCGCGACGTCGATGCCCACGGCGCGCATCAGGCGGAGCGCATTCGAGCTCTGCACGATCCCGGGGCGGAGCACGTAGTCGAAGGACATCTCCTCGCCGCGGACCTGCTCCTCGAAGTGCACGTTCTCGACGAGCCCCCCCAGCTCCTTCTCGAGGGCCGTGATGCCGAGGTCGTGCGTGGAGACCGCGCCGAGGGCGCCCCGGGCAAGGAGCTCCTTGACGACGGCGCACGCACCGAGCACGCGCTCGCGCGAGTTGGTCCCGTGGAGGATCTCGTCGAGCAGGAAAAGCACCGGGGCTCGCCCCGTCTCCTGGGCCAGGTCGATGACGCGCTTGAGGCGTCGCAGCTCGGCGTAGAAGTGCGACACGCCCTGCTCGAGCGAGTCGTCGATGCGCATGCTCGTGGCGATGCGGGTGGGCCCCATGCGCGCCGACGTCGCGCAGACCGGGGCGCCCGCGTTGGCGAGCACCACGTTCACCCCGATGGCGCGCAGCAGCGTGCTCTTGCCGGACATGTTGGAGCCGGTGACCACGAGGGCACGTCCCGCCGATGGCAAGCGCACGTCGTTGCCGACGCGCTTGTCGTCCGCGATGAGCGGATGCCCCAGGCCGCGCGCCTCCACCATGGTCTCCGGCGCCAGCTCGGGGAAGACGAAGGATGGATGCTCGTGGGCGAAGCCGCCGAGGCTCGCGAGGGCCTCGACCTCGGCGAGCGCCTCGAGCCAGTCGCGCACGTGCGCCCCCGCCCTCGCGCGCCAGCGCAGGAGCGCCGCCGCGCAGTGCACGTCCCACATG
>DATJYG010000294.1:0-7804 GCA_035499695.1 Polyangiaceae bacterium
CTCCGACGCTGCCGCTGATGGGCCCCGTGTTCGTGACGCACGACCCGCCGCCCGAGCTGCTCCCGGAGCTACCTCCGCTGCTGCTCCCGTGGCCGCCGCTGCTGCTCCCGCTGGCGCTGCCTCCGGAGCTGCTCCCCGAGCCGCCCGAGCTGCCGCCCGAACCACCGCTGGAGCCGCCGGACCCGCTGCCTCCCCCGCCGCCGTCGTCACCGCCGAACCCCGGGTTTCCGTCGCCGCCGCTGCAGGCGCCGACCGCGCCGCCACAGGCCGCCGCAATCACCAGGGAGGAAAGGACGATTCGCATCGACGACGATCGGTGTCACTCGAACGTCACCGGGTCAAACGGCCCTTCGAACGAGGGCCCGGAGTTCACCGCAACCCTTGAAATCGTCCAGTACCCTTGTGCTTCTCAGTACATGTACGACATTGTCACCAGGGTCATGTCGCTCGCATAGAGGGGGTTCCAGCCCACCGCGGGCATGACTCCGGCGGGTCGAGCCGGGAGCCCCATCGTCCCCGGCAACCCGCGGAGCTGGGCCAGCAGCCGGAGGGGAATCGGCTCGGCGGCCGGAGCGGTGATCGTGACCTCGAGGCCCCGGGCGGGTGGCCCGAAGTAGACGAGGTCCAGCCAGCCGTCCTCGTGCTCGGTCGAGAAGGACCGGCCTTCGACGGACGCGGTCGCGACGTGCGACGCCGGCGGCACCGTGAGGAGCAGGGTCTCGGTTCCGGGCGCGACCCCGACGTGCAAGCGCAGGGTTCGCGTGTCGCCGTCGCGCGTGTCGGAGACGACGTCGACATCGGCTCTTCCGACGTCGAGGAAAGGCGCGGGTGCGGCGAGGAGCTTTCGCTTCGACCGCTGGAACACGTCGGACACGGGCATCCAGGTCGCTCCCGAGAGGACGCTCGAGGTCCAGGCGTCGGGCGCGGGATCGGTCGAGCGCCAGGTGGCGGAGGCATGGTCGGCGTCCACCACGTAGAGGAGGGAGTCGGGTCCCGGCCAGGCCTCGTCGAAGGCCGGCCACGCGATGGCCGTCGCGACGGCGGCGAGCGAAGCTCCGCCCAGCGCGAGCGGCGGCGACCACCGGCGCGCGCCAGCGATGATCTCGAGGAGCGGAAACGTCGCCGTGGTCGCGATCGCCGCGATGCCGGCGATGGCGGGCGCGATCGGCGGACCGAAGGTCACGCCGAGCTGGCGCGCGAGAGGCACGACGATCATCAGCGCGATGGTCGCGGCGAGCGCGTACGCCGGCACGCGCGGCCAGATGGCCGCGACGGCCATGGCGGCAGCGGGCCACACGAAGAGGAACGAGCCGCCCGGCAGAAGCGCGGCGCTGGCGATGGCCAGGAGGACCATCACGACCAGCGCGCCGGCGGCCAGCTCGCCGTGCCGCACGCCACGCGCTCGCGCTGCGCCGAGCACGGCCCAGGCGACGGCGACACCGAGCGCCGCGACGGCTCCGTCGTACACCGCCTTCACGCCATCGCGCGCCGTCTGCATGGTGAGGTGCGCTCCTCCCGCGTGCATGGCGAGCCACCCGACGCCCGCCGCAACGGCGGCCGCGACGATCGGCGCAATCGCCGCGACGCCGGTGGCGACGACGACTCGACCGATCCGCAGCCGCCGCCGCGCGCCGGCGACGATCGCGAGCCCGGCGATCGCGGCCACGGCGATCGCGAGCGGCAACGCGAGGCGCGTCCCGTAGTGCACGAAGATCGGTCCGAGGTCGAAGTACACCTCGTCTCCCCGCGTGGGCGGAATCATCGGCTCCGCATCGCCGAAGGCGCGCGCGAGGGCGAGCGCGTACGACCCGTGGTGCTGCACCGTGGCCGGCGACGCGTTGGCCACCGTGTCGGTCCACTGGTGATACCGCTCGAACCCGTCGATGTTCGCGAAGTTCATCGACGGCAAGCCCGCCTGGATCGCCACCGTCAGGTCGGTGTCGTTCGGCATGCGCCGGTACACCTCCTGCGACAGTGAGCTCGCGAAGACGTCCGGCGCCGCGCTCGCCATCGTGTCCACCAGCCCGGCGGCACCCTCGCTCGTCTGGAACATGACGGCTGGGCCGCGATCCCCGCGCATGTCGAAGTTGAGCACCAGCCCCACGTCGCGCGCCACCGGGCTCTCGGCGAAGAACGCACGTGCGCCCAACAGCCCCTGCTCCTCTCCCTCGGTGAAGAGGAGCACGACGTCGTGCCGCAGCGGCGGCGACGCGGCGAGCGCCCGCGCCGTCTCGAGCAGCGTGACCACGCCGAACCCGTCGTCCCCCGCACCCGGCGCGAGCTCGCGCGAGTCGTAGTGCGCCATGAGCATCAGCGCGGGTCCGCGCGTCGTCCCCGGACGACGGGCGATGACGTTGCGCACGTGCGCCGCGACCACCGAGGTGCCGAAGCGCGCCGCGTACAGGTCGGTCAGCGACGTCGTGTCCTGCACCTCCACCGTGAAGTCGAGCGCCCAGAGCTCGGCGGCGATCCTCTCGCGCACCTCATCGTCGGCGCTCGTCCCGGTGGGATGGGGCCTCGCGGCGATGTGCCGGAGCTGCTCCATCGCGCGCTCCGCGGAGAACTCCGTGGGCGGCGCGGTCGCCGCCAGTGGAGCGGGGAGCCGCGGCCAGGCGAACGCGAGCGCCATCGCGAACGCCGCGGCGATCACCGCGACGACGCGGTGACCCGCGGACATCGGGCCGCTCTTGGCTCTCAGCGGCGGCCGCCCTCGTCGGCGACGGCGCCGAGGTAATCGCGAATCAGCTGCCGCTCGGTCACCTGCTGGATGCCGAGCGACGGAAGCGCCCGCCGCACCTCGGCGTAGAACTTCGGCTTGGGCTCCCCCTTGCGAGGACGCCCGCGGTGCCTCGGCTCGAGCTTCGCGATGCGCGCCACGGCGGCGCGCACCTTGGCCTGCGCTCCCTTGCCGTTCGGAAGCCCCGGCATGTGCGCACGAAGCTCGCCGGGCTGGAGACGGTGCGCGAGCTCCGACGCCGCGCGCCGGTCCTTCATCGCGCGCTTCTGGACGAGGATGAGCCTCATCAGGTAGCGGCGAGCTTGCTTGCCGCGCGTGGCCATCCACGCGGTCCACAGGTGGTCGACGATCTCGGCGTCGAGGCTCGAGAGCGCGCGCCCGTCGCCGCCGGAGGCGAGACGCGAGAGCGAATCGGCGAGCTGCAGGGCGCGGGAGCGCGTGATGACCGGATCGCGCGAGGAGCGCGCGCGGGAGGACGTTCGCTTCATGGGGGCGGAGTGTGCCACGACTCGGCCCGTATTTGGGCACTGGCGTGCGTGAACTTTGCCGGTTCGCGCAGGCCGTTCGGATCCGACCGCCGCCCGCGGCGGCCAAGTACCCGTCCCGACGGTGCGGCACCCGAAATGCTTTGTGGCTTGCAGGAGATCACGATCATGGCTTCCGACAAGAAGACGAACGAGAGCCCCCACGGGTCGCCGGTTCCCCCGGCCCACACGCACGGACGCGAGGTAGGCACCATCGCAGGCGAGATCGCGGGTGCCGTCGTGGGCAGCATTGCCGGGCCGGCTGGGACGATTGCCGGCCTGGTCCTTGGCGCCGCCGCCGGTGCGCTCGCTGGCGAGGCCATCGACGAGGAGGCCGAACGTACGAGCCTGCACGACCACGAGCTCGACGACGAGATCGGCGTCACCAAGGGCGACCTCGGCGGCCGGCGCACCCCTCTGCCCCCGCCCCGGTGAAGGCATGAAGCGCATCGTCGTCACGGGCGGTCCCGGCGCCGGCAAGACCGCGTCGCTGGAGACCGCCAGGCGCGTCCTCTGCGGCCACGTGGGGTTCGCCCCCGAGTCGGCGAGCATCGTCTTCGGCGGGGGATTCCCGCGCGAATCGCGCGCGCACTCCGAGAAGGCCGCGCAGCGCGCCATCTACCGGGTGCAGTGCGAGCTCGAGTGCCTCTTCGAGGGGCACCAGGATCTAGGCGTCCTCGTCTGCGACCGCGGGACGATCGACTGCGCCGCATACTGGCCCGGGGACCAGGCCGAGTTCTACCGGCAGCTCGGCACGTCGCACGACCGGGAGCTCGCGCGCTACGCGCTGGTCATCCATCTGCGACCGCCGTCGGACGGAGACGGCTACGAGCGCTCCGAGCTGCGCATCGAGAGCGCCGCCGAGGCGCGCCGGATCGACGCGCGCATCGAGCGCGCGTGGGCGGGGCACCCGAGGCGTGTCTTCGTCGAGCACACGCACGACTTCATGGCGAAGGTGTCGCGCGTCGTGTCCCTGCTCCAGGCGGAGCTCTCCTGCGATCACATCGCCTGAATCGGTCGCGAGGGATCACGCAGGCTTGCGCACCACGACGACGGGCACGCTCGAGCTCCGGACGATGCTCTCGGCGACGCTGCCGAGCAGCGCCCGGCTCAAGCCGCGTCGACCGTGCGAGCCGATGACGACGAGCCCGGCGCCCTCCGACTCCGCCGCCTTCGGGATGACGTCGCGCGCGTCGCCCTGACGCAGCAACCCGGCTTCCACCTCGGCTCCGAGCGCGCGCAGACGCGCCATCTCGGCATCGAGCCCTCGCTGCGCCTGCTCCGAGAGACGAGCCGCCGTCTTGGCGTCCACGATGAAGGCGGCGTCCGGGAGGCCCACGACCGGCATGTCGAAGACGTGGACGACGACGAGCTTCGCTCCCAGCGCTCGCGCGAAGTCCGTCGCCCAGTCGGCGGCGACGCGCGCGGTGTCGCTGAAGTCGCTCGCCACGAGGATCTTCCCGGGCAGCACGGCGTCAGCTCTCCTGCTTCTTCTGCGGGGGCTCGCGCACGACGACGACCGTGCACGGGGCATGGTTGACGACCTTGGCGGCCGTCGTCCCGAGGAGCCGATCGAACCCCGAGTAGCCGTGAGAGCCGATCACGACGACGTCGGCCTCCACGGCGCGCGCCATCTCGCAGACGGCCTGCCACGGGACGCCGACGGCGATCTCGATTCCGCCGAAGCAGTCCTTCGGAACCTTCGAGACGCAGCCCTCGAGGTACTCCTTGGCGTTGCGCTTGAGCACTTCGAGCAGCGGCTCGTCCGTCGTTCGCCAGAAGTCCTGCGGCACGTCCGGCGGCAGACCCACGCCGCGCATGAGGACGACGCGCGCGCCCTGGCTCTTCGCGAGCTTCACGGCCGCGTCCAGCACCGCGGGGGCCCGAGGTGAACCGTCGAGACCGACGAGGATGCGCTTCATGACTTGCCTCCGGGATGCCAGGCGGAGAACACCGAGATGACCAGGCCCATCCATCCGCAGGCGATGAGGGCAGCAACGAATGCGCTCATGGTGTTCCCCCCCTCTGCATCGCCCGTACCGGCCGGTACGTGCAGAGCGGATCCTCGGCCAACATGTCGCCTTCCGCGGTCAACGCGCGCGCGCGCGAGCCGCCGCACACGGCGTGGTACTCGCAAATTCCGCATCGGCCGCGAAAACTCTGCACGTCGCGCAGCGACTCGAACATCGGCGACGAACGGTAGATGTCGACGATGTCCTGCCGGCGAACGTTGCCGGCGGCCACCGGGAGGAAGCCCGAGGGTGACACGTAGCCGGTGTGGGACACGAACAGCACGCCGTTGCCGTCGCGGACGCCGAAGCCGGCGCGGGCGGTTGCCACCTGCGGCAAGCTGCGGCGCTGCATTAGCACGCGCCTGAAGTGCGGCGCCTCCGTGGTCGTGACGAGAGGCTTCCCCGGATCGCGCGGCAGGTCGGCGAGCCAGGCGAGGAGCTCCTCGGCACGTCGCGCGTCGACGGGCTGGAGCACCGTTCCGCGACCCACGCTCACGAGGAAGAACAGGCTCCAGCGTGCGGCGCCCAGATCGCAGACGAGCCGGTAGACCCCCGCCAGGTCGTCCACGGTCTCGGCGGCCACCAGCGTGTTCACCTGCAGCATCAGGCCCACCTCGCGGGCGGCGAGCGCGGCGGCGACGGTGCGAGCAGAGCAGCCTTCGACGCCCCTGAGTGCGTCGTGCGCTTCGGCCGTCGCGCGGTCGATGCTCAGCGAGATCGCCTCGACGCCGGCCTCGCGAAAGCGGCGGATCACCTCCGGCGTGAGCCGCGGCGTCGCGCTCGGCGACACCGAGACGCCGAGACCGAGCGAGCGCGCGTGCGCGACGAGGTCGAACAGATCCTCGCGCTCGAGCGGATCGCCCCCCGTGAAGATCACGTGCGGCTTCGGTGCGCCGAAGGTGGCGATGCGATCGAGGAGGGCGAGGCCTTCCTCGGGCGAAAGCTCGTCGGGGTCGGCGTTCGGCGACGCCTCGGCGCGGCAGTGCCGGCAAGCGAGGCTGCACGCACGCGTGACCTCCCAGTAGATGCGCCGCGGCGCGTCGTCGAAGACGAGGTGCTCGGGCACCTTCCGGGAGGTCACGTTGGCACTCATGGTCATGACCTGGGGCTCTGGCCCTCGGTCTTCACCGCGATCCTCTTGGGCTGCACCTCCGGCTTCTTCGGAACCGTGATCGTGAGCACGCCCGCGTCGAGCTTCGCCACCAGGTTCTCGGTGTCGGCGCCCTCGGGCAGCGTGAAGCTGCGCGAGAAGCTGCCGTAGTTGCGCTCGTACGTGTAGTAACGCTCGCTCTTCTCCTCCTTCTCCTCGTCTCGCTTGCCCGACACCGTGAGCCGGTTGCCGGTCATGGTGACCTCGAGGTCCTTGTCCTGCATTCCGGGCACGTCGGCCTTGAACAGGTACGCGTCCTTCGTCTCCTTGACGTCGAACGCCGGGCTGAACGCGATGGCGCGCTCCTCGAACGCCGGGAAGGGCGCCATCTCGCGGAACGGATCCCACGAGAGCAGCGAGCGCATCGTGCGCCAGGGATCCCACATCTGCTCGGTGGGGGTGGCGGCGATGGGCTTGTCGCCGTTCTGCTTGCGGATGGTGATGTTTGCCATTGTGCGGTCCTCCTTCAGACCTTCACGTGCGGCAAAAGCATCCGATGTGCCGCCCGAAAGCGCCGAGAAACCGCGTTGTCAGCTCCCCGAGCCGCGCACGCGCTTCGTACTCGCGCGCATCTTGCGCGCCCTCGACTGAGGCGCTCCCTTGCGCTTCTCCTCGGTCAAGTTGAATGCCGTGTCCGCCTTCGCGCGGTTCGCGCTCCTGCGCGTCGACTCGCGCGAGCCGCCCGCTTCGAGCGCGTGAGTGGCCTTTCCTGCGGCGTGTGCCTTCTCCCGGCTCCACGTCGCCCTCTTCGCCTTGCGAATCGACTTGCGCTTGGCCCTGCCCGTTCGCTCGGAATCGCTGCGGAACCGTTCGGCTCTCGTCGCCATGCATCTGCTCCTTCCGGAGCTACGGCGTCGCATTCTCCGTGCCGGCGGGGAGCGGGAAGGTGAGCGTGAAAGTCGCGCCCTGCCCGGGAGCGGATTCCAGCGAGACGCGCCCGCGGTGTCGCTGCATCGTGGCGAACACCATCGCGAGTCCCAGACCGGTGCCCTCGGCGCCCTTCGTCGTGAAGAAGGGCTCGAACACGCGCGCCTGGACCTCGGGCGACATCCCGGGCCCGGTGTCGGCGACCGAGATCCACGCCTCGTGCTCCGATTGCCCGGTCTTCACCGTGATCGTGCCGCCCGAAGGCATCGCGTCGATCGCGTTGACCACGAGGTTCACGACGGCGGCGACGATCTCCTCGCCTCGCGCGATCACATGCGGAACATCCGTCAGCGCCTCGACGATCCGGCAGAGAGCTCCGGATCGAGCCGACATGCGCGGGCGCGCGATGCCGATGGCTTCACGCGCCAGGACGCCGAGATCCACCTCTTGCGCCGCCCCCTCCGGCGACTGACGGCTGAAGGAACGCAGCCGGTCGAGCATCTCGGTGCCCCTG
>DATJYG010000295.1:0-13457 GCA_035499695.1 Polyangiaceae bacterium
CGGCGGAGTCGCCGCCGCCGTCGTCGTGGTCGCCGGTATCGCGCTGCTGGCGCGTGGCCCCAGCGCGCCGTCGAAGGCGTCGGCCATCGCGGCGGATCCGCCCGCGACGCCCCCTGCAGCTTCCTCGGTTGCCGAGGTTGCCCTTCCGCCTGCGCAGCCGGCGGTCTCGACGGCACCGGTGGACCCGCCCGCGGCGTCGTCTTCCGAGGTCGCAGGCGCGCAGCCCCCCTCGCCTGCTCACCCTACGGGCGCCGGGCAGACGTCGAGGCCTTCGGGAAGACCCACCGTCGCTGCGGCCCCGCCGCCGGCGTCGACGCAAGCGCCCGCGCCGGCAGCTCCGTCCGCGACCGCGGCGACCACATCGGCCAAGCCTGTGAGCAGCGTCGAAGGACGCGAGATCCGGACCAACCTCTAGCGCCTCGCCCGCCTCGACGGGTGACCGGACACGAGCTCGCGGCCGAGCTGCTCCAGCCACCCGCCGCCGAAGCGATACGCGCGAGACTCGAACCGGTCGATCGCGCTGGCGAGAGCCTTCGCGTGCATGGCGAGCTCCTTGCGCGCGAAGGGAAAGAGGAGCTCGCGCTCCTTGGCCATGTGAGTCCGTTCGAAGTCGGCGAACGCGTGCGCGACGGTCGCGACCCGCAGGATCTGCGGGGGAGCCCACGGCTCCTGGGCGCATGCAGCCTTCGCGATGTCGAGCAGCAGTCGCCCCTCCTCTCGGTGCTGATCGCGGATGTGGGCGAGCGGTCCGCTCTCGAGCGAAAACCCGGCGATGGCCAGGGTGGGCAGCAGCACGGTCTCCTCGCGCTCGTGATGCAGCCCACCGGAATACCCGCGAAGGAACGTGAGGAAGCGGATCAGCTCGTGGAGATTCACGGTGCCGCTCTCCTCGGACGATTGCGCGAACTCGTCGAGCGCGATCGTGACGGCCTCGATCAGCGCGTGCTCCTCCTGGAGTCGATCGAACAGATCCACGACACCAGTGTACGCTGGAGCCGTGGCGGACGTGCCCAAGCCCCTCGGTGAGTCCGAAGGACCGGTGACCACGAAGCCCCAGAGCGAGAGGCCGCCTGGCGCCGACGAATTCGCCCTCGTGTCCCTGCTCGGCCAGCACGGGGTCAAGATGCTCCGGTACGAGGTCGACGACGGGACGCGTCACGTTTGCCGGAGCTGCAGCGTCGCGTTCGAGCCAGCGGATGAGGTGCTCGTCTACCGCGACGCGGCAACGCACTACGGGTGCCGCTGGTGGTGGTGGGACAGCCCGCACTCTCCCATCCGGCCCGTGTAGTAGGATTCGCTTCGTGGCGGACGTACGGAAAGCGCTCAGAGCTCTCGCGGAGAGAGCACTGCGGTCGACGCCACGGCCGGACGACGGGCCGACGAGCGAGCGCATGAGCGACGCACTCGAGGCCCTGAGGATCCTGCTGGAGAACTGGGACGAGCTTCTTCTGCCTGGTGCACTGAGCCACGCGTCGGCGCTCACGCCGATGCCACGGGGTGGCCCGAGTGGCCTGCGGAGCTCCAGCCCGCGCAGCGGAAGCCCCAGCGGCTCGGGGGCCGGGCGACCGGAGGAACTGACGCTGCTCGCCCTCTTCGCCGAGCGCGGCGTCAGGCTGCACCAGTCGATCGACCCGACGGCGCACGCGCGCGCTTGCCGGAAGTGCCTGCAACCCTTCGTCCGCGGTGACGACGTGCTCGTCTACGTCGTGCCGGGGCGATCGGCGCGCGACCAGGTGACCACGCACCTCAAGTGTCGATGGTGGTGGTGGGAGAGCCCGCAGTCCCCCATCCGGCCCACGTCCACCTGACGATCAGCCGAAGAGGCTGAGGAGCTTACCGGCGGCGCCGAGGGCTTCCTTGATCACGCTGCCGCCGGGGATCAGGCTCGCGAGGCCCACGGCGCTCTTGAGCGCACCCTTGAAGTCGCCCTTGGTGAGGGCGGCGACTCCCTGGAGCGACGACTGGATCGGGCCGTCGCCGGGGAACATGTCGGCGGCGTTCTGGATGGCCCCCGCGGCGTCGCCGTTCGCGACGGCCTGGGCCAGGCCGATGCCCTTCTGGACCTTGTTCACCGCGTTCTGAGCGCCCGCGGGCATGCCGGGGCCTCCTGCAGCGCCTCCGCCCGAGCCGTCGTCACCGTCGCCGCCTCCGCCACCGCCAGCGAGCGCCTGCTGCCGCGCCTCCTTGCACCGCCCCGGGCCCACGAGCGAGCCGGGATCCGGCTGCTGGCCCGCCGCGCACTTGGCGAGATCGGCCTGGTACTTGGCGTTCGCGTCGGACGCGACCTGCGAGACGCTCTTGGTGTTCGCAGCGCCGGCGGCCTGCGCGAACATGCGGTCGATGTTGGCCTTGTACTGGGCCTCGTAGACGGCGTCGCCGAGGGCGCTCCGCATCATGGCCTCGTACTTCGCCTTCTGCGACGCCACGTTGTCGGTGAGATGCGCGACGTAGTTCTTCGCGTCGTCGTCGCTCACCTGCGGGTCGAGCGGGAACGCCTTGATCGTCGCGTCGGCAATGGTGTCGAGCGCCTTCGGATCGCCGTTGTTGCTCGCCACGACCGCCTCGTAGGCGGCGAGCATGCCCATCGTCCCCGCCGCGAGCGCCTCCCAGTGCTTCTGGCGCGTGAGGATCTTCTTCACGCGAGCGTAGTCCTCGTCGGTCCAGTCCATCTCCTGCTGCTTGCGGACCGCGACCATGCCCGCGATCTTGAGCATCGTCGCGATCCCGCCGTTCTGCACGTGGACGTTCGTCATCATCGTGGCGCGCGAGACGGCGCCCACCTGCATCTTCAGGTTGTTGAGCTTCATCACCTGCGTCGCGCCCTTCGCGATCTCGGCGCGCTCGGCGGGGCTCGCCGTGCCGGAGGCGAGCTTGGCTTGCAGCGCCTGCACGCGATCGGTGAACGAGTCCTTGAGCTGGACGAAATCGCCGCCGCCGATGGCCGCGCCGTTGGAGTTGGTGACCGGCTCGATGCGCAGCTTGAAGTGCGCGGCGCGCAGCTCGGCCAGCGCCTGGCTGGAGGACTCGGGGGGCGGCGCGCCCTGCATCTGCGACTCGCGACCGAGGGCGAAGGCGAGCGCGTGCTGCACGTCCTTCTCCTGCTTGGCGATCTCCTGGTCCTCCACCGGGTCGGTGACCTGATCGCCCTGCGCCTCCCCCTTGCGGACCGTGTCCTTGACGTCCTGGCCGGGGTGGTAGTCGGCGGCCCCCGACGAGCCGCCGGCCCCGCCGGCGCCGTGGGGCATGAGCATCTGGCAGCCGGCCGTGGTGACCAGCATGGGGAGCGCGAAAACGAGGGTGAACCGGGAAAGGCGCATGGTGTCCGGATGCTACGTCGCGCGGCGCCCGTTCTTCCCTCCCCGGAGCGTCTCAGCCGCGCCACGCTCAGTCATGCCCGGCGTCGCCGCATCCCTCGTTGATCCAGGCCGCGAGCGCGGCCACGTCGCTGTTGTCCACCACGTGGGTCACGATCGGCGGCATCTGGGTGCCTGGCGGGGTGCCGTTGACGCCATTCCGGAGGCTCGCGCGGTAGTACGCGGCGCTCTCGGGCACGTCGCACGCGTGGAAGCGGTAGGACTTCGTGGCGCCGGGGATCGGGTACCCCTGATCCGGGACGTTCCACCCCGTCGTGTACGTGTCGGTCGTCTGCACGCTCCCGAGGCTCCCCACGTTCAGGCGCATCCAGAAGTTGGTGCCGCTCGCCAGACCGCCCGTGTCGTTGTGGCACGTGACGCCGCAGTTCATGTGCAGCCATCCGAGCGCCGCCTGGGCGGTCGGGTCGCCGGGAACGGTGACCGATCCGCTCGGTGGCGTCGTGACGAGGTTCTGCGAGACGAGCTGCGCCATCGTGAGCCCCGTCGCCGACGGGGCGGACAGCGCCACGACCTCGAACCCGAGCACGCCGCTGGGCCGTCCGCCGTGGCAGTCGGCGCACTCGAGCTGGCTGGGGATCTCGTACGTCGTCCCGGCCACGTTCATCTCACCGGCGGTGAGCTCCGTCGCGCTCGTCTGACCATCGGCCGACCAGCGGTAGCTCGTGCGGTACCAGGTGCCCGGCGCTTGCTTCCACAGGAGCCGCGTCTCGACGCGCGTGGGCGTGCCGCCGAGCACGAGCTTGAATTCCTTGAAGATGCGCGTGTCGACGGGGAAGGTCCAGTCGTCCATCGACGACGTGTCGATCTGCTGCCCCGCCGGCAGGGCGATCCAGCGCGACTTGATCGCGCCGTCGCTCCAGAAGACGTAGCCCGGCGCGAAGGGCTGGACGTCGGGAGCCACGGTCTTGCTCGCCCAGTCCGAGTAGAGCCCCGTGCACGACAGGTCGAGCGGCTCGCCGTTCGCCCCGAGCCCGCAGTCGGCGCCGGCATCCGGATAGATGAAGACCGGCCCACCGGTATCCGCATCGCTCTCGTCCGGCGCATCGAGCGTCGCGTCCGGCATGGTCGCGTCCGTGCCCGCCTCGTTGCCCGCTTCGGCACGGCCATCGCCTCCGGAGTCCTCGGAAACACCGCTCTCCGTCGGTGAGTCGCCGCCGCTGTCGGCGGCAGCGTCGCCCCCTCCGCCGTCGCCCTCGCTGCTCTGGATCCCACCGCAAGCGGCGACCACGCAGACGATCGCGAAAGCCAGGAGGGCCAGCGGGAGGCGGAGAGGACGCATCAACGCGCGAGAAGGTAGTTCTGGACGGTCATCCCCCACGCCGCAGGCAGGAGCGCGATGGCGCTCCCCTCTAGTCATAGCAAGTCGGGGCGCGCCGTACTGACGAGATGTTCGACTGCGCGTACGAGGTGGTGGCAGGTGGGCGCTGCTAAGCTCCCGCGCGCGTCATGAAAGCTGCGTCATTGCTCGGCCTCTCCGTGACCGCCATCTCGTCCATCGCCTTCGGAGCGGGAGCGGGATCGCCAGCGGACGTGCAGCGGGAAGCCCTCGGAAACTCCCGCGCGTACACGTTCGTCCGCTCGCTGTGCGACGAGGTGGGGCCGAGGCTCGCCGGATCCCCGGGCGATCAGGCTGCGGTGGCGTGGGCGCAGCGGACGATGCGCGACATGGGTCTCGCGAACGTCCACACCGAGCCGGTCAAGGTGACGCACTGGGTACGTGGCGAAGCGCACGCCGAGATCGTGGCTCCGACTCGTCAGCCGCTCGTCGTCGCAGCCCTCGGCGGCAGCGTGAGCACCCCGGCACGCGGCATCGAGGCGGATGTCGTGGAGGCCGAGGACATCGCGGCGCTGAAGAAGCTCGACGACGCAACCGTGCGCGGCAAGATCGTCTTCCTCGACCCGAAGACGCGTCGCGCCCGCGACGGTCGGGGCTACGGCGAGTCGGTCGGCAACCGTCACAGCGGCGCGCGCGAGGCCGCCGCCAAGGGTGCCGTCGCGTTTCTCCTGCGATCCATCGGCACCGACTCGGATCGTCTCCCGCACACCGGCGCGAAGGGCAAGGACGACCACGAGATCCCGGCGCTGGCGCTCGCGGCCCCCGACGCGGAGCTGCTGCACAGGATGCTCGCCGAGCGGAAGACGGCACGCGTGCACCTCTCGACCACGTCGCACACGCTGCCCGACGCCGACGGCGCGAACGTCGTCGGTGAGGTGCCCGGGCGGGAGCGGCCGAACGAGGTCGTGCTCGTCGGTGCGCACCTCGATTCGTGGGATCTTGGCACCGGCGCGATCGACGACGGCGCCGGCGTCGGCATCGCCCTCGAGACGGCGCGCGTCGTGGCGGCGATGCCCGAGAAGCCGCGCCGCACGGTGCGCGTGGTCCTCTTCGCGAACGAGGAGCACGGACTCGAGGGCGCCAAGGGCTACGCCAAGGCGCACACCGCCGAAGCTGGGTCCATCGTCGTGGCCACCGAGGCGGACTTCGGCGCGGACGCCGTCTATGCCGTCCGGTTCCGCGGCGACCCGGCGGCCCGCGATCGATTCGCCACTCTCGCGCGCGCCCTGGCGCCCCTCGGCGTCGCCCGCGAGGACGAGCCCGCGTTCGGGGGCGCCGACGTTTCGCCGCTCATGGCTCTCGGCGTGCCGGCCCTCGACCTGCGGCAGGACGGGACGCGCTACTTCGACTTCCACCACTCGGCCAACGACACGGTCGACAAGATCGATCCGCCGACGCTCGCGCTCGCGGCAGCCGCGTTCGCCACAGCCATTCGCGAGGCGGCCGACATGGAGGGCGACTTCGGCCGCATCCCCGAGGACCAGCGCAAGGCGCGGTTCTAGGGTGGTAAGCTCGGCGCCGCCATGACGAAGACAGCGCCGCTGGTCCTCGCTCTCGTCTCGCTCGTCGGCCTCGGGTGCGACGAGCACAAGTACGACGCCATCCTCGCCGAGGGCGGCGCCGCGTCTGCTTCCGCCGCCGCGGCGAAGCCACCTCCCTCGGCCGTGGCGAGCACGCCCCCTCCGGCCGCCTCCACGCCGCCGAAGAAGAGCGTCGCTGACTGCAAGCCGCACACGGTCGACTTCACCGGGCAGCCCGATCTCGAGGCAGAGGTCAGGCGCAAGGTCGGCAAGGACGCGGGCACCATCACCCCGGCCGACCTCGCGTCGATCAAGTCGATCAACCTGTCGCGCGCACGCATCTATCAGGTGGATCCGTGCATCTTCCCGATGTTGACGGGCCTCAAGGGCCTCTTCCTCGGACAGGGCGACTACGACGACCTCACGCCGATCCAGAAGCTGACGTCGCTCGAGGACCTGAACATCTCGATGAGCCAGGTGAAGGACCTGCACGCCATCGAGGGCCTGAAGCGCCTCGATCGCCTGGACCTGTCGCACACCCAGATCGGCGACACCGAGCTCAAGTCGGTCGCCTCCCTGGTGAACCTCACCGAGCTCACGCTCGATCAGGACAGCATCACCGACATCTCCCCGGTGGGCAGCCTCTCGAAGCTCGAGATGCTGAGCATCAAGAAGACGCAGGTGGCGAGCCTGCAGCCGCTCGCAGGGTTGAAGAGCCTGAAGAAGCTCTACATCGCGGACTCGAACGTGAGCGACATCAGCCCGGTGCAGCCGCTCATGAGCAGCGGGTTGAAGCTCTTCGAGCACTGAGGGAGCGACGACGCAGCGCGTCGTCTATCGAACGTCTCGGGCGTCCGGCGCCCGTTGAGTGACTGTCGGTCAGTGACTTAGGGTCACTCCCGCCATGCGCCCCCGCGCCTTTCTCTCGGTCGCAGCCGTGCTGACATCGGCGGCTTGCGGCGGTCCCGCCACGACGTCGAACGAACCCATCCCGGCTCCCGCCCCTCCGGCGACGACGGGCCACAACGGTGCGGCGCCCACTCCACCGCACGCGGGACCGCCCGTCGGCCTCGGCGACTATCACGGCGGTCCGCCCTACCCCATCGTGCTCATGCACGGCATGGGCGGGTTCGACAAGCTGACGGGCGCCGTCCAGCTCACGTACTTCAACGACGTGGTCGCCGACCTCGCCGCGTCGGGCGAGACCGACGTCTACGTCACGGTCGCGCCGCCGTACGACACGAGCGAGGACAGGGCACAGGCCGTCCTGCCGCAGATCCAGAAGATCCTCGACGAGACCGGCAAGGACAAGGTCAACCTGATCGGCCACAGTCAGGGCGGGATGGACGCGCGGCTCATCGCCAGCCCGGCGGGGAGCGGTTTCGGCGCACACATCGCCTCGGTGACGACGGTCGCGACACCCCACCGGGGATCGCTCGTCGCCGACGCGGTGCTCGGGACGCTGCAAGGCGTACCACCCTCGGTCATCGACCAGGTGACATCGGCCGCGCTCTCGCTGCTCGAGAAGACCGCTTACGACGTCCAGAACGATCCCGACCTGCGCGCCCAGATGACCGAGCTCTCGCAGCAGTACATGACGACGGTCTTCAACCCGAAGTACGTGGACGACCCGCGCGTGGCGTACTCGAGCTACGGCGGCCGCACCAACCTCGAGACGGGGCAGACCGACTGCGCCAGCGCCGTGTACGCCGACACGCCGACGCGGGTGGACGAGGCGCAGCCGGAGGTCCAGCCGCTGGCGCAGTTCCTCCAGGGCACGACCGACGTGACGAACGATGGCCTGGTGACCGTGCAGAGCGCGCGCTGGGGGACGTTCCTCCAGTGCGTCCCCGCCGACCACCTGAAGGAAGTGGGACAGATCGCGCAGAACGGCGCCGATCCGATGTCCGGGTTCGATCACCTCGCGTTCTTCCGTCAAGTCGTTGCGAGGATCCGCTCCGCAGGATACTGACGCCGGAGTGAACGACCCCGCCCCGCCCTCGCGCCAGCAGCGCGCGCAGGAGACGCGCGATCGGCTGTTTCTCGCCGCGTGCGACCTCTTCGTCGCCAACGGCTACGCCGGCACCACGGTCGACAGGATCGCGTCACGCGCCGGCGTGGCCAAGGGCACCTTCTTCGTGCACTTCAAGACGAAGGACGCCGTCGCGACGCAGCTCATCGAGAACCAGACGGCGGCCGCACGGCGAGCGCGAGAGCGGGCCCATGCCGCGGGGGCCGGCCCCATCGAGGCGATGGTGGCGACGGTGCTCGCGCTCGGGAAGCAGGCCGGCGCGAGCCGCATGCTCTCGCGTGCGGTCCTCGCGGCGACGCTCGAGAGCGGCGAGGTCGCCGGCGACTCGTCGAAGCTCTTCGCCGGGATCCTCGAGCTGATCCTCGCCGACGCGCGCGAGGCGAAGCGGAAGGAGCTCCTGTCGCGCAGCTCGGACCCCGAGCAGGTCGCCTGGTCGCTGCTCGCCTCGTACCTCGGCGCCGCGCTCGCCTTCGCGACGAATCCCCATCCCATTCCCCTGGTGGAGCGCCTCGCGCCGCTCATCGACGCGAACCTCGCGGCGGCCGGGGCCACTCGGCGGCGGTCGGAGGGCACGAGCCGGCGCCGCCGGCAACAGCGAGGACGCCGAGCGCGGTGAGGCGGGCCGACCCGACATGGTTGCGGCGAGCGCTCCACAAGGTGCTCCTTCTTGCGTGCGCCGCGCCCGCGAGTGCGACCACGGCGTGCAGCGAGCCCGGGGCCTCCGCCGATGCGGGTGCGCGCGATGCCCCCGCCGACTGCTCGCCCAGCCAGCCGTATTTCATCGATGCGAGCTACGTGATGGTGGGAGACGCGAACTGCGCCTACTTCGTCGACTTCCCGTGCGGCAGCTCGTTCCAGCAGTACGGCGCTGCTGCCTGCTACCTCACACCCGACGATTGCCTGAAGGCCTGCACGTACGACGCGGCCCCCATCTTCGAGTGCCAGTACTGGCCCGGTCTCGGCTGTGCGGGCGACATGGTCGACGCACCTCCCGGGCAGCCCACGAGGGTGGAGTGTGAGATCTGCTCCAGCGTGGGGCGCAGACCGGCGGGGCTCCTCTCGGCGCCTCGGCGGTCGTCCATGGGCGATCCACTGGGAGACTACTTCGCGCGCGCCGCGCACCTCGAAGCAGCGTCGGTGCACGCGTTCCTGCGTCTCGCGCGGGAGCTGAGAGCTCACGGAGCGCCGCGCGATCTCGCGCTCGCCGCGGAGAGAGCCGAGCGAGACGAGGTCCGTCACGCCCGCATCGTCGGTCGGCTGGCGCGCCTCTACGGAGCCGAGCCCCGGTCGGCTCGCGTGCGAGGCACGCGCGTGAGGCCCCTGAGCACGATCGCCCTCGAGAACGCCGTCGAAGGGTGCGTGCGCGAGACGTTCGGAGCAGTGGTCGCCGCATGGCAGGCGGCGCATGCCGCCGACCCGCAGGTGCGGGCGGTGATGCGCACGGTCGCGCGTGACGAAGCTCGGCACGCCGCGCTCGCGTGGTCCGTCGCGTGCTGGGCCGAGCCGCGGCTAGAAGCTCGCACGCGCACTCGTATCGCGAGAGCGAAACGGGCGGCGATCTCACGCCTTCGCCGCGACCTCTCGGTCGATGCAAGCCGGCGCCTGGTCCGCGAAGGCGGTTTGCCCGATCGCGCGGCGGCGAAGCGTCTCCTGGACGGAATGACCCGGGTGATCTGGCTGCGACGGTAGGCGGCTCACTCGGCGGCGGTCGGATGGTACAAGCCGGCGCCACCTGCAGGCTCGGGCTCTTCGTCCAGGTGAAGCACACGCGGCGCCATCCAGGCCGCGGCGGCGACGCCGGCAAAAGCGAGGAAGCCGAGCGCGGTGAAGCGCACGAGCGCCGCATCGTGCTCGCCGCCACCGGCCGCACCGAGCATCGCGACGACGACCGACCCACCGAGAGCGCGCAGGGCGTAGACGGCGCTGGTCACTGCGCCGCGCTGCGCCCAGGGGACGCAGCTCTGTGGTCCCACGAGCGACGTGCTCGCGGCGGGGCCCAGACCCAGACCGAGCAGCGCGAGACAGCTCATGGCCAGCGCGGTCGACGCGCCCGCGGCCACGACGAGCGCCAGACCAACCGCGCCGACGAGGGCAATCGTGAAGCCTCCGCCGACGCTCGTGCGCATCCCGCGCGCCACGAGCACCCTGACGCCGAAGCTCGAACCGAGGGCCCAGCCGATGAGCATCGGCACCAGCGCGGCGCCGGCGTCGAGCGCGTCGGCCCGCGCGTGGGTCGTCATCCACAGAGGCACGTACGCCGAGCATGCCGCCAGGATCCCGCCCGCGAAGAGGCTCGCCACGAGGCCAGCGCGCACGGCGGGCACCTCGAGCACCGGAGCCGGTAGAGGGACCAGGAGTCCACGGAGGGACGGGCGGGAGGCGCCGCGCAGCGGATCGCGGTAGGAGGCGAGCAGGAGCACCATCGACACGACGCCCACCGGTACGTTGACGAGGAAGACCCAGCGCCACGACAGGTGCATCACGATCCACCCGCCGATGACCGGGCCGACCACGTTGGCCACGCCCCACGCGCCGGTGAAGATGCCCTGGATGCGCGCGCGCTCGTCGAGCGTGTAGAGGTCGGCGCTGATGACCATCGCGATGGGCTGGAGCGCCCCGGCACCCAGGCCCTGGATCACGCGGAAGGCGACGAGAGCCCCGAAGGACGTCGCTGCGCCGCAGAGCGCCGAGCCCGCGAGGAACAGCACCATTCCGCCCAGGAACACCGGACGACGCCCGAGCGCGTCGGCCACCTTGCCGCACACCAGGACGGCGAATGTGGACGCGATGAGAAACGCCGAGAAGACCCACGCATAGGCGGACATTCCCCCGAGCTCGCGCACGATGGTCGGCATGGCCGGCGTGACCACGGTCCCCTCGAACGCCGCGACGACCAGCGCGGTGAGCACCGACCCCGTCGCGACCCGGCGGCGCTGCGTCGCGCGCGCATCGAGTCTTGGTGACGGAAGGGCCATGCTGCGAATCTAGCGCTGGGCTGACATGCGAAAAGCGCATGGATCCACATATCGACAATGCGCCACATGCATGGCTACGCTGGCCTCCCGTGGACGTCGATCAGCTCCGCGCGTTCGTGGCCGTCGCACGGGCCGGACGCTTCACTCGAGCCGCGCGACGGCTGGGTACGACGCAGCCGAGCCTTTCGCGGCGCGTGCAACAGCTCGAGGTGCAGGTCGGGACGAAGCTCGTGGTGCGCACGCCGGGAGGGGTGGTCCTGACGAGCGCGGGAGAGCGCTTCCTCGGCCACGCCGAGCGCGCCCTCGGCTCGATCGATGCGGGGCGCACGGCGATCGAGGAGCTGTCGGGAGAGCCTCGCGGCGTCGTGGCGCTCGGGAGCCAGCCCACGATCAGCGCCTACGTCCTGCCGGCGATCCTCGCGCGCTTCCACGAGCGCGCGCCGCAGGTCGTTCTCCGGCTGCGCGAAGGGCTGGCCGATCAGATCGAGGAGCGGCTGGCATCGGGCGAGCTGGACCTGGCCCTCATGAACCTCCCGGTCCGGCGGCTGGACCTCGCCGCGCAGAAGCTGTGGCAGGAGGACTACATGCTGGCCGTGCCGGCGGACCACGCGCTGGCGACGAGCAAGTCGGTCACCCTGTCCGACGCGATTGGACAGCCGCTGGTGGTGGTCTCGGGCGCGGCAGCCACCGCGGCCCTGTTCGCCGCCTGCGAGGAGCGCGGCGTGAGGCCGAACATCGTCGTCGACGCGGACAACCTCGAGGCCGTCAGGCGCATGGTCGAGCGCGGGCTCGGCGTCTCACTCCTTCCGCGGACGATGGCGCAGGCCGCGCACGGCGCCAAGCTTCGCGCCATCGAGATCGGCGGCGGCGGCGTACGGAGACAGGTTGCGCTCGTGCACCGAGGCGAGGCGTTCCTCACCGCGGCAGCGCGAACCATGCGCGCCATCATCGTCGAAGCGCTGGCGACGCGGCGTGCTAAGCGCTGACCCATGCGAACGCTCTACCACTTTCGCTTCTCGCCCTTCTCACGACGAGTCCGGCTCGCGCTCGCGCACAAGGGCCTCGAAGTCGAGCTGCGCGAGGGTCGCGAGGTCCCGGCGAACCTCGAGGAGGCGCGCAAGCTCTCGCCGGTGCGGACGCTGCCGGTCTACGTCGACGACGGGCGCGTGCTGAGCGACTCGAACGTGATTCTGCAGTGGCTCGATCGCGCGTATCCCAAGGCACCGCGGCTCTGGCCCGACGGGGAGCTCGCCGCGAAGGCACTGCAGACGGCGGCGCTCGTCGACGTCGTTCTCGACAACGTCATCAACCCCGGTACGCGCTACTGGCCCCTGCGTGATCATTCCGCCTGGGCCGCGGTGTGCGACGAGGCCATCGGGCGCGCGCGCGGCGCCGCCGACGCGCTCGCCGCGATGGCCACCAGCGAGACGATCGCGGGACCGTGGTCAGCCGCCGACATGTGCCTGCTCACGATGACCTTGTGGTTCGAGTCGATGCCCGAGCGGCGCACGTCGAGCGCGAACATCGCGCAGATCCTCACGCTGGGCTTCTCGCTGCCGGCGGCGCTGTCGCGCTGGGCTGACGCACACCGCAAGCGGCCCGACGTGCTGAGCCTCTAGGTCCTCGGGTTGCCTGCGGGTCGGGTAGGGCGCGACCGCACCTCGCGCACGGTCGACAGGCAAGTGAAGCGGCACGTAAAGAGCCGAACCGCGAGAGGTGATACGAATCCGGTGTGAGGTTCGCACGGGTCTGCCGCATCGCCGCCCTCGCGATTGCCGCTGCCGGCTGCTCCTCCTCTTCTCCGCCCGCCCACGCCGGCGCACCTGACGCGTCGACGGCGGACGGGCCGACGACGCCCTTCACCGAATCCGCGATGCGCGCGGCGTCCGTCGCCTACCTGACGAAGGTGTGCACGGCCTTCCAGAAGTGCGACCCCCCGGCGCTGCTGATCTACTGGGGGTCGCTCGATGCGTGCATCGACGCCGACGCGAGTGTCGCCGACCTTGCCTCCTGGTACCCCCACGGCTCCCAGCTGAACCCCGCGGGCCTCCAGAAGTGCGCCGACGCGCTCACCTTCGACACGTGCGAGGACTATTTCCGCTACGCGAACGAAGCCGAGATTCCGCCCGAGTGCCACGACGTGAACTACGGCACGCTGCCGACCGGAGCGACGTGCGCGGGGTTCTGGGACGGCGTCTTTTCGAACCAGTGCCTGAGCGG
>DATJYG010000296.1:0-17333 GCA_035499695.1 Polyangiaceae bacterium
GAACCCGGGGATCGGCGTCATCGCCGCACGGTGCTCCTCGGCGATGCGGCGCGCCTCGGCCTCGATGGCGCCCTCCGCCGAGACGATGCGATGGAGCAGCCCCGCGCAGCCCTCGACCGTGCCGACGAAGACGCTCCCCACGCCGAGGATCCCCGCGGCGACGGCGGCCTGCAACGCCTCCGGCGCGCTCGAGCCCACCATGCGCGCCGCGATGACGCTCGGGGTGAGCCCGTGCTCCATCAGCGCGACGAGGCATGCGTCGACGACGGCGGTCTGCGCGGGCGTCGGCATCTGCCCGGTGACCTGGAAGAACGTCATCTGCGTGAAGGTCAGCTTCCCGATGAGATCGCGGCAGAGGCTCTTGCCGCGCACGATCACGTCGTCGGCGGTGGAGCTCGCGATGCTCGTCGTCTGGCTCTCGGGGAGTCGGCTCATGGGGTCGTTTCTTTCTGCGCGAGCTGCTTCTCGAGCTCGTGCCGCTGGACCTTGCCGGAGGCGCTTCGCGGGAACGCGTCGTAGGCGATGAAGAGGATGTCCTTGGGCTGCTTGTAGCCCGCGAGCGCCTCGCGGCAACGCGCACGGAGCTCGTCGGCGGTCAGGCTCTCTTCGCGACGCGCGACGAAGGCGACGGGGACCTCGCCCCAGCGAGCATCGGGACGGCGGACCACGGCGGCATCGGCGACGCGAGGGTCTTGCATGAGCACGCGCTCGATCTCGGCCGGGTAGACGTTCTCGCCGCCGGTCTTGATGAGGTACTTCACGCGATCGACGAAATCGAGCGAGCCGTCCGCACTGCGCACGAAGACGTCGCCCATGTGGAACCAGCCGCCGCGGAAGTCGTGCGCGTTGGCCTCGGGCGCCCGGTAGTACCCGCTGAAGAGCGTCGGCCCGCGCATGCAGAGCTCGCCCGGCGATCCGTCCGGCACGGCGCGGTCGTTCTCGTCGACGAGGCGGATCTCGCAGTAGGGGCTCTGCTGCTTCGACAGGCGCGTCGGCGCGACGCCGACGGGGATGAGATCCGAGGAGCACGGCGGACAACCGGTCTCGGTCGCGCCGAACGTGTTGGCGTAGGGAGCGCGCAGCAGCGTGGTGATCTCGGCAATCTCGGCGGGCGGCACGAGATCGGCCATGACGCCGCAGAGGCGCACGCCGCGCGCGCGTATCCCTCTTTCCTTCAGCTCGGCGGCGAAACCGCCGACCATCCCCGGCATCAGCAGCAGCCACCCGAGCTGCTCGGTGGCGACGAGCTCCGCGAGCCGCGCGCGATCGAATCCGTCGACCACGACGACCTTGCCGCCGGACATGAGCGTCCCGAGCGACCACTCGGCCGCGCCCATGTGATAGAGCGGTGACCACGCGACGAACGTGTCGTCGGCGGCGACGCCGAACTCGGCGTGGATGACGAGGTTGCGCGCGATCTCGGCGCGATGGCTGAGGACGGCGCCCTTGGGCAATCCCGTCGTGCCGCTCGTGTAGAGGATGAGGAGCGCGTCCTCGGGGTCCACCTCCCCTGCCGCGACCTCCCCCGGCGCCTCGGCCAGAGCCCTCTCGTACACATCGCCGAGAACGAGCGGCGCCGGTCCCTTGCGCCCGAGGGCCGCGAGCTTGTCGGCCCAACGCGGCGAGACGATCACGCACGCCGGATCCACCAGGTCCAGACAGTGCCCGAGCTCCGGCGGGGCGAGTCGCCAGTTCTGGCAAGCGACGATCGCGCCGAGGTGCGCGGCGGCCAGGAACACCTCGAGGTACTCGAGCCGGTTCTCGGAGAGGATCGCCACACGCGCCCCCCGTGCGACGCCTCGCGCCGCGAGCACGCCCGCCAGCCGGCGCGCGCGACCCGCGAGCTCCCCGTACGTGAAGCGACGCACGCCATCCTCGATCGCGATCCGTTCGGGGTGAACCCGGGCACGCATGGCGAAGAGACTCCCGACGGTGCTCGCCGCGGCGAGACGCACGAGAGCTCCGCCGTCGTGTATCGTCACCCTGCTTTTCTCGCACAGAAGGACGGGCCCATGGACAAGATCGTCCTCCCCACGACCGTCGTCGGCAGCTACGCGCAGCCCGACTGGCTCGTCGATCGGCGCAACCTGGAGAGCCGCCTCCCGCCGCGCGTGCGCGCTCGCGAGCTGTGGAAGATCGCGCCCGAGCACCTCGAGGAGGCGCAGGACGCGGCGACCCTCGTCGCGATTCGCGACATGGAGCGAGCCGGCATCGACATCGTCAGCGACGGCGAGATGCGGCGCGAGAGCTACTCGAACCGGTTCGCCACCGCGCTCGCCGGCATCGACGTGGACAACCCGGGCACCGCGCTCGACCGCACGGGGCACCCGAACCCCGTCCCGCGCATCGTCGGCAAGATCCGGCGCGACCGTCCCATCGAGCTGCGCGACGCCGAGTTCCTCGTCGCCAGCACGAGCCGCAAGACCAAGATCACCCTGCCGGGCCCCTTCACGATGCTCCAGCAGGCGCAGAACGACTTCTACCCGAGCGCCGAAGCGGCAGCGATGGACTACGCCGAAGCAGTGAACGCCGAGATCCGCGATCTCTTCGCGGCGGGTGTCTCGGTCGTCCAGCTCGATGAGCCGTACCTGCAGGCCCGCGCCTCCGAAGCGAAGAAGTACGCGGTGCGCGCGATCAACCATGCGCTCGACGGAGTGGGCGGCACGACGGTCGTCCACCTCTGCTTCGGGTACGCCCACATCGTGCACGACCGGCCGAGCGGCTACTCCTTCCTTCCGGAGCTCGAGGCGGTCCGCGCCGACGTCATCTCGATCGAGGCCGCGCAGCCGCACCTCGATCTGTCGATCCTCCGCGAGCTCCCCAGCAAGTCGTTCATGGTGGGCGTCATCAGCATGGGGGATCCCCAGATCGAGACGCCCGAGGTCGTGGCCGACCGCATCCGGCGCGCCCTCGACGTCCTTCCGCACGAGCGCCTCGTGGTCGCGCCCGACTGCGGGATGAAGTACCTGCGACGCGACGTCGCGTTCGGAAAGCTCTCGGCGATGGTCCGCGGCGCTCAGATGGTCCGCCGCGAGCTCACGTAGCTCGGTTCACCAACGTCACTTGAGGAGGTGCTTGGCGACGCGCTCGGTTGCCGTGCGCGGCAGGGTGTCGCGCACGTGGATCGCGCCCGGCACCTTGAAGTCGGCGAGTCGCTCGCGCGCCCACGTGCGGAGCGCCTCCGGATCGATGGTCGCGCCGGCACGGGGGGCGACGTACGCGACGATCTCGTCCTCGCCGAGGTCCGAGGGCACTCCGACGGCAGCGGCCTCGCCCACCGAGGGGTGCGCGAGGAGCACGTTCTCTATCTCGGCGGCGGCCACGTTCTCGCCGCGTCGACGGATGATCTCCTTCTTGCGCGCCACGAACGTGTAGAAGCCCTCTGCGTCACGCCGAACCACGTCGCCCGTGTGGAGCCACCCGCCCGCGAGCGCCGCGGCGGTCTGCGCTTCGTCACCCCAGTAGCCGGCCATCGTGGCGGCGTTCGAGAGCCAGAGCTCTCCAGCCTCTCCATCGACCGCATCGGTCCCGTCGTCACGCACGACGCGCGCACGATTGATCGTGCCCAGGCGCGGATGCTGCCGCAGACGGCCCATCGTCCCGTAGCGCGCCGGCTCCTCGCGCGGCCACACGGTGCCGAAGGTCGTCTCGGACATGCCGTAGCCCACCGTCAGAGCGAGCCCGAAGCGCTCCTCGAAGGCGCGGTGCTGTTCCTGTGGAAGCGCGAGCGCCGCATACACAGAGCGAATGCCGTGCTCGCGATCGGCCGGACCCGGCGCAGTCTTGAGCAGGATGTGGATCATCGCCCCGACGGCGTTCGCCTGCGTCGCCCCGAGGCGACGCGCGTCTTCCCAGAAGCGAGACGCCGAGAACCGCCCGAGCAGCGCCAGTCCGGCTCCCGCGCCAAGCGCACCCATCGTCGAGTACGCCTGCGCGTTGATGTGGAACAGCGGCAGCGCCCCGAGCAGCCGGTCGCTCTCGCCGAGGCCGACCCACGCGGGGAACGCTTCGGCGGTCAGCGCGTAGGTCCGGTGTGTCTGCATCACCGCCTTGGGCGTGCCTGTCGTACCCGACGTCGCGATGAGCACCGCCACGTCATCGGGACGCACGTCGACCTCGGGAGCGCCGATGCCGGCGCGCGCGATCTCCCCCGGCGTCGCGAGCACAGGTCGAGCGCTCGCGTCGAGCAGATCGCTCGCGGCTCCCGCGAGCGCGCGGTGCTCCTCGGCCACGACGAGCACACGTGGCCTCTCCAGATTCAGCAGCGCCGCGATCTCCGGCGCCTTCAGCGCCTGGTTCAGCGGCGCCGCGATGGCCCCGAGCCGGTTCGCCCCGAACCAGCCGAAGATCGTCTCCGGCCGGTTGCCGACCAGCAGCGCGACCCTGTCCCCCCGCACGACGCCGCGCTCGGCGAGGCCGACCGCAAATCGATCGACCTCGCCCGCGACGTCGGCCAGCGTCCACGAGTCGTCCTCGAAGAAGAGCCACTCGCGCTCCGGCGAGCGCGCCGCCCGCCAGGCGAGCAGCTCGGGGATCGTCTCGGGGAACGCCGCCCGCATCAGTTGATGGTGACGAACTTCTTCCCCTTCAGCGAGGCCGCGAACCCGTCGGTGGCCTCGTTGGTCTTCTTCCACCCCGGCAGCGCGCGCATCGTGCTCATCCAGCGGTCGACGTTCGGGAAGCGCTTGTAGGTGACGCCGATGAGGTCACCCGCCGCGAGGATCTCGGCGCCGAAGTAGTCGGCGATCGTGATCGTGTCCCCGCAGAGGTACTTGTGCGATCCGATGATGTTGTCGTTCAGGACCTTGAGCCACGCCTCGGACTTCTCGCGGCCCCACTCGACCGTCGCGCGCTGCGCTTCCTCCGTCGGCCTCACGTGGTGCGGGAAGGTCTGCGGATAGATGAGGTGGTAGCCCCACTCGCGGTAGTGCTGCGTGTTGAACCAGTCCATGCGCTCGTTGATGCGCGCGCGCGCCTTGATGTCCTTCGGGTACGCGGGCGAGTTGGACTTCTCGGCGAGGTACTTGAGGATCGCCGACGACTCGGTGAGCACCAGGTCGCCGTCCTCGAGGACCGGCACCTGCTTGCTCGGGTTGAGCGTGACGAACGGCTCCTCGTAGTGCGCGCCCTTCATGAGGTCCACGATCACGGGCTCGTAGGAGATGTTCGCATCGGCGCAGAACAGGACGACGGGACGCGAGGCCGTCGAGACGGGATGGAAGTGCAGCTTCATGCTGTTGTCCTTTCTCGGGTGACTTGGAGGGCGCAAGGCTAGACTCCGAAGAGCGCGCCACACAAGACGGGAGGCGATGATGGCTCGGCAGTTCGCGATGCAGCGCGGCAAGACACGCGTCGTCTTCGGGGCGGGATCGGCTGCGAAGATCCCGCAGGAGATCGAGGCGATCGGCGGCCAGCGCGTGCTCGTCGTGTCCTCTCCCGGTCGCAAGGCGGACGCGGCAACGCTGGCTGCCCGGCTCGGTGGACGCTCCGTCGGCGTGCTGGCGATCGCGCGCGAGCACGTGCCGGCCGACGTGGTGACGGCGGCGCAGCAGGAGGCGAGCCGGACGGACGCGGACGTCGCGCTGGCCCTCGGTGGTGGATCGGCGATCGGTCTCGCCAAGGCGATGGCGCTCGCGGGGCGGGTGCGTGTCGTCGCCGTTCCGACGACGTACTCGGGCTCGGAGATGACGCCCGTCTACGGAATCACCGAAGGCGGCGAGAAGAAGACGGGCCGCGACGAGCGCGTGCGACCGGTGCTCGTCGTGTACGACCCCACGCTGTCGCAAGGCCTCGCGCGCGACGTGACCATGACGAGCCTCTGGAATGCCATGGCGCACGCCGTCGAGGCCACGTGGGTCGTCTCGTCGGATCGCGCGACGAGGCTGACCGCGGAGGCGGCGATCGGACTCCTGGCCACCAGCTTGCGACGTCTCTGCGCGCGGAGCGACGACGCCGAGGCGCGTGAAGAGGCGCTGGAAGGGGCGTATCTCGCCGGCACCGTCTTCGCCGACGCGGGTGGAGGACTGCACCACCGGCTCTGCCACTTCCTCGGGGGCACCTTCGGCATGCCGCACGCGGCGACGCACGCCGCCCTCTTGCCGCACATGGTCCGCTTGCACCGCGAGGCCGCGCCCGAGGCGATGGGCGCCATCGCGCGAGGGCTGGGCCTCCTCGATCCCGTCGACGGGATCGCTCTGCTCGCGCAGGCGACCGGCGTAGCGGTCCCCCTGGGGAAGCTCGGCCTGCCGCGAGAAGGAGTGGACCGGGCCGTCGAGGCGGCGATGAACGCGGCGGCCCTCTTCCCCGGCGCCCTCGATCGCAGCGCCGTCGAGGCGATGATGCAGGCGGCGCTGTCTGGACCTGCTGCGCGCCCGTCGGCGCCCGCGCTGCGCGCTCCTCGTGAAGCACTTACGCAAGCGGGCTTCGGCGCGACGCTGCAGTCCGAGGCCCTCGCGAACGCGTTGCCGCACAAGCAGAACGCGCCACGCCGGGCGCCCTACGGCCTCTTCCCCGAGCTGCTGAACGGCACGCCGTTCACGGTGCGCAGCGCCGAGAATTCGCGGATGTGGATGTACCGCATCCGCCCCTCGTTCTCGCACTCGCTGCTCACCCCGCTGCCCAGCGCGCGCTTCGCGACGCCGCTCGAGGAGGTGAACCCTAACCGCACGCGATGGAGGCCGCTGCCCATCCCGGACGCGAACACGCGCGTCGACTTCCTCGACGGCCTCGTGACGCTCGGCGGCGCGGGAGAGCCCACGTCGGGCCCCGGCTACGCGGTGCACCTCTACGCCGCGAACGCGGACATGACCGACCGCAGCTTCTCGGACGCCGACGGGGACCTGCTCATCGTCCCGCAGACGGGAACGCTCGACTGCCGCACGGAGCTCGGGTGGCTGCGAGTGCCGGTCGGATCGGTGCTGCTCGTGCCCCGTGCCCTCAAGTTCGCGCTGGGTCTGCCCGAGGGACACGCGCGCGGCTGGGTGCTCGAGGTCTTCGGCAGGCGACTGCGCCTGCCCGAGCGAGGGCTCATCGGCTCGAACGGCCTGGCCGACGCGCGACACTTCCTGGCGCCGGTAGCCGCGTACGAGGACCGCGCGTGCCCGGCGGGGTTCCAGATCGTCACGAAGCTCGGTGGCCACCTGCACGCCGCGACGCAGGAGCACTCGCCGTTCGACGTCGTCGCATGGCACGGCAACCACGTGCCCTTCACGTACGACCTGGCGCTCTTCAGCGCGATGGGCTCCGTCAGGTACGACCATCCGGATCCGTCGATCCTCACGGTGCTCACCGCGCCGCTCGACGACCACGGGCGCGCCATCGCCGACTTCGTGGTCTTCCCGGGCCGGTGGGAGACGTTCGAGGGGTTCCGCCCGCCGTTCATGCACCGCAACGCCGCGAGCGAGGTGAACATGGTCGTGCGCACGCCCTCGCCCGAGCAGGGCTACGACCCGGGTTGCACGTTCATCTCGCCGCTGCTCACACCGCACGGCGTGGCCGCGTCCACGTACGACCGCGTCCTGGCGACGCCGGACGACGTTGCCGATCCGCCGCGCCGCGGCCCCGACGAGTCGCTCTGGCTCATGTTCGAGTCGGCCCTGCCCTTCCGCTCCACGGCCTGGGCGCGCCAGACGCCGCTCGTGGACCCGGACTTCCTGCGCATGTTCGATGGCACGCGGACCTGGTTCGACCCGAAGCGCCCGTGATCGGCGACCTCGGTGCTAATGTTTCGAGCGATGCGTGCGGTGTGGTGGGCGTGGTCGGTGCCCTTCCTCGCGGCGTGCAGTCTCGGCTACCTCACCGACAACGCCGGACGCACCGACGCCGGCGCCCGCGGGGACGGCGCGATGCCGTCGCCCGATGCCGGCCCCAAGCCGGACGGTGCGACGGATGCCGGCGTGACGGACACCGGCGCGGGAGACGTCCTCGACGCGGGCTGGTCCTCGTGGATGGATGGATCGTCGGGCTTCTCGGATCTCGCGGCCGTCTGGGGGAGCAGCTCCGGCGACGTCTGGGCCGTCGGCTACAACACGATCCTGCACTGGGACGGCACCACGTGGTCCGTGTCGCCGGCCAGCGTCGGCCCGCTCAACGCCGTGTGGGGATCCTCGCGCACCGACGTGTGGGCGGTCGGCGAGGACGGCGCGATCCTCCACTACGACGGGACCCTGTGGTCGCCCTCGGACGCCGGCGCGGCCGCGATGGAGCACGGCACCGCGTGGAACGGCGTGTGGGGCAGCGCCTCGAACGACGTCTGGATCGTCGGCGAGGCCGATGGCGGCGGGCCGATCGCGCACTGGGACGGTACGGGCTGGTCGCTCACGACGACGCTCGACGCAGGGTTGCAATCGGTGTGGGGAGCCTCGTCGAGCGCCGTCTGGACGGTGGGAAGCTCGAACCTGATCGCGACCTACGTGGGAGGCTCGTGGCAAGGGCAGCCGGACCAGGTGACCGTTCCGGACACCTTCACGAGCGTGTGGGGCAGCAGCGCGCAGTCCGTCTGGGCCGTCTCTCAGGACGGCCCCACCGTGCTCTTCGACGGGAACGCGTGGGGCCCCGTGACGACGATGGGCGGATACAGCGGGGTGTGGGGCAGTGGCGCGGCCGACATCTGGGCCGTCGGTTTCGGCGGCACGATCATCCACTACGACGGAAGCAGCTGGTCTCAGGTCCCCAGCGGCACGAGCAACGGCCTCAACGGGGTGTGGGGCACGGGGCCGAACGACGTGTGGGCCGTCGGAAGCGGCGGGACCATCCTGCACCACCCGTGAGAACGGCGTTCACAGACACCACGACTTGAACCGTTTGACCCCCTGCAGGTCGACGGTGAACGGCGGATCGCAGCTCGGATCCCGGGCCGACGCCGAGGCGCGCGGGCTGGCCTTGTGGACGGGGCGCGCAGCGTGATGAGCGGGAGGAGACACGGCCGACGGGTCCGACGAGGAGGACGTCGCCGTCGCCGACGGCTCCCCTTCGGACGACGATGACGACGGTGCGACCGCCGCCGCCGTGATGGACGCCGCCGCAGCCGACGGATTCGCGACGTCGCGTCGCGCCGTGACGTACGACGCCCCTCCCACGAGCAGAAGCACCGCCAGCACGCCGCTCGCCCACAACCCCGTCGACCGTCCGCTTCGAGCTCGCACCGCGACGTCGGTGGCCGAGACGCTCGTGTCGGGTGCTTCCGGATCCGGGATGGCCCGCGAGGGAAGCGTCGCGGTGAGCGCCGTCGCGAGCTTGCGTGCCTCCTCCTCCGTCAGCTGGTGCCCCACGAGCCCCTCGACGGCCCGATCGTCGGCGTCGCTCTCGATCGTCGGAGACTGCTCGACCTCCGAGACCAGACCTCGCCGCTCGTCGATCTCGTTCCCGCCTGCACGCGCTACCCACGCGCCGACCTCCCGCTGCGGTGCCGGCGGGATCACCGCTTCGAGCGCGGCGGCGAAGTCCTGTGCCGTCGGGAACCGCGCCTCGGGATCCCTCGCGAGCGCACGCGCCACGACGTCGTCGATGCCGCGCGGCAGGCCGTCGCGCTGGTCCGAGAGGCGCGGGATGGCTCCCTCGAGGACCGCGGCCATCACGCCGCCCTCGTCATCGGCCTGGAAGAGCTTCTGCAGCGAGAGCGCCTCCCAGAGGACAACCCCCGCGGCGTAGACGTCGGCGCGTCGATCGACGTTCCTGCGGCGGATCTGCTCGGGGGCCATGTACGAGAGCTTGCCCTTGAGCTGCCCATCGCGCGTGGCCTGCCCTCGCGAGGCGGCCTTCGCGACACCGAAGTCGACGACGCGCGTGATGCCGTCGAGCCCGACGAGCAGGTTCTGCGGCGAGACGTCGCGATGCACGATGCCGAGCGACTCGCCGCGCTCGTCGCGCGCCTCGTGGGCGGCGTGCAGGCCGTAGAGTCCCCCGGCGACGATCGCCGAGGTCACGGCGGCAGTCGGCACGATCCCGTCCTCGCGCGCGCTCCGGAGCAGCTGGGAGAACGACGCGCCGAGCACGAAGTCCATCACGAGGAAGAGCTGGCCGTTGCTCGCGACCACGTCGAGCGTGGCCACGACGTTGGGGTGCTGCACGCGAGCGGCGAGCCGTGCCTCGTCGAGGAACATCGCCACGAACTCGGGATCGGTCGCCAGGTGCGGGTGCAGCCGCTTGATGGCGACCGTCCTCGAGAAGCCGACCGGACCGACGATCCGCCCCAGGTGCACCACAGCCATCCCCCCGGAGGCGATCGGCTCGTGCACCTGGTAGCGACCGACCCGGTACGCCATCCAGGAAGAGATAACATGTGGTCGATGGCCGTAGGCTCCGACGAGAAGACCCGGTCGCACGCCTTCGACGCTGCGCCGCCCGGCCGTCCGCGCGTGGTCGTCTTCTGGGACGGCGGGACGGTCACGCGCGATCTCGTCCCGGGCAAGGATCTGGTGCTCGGGCGCGGCGACGAGTGCGACATCCAGATCCTCCACAAGTCGGTGTCGCGCCGGCACGCCGTGCTCCGCGCGGCGGGGCCGACGCCGGTGCTCGAGGACCTGGGCAGCACCCACGGCACGCGTGTGAACGGCGTCCCCATCGAGGGCCCCTGGCCCCTGACGATCGGGCAGGTGGCCGAGGTCGGAGCCGCGTTCCTCGTGGTCCAGGGCGAGATCGGAGCGCAGCGGGCCGCGTCGTCCGGCGCTCCGGGACAGGGCCACGCGCAGTTCGAGCACTTCCTCGGTCTCATCGCCAACAGCCCGCTCAGCGTGCTGATCGTCGGTGAGACCGGCGTCGGCAAGGAGGTCACGGCCGAGACCATCCACCGTCGCTCCCGGCGGGCCTCCGGTCCTCTCGTGCGGCTGAACTGCGCGGCGTTCCCGCAGACGCTGCTCGAGGGGGAGCTCTTCGGGTACGAGAAGGGCGCGTTCACCGGGGCGCTTCACGCCAAGCCGGGGCTCATCGAATCGGCCGACGGCGGCACGCTCTTCCTCGACGAGGTCGGCGAGATGCCGGCGACCACCCAGGCTGCGCTGCTCCGCGTGCTCGAGACGCGCGAGGTCTTGCGGCTCGGCGCGCTGCGCCCCGTGGCGGCCGACGTTCGCATCCTCTCGGCCACGAATCGCGACCTCCAGGGGCTCATCGCCGAGGGGAAGTTCCGCCGTGACCTCTACTACCGCCTGGCGGGCGTCACGGTGAACGTCGTACCGCTCCGCACGCGACGCGAGCGCATCATTCCGCTGGCGAAGACGTTCCTCGAGGAATCGGCGCGCAACGCGGGCATCGCGGTCCCGACGCTGTCGCCGGCGGCCGTGACGAGTCTCCATCGCCACACGTGGCCCGGGAACGTGCGCGAGCTGCGCAACGTCGTCGAGCGCGCCATGGCGCTGGCCGAGGGGGGGCGCATCGAGCCTCACCACCTGCTGCTGGACGACGCGGCCCTCGGAGCCCACGCCGAGGAGGACGAGCGTCAGCGCGTCGTGCGAGCGCTCGAGGAAGCGCAGGGCAACCAGACGCGCGCGGCGGAGATCCTCGGCATCTCGCGGCGCACGCTCATCAACCGCATCGCGGAGTACGGGCTTCCCCGGCCGCGCAAGCGCGACGCATGACGCGCGGCTCTCGCGCCGCCCTCGTGGCGGCGAGCCTGGCGTGCCTGACGGCACCGAGCGTCGTGCAGGCCGACGAGAAGGCCTCGTGCATGGCGGCGCACGAGCGCGGCCAGGAGGTGCGGCTCGCGAATCACTGGGTCGAGGCGCGGCGACTGTTCCTGGTGTGCGCCCAAGCGAGCTGCCCCGCGCTCGTCGTGCAGGACTGCACGCGCTGGGAGCTCGAGCTCGGGCCCCACATCCCGAGCGTCGTCGTCTCGGCGAAGCGCGCCGACGGCTCCGACGTGGACGACGTGTCGCTCGCCATCGACGGCACCACGGTCGGGCGCCCGCTCCCGGTGGTGCCGATCCCGCTCGATCCCGGCGAGCACGTGCTTCGCTTCGAGCACGCGGGGTGGCCGGCCGTGGAGACGCGCGTGACGCTTCACGACGGAGAGCACGATCGTCGTGTCGACGTGCGACTCGAGCCGCCGGCGGCGGACTCCACGCGGGTCTCGGAGCGGTCGAGGCGCGCGCCGACGGGTGCCTACGTCGCCACGAGCATCGGAGCCGCAGCCGCGATCGCGTCGATCGTGTTCCTCGTCGTGGGCAAGATCGCCGAGCACAATCTCGCGGCGAGCTCCTGCGGCCATGCCGGGACGTGCAGCGACGCGCAGGTCTCTCCGATCCGGACGGACTACATCGTCTCGGGTGTCACGGCCGGCGTCGCCGTGATCGCCGTGGGCCTGGGGATCTGGCAGTTTCAGTTCTGAAATCGCGCGCGGTCGTGCGCCGTCGAGTAGTCGATCTCCGGACCGACGGGGACGATGCGCGTCGGGTTCACCGACTCGTGGCTGCGGAAGTAGTGCTGCTTGATGTGGTCGAGGTTCACCGTCTCGGCGACGCCGGGATGCTGGTAGACGTCGCGCACGTAGCCCCAGAGGTTCGGGTAGTCGCGGAGGCGTCGCAGGTTGCACTTGAAGTGGAAGTGGTAGACCGGGTCGAAGCGTACGAGCGTCGTGAAGAGACACACGTCGGCCTCGGTCATGCGCGCGCCGAGGAGGTAGCGCTGCCGCGACAGGCGCTCCTCGTACCGATCGAGGGCGGCGAAGAGCTCGCCCACGGCTTCCTCGTAGGCGCGCTGCTTGGTGGCGAACCCCGCGCGGTAGACGCCGTTGTTGACGGGGTCGTACATCGCGTCGATCTCGCGGTCGATCGCCTGCACGAGGTCCGGCGGGGCGTAGTCAGGCGCACCGGGTGAGAGCACGGCGAAGTCGTGATCGAACATCCGGATGATCTCGCGCGACTCGTTGTTGACGATCGTGCCCTCTCTCCTGTCCCAGAGCACCGGCACGGTGACGCGGCCCGAGTAGTCGGGCTTCGCCCTGACGTACACGTCGCGAAGGAACGCGGAGCCGTTCACCTCGTCGCGGAGCGCGTCGGAGAAGGCCCAGCCGTCTTCGCCCATGAAGGGGTCGACGATGCCCACGGTGATCGCGGACTCGAGCCCCTTGAGCTTTCGCATGATGAGCGCGCGGCTGGCCCAGGGACACGCGAACGACGCGTACAGATGGTAGCGCCCGGCCTCTGGGACGGCGCGTCCGTGAAACAGCGTCCCCTCGCGCACGAAGCGCCCGTGCGCGTCGGACGAGTACCAGCGTTTCGTCCACTTCCCGTCGACCAGCAAACCCATGAGGGTCTTACTGGCACGTAAGGCCGCCGAGCGTCTTGTCGAGGGCGCTGACGCACACGTAGTAGCCGTGCACGAGGCAGCAGTCGGGGTTGCCCGGATCCGACGTCGTGCAGTCCGCCGGCGTGGCGCACATGTGAAGCGTGTCCGTCACGGTCTTCGTGGTGCTGCCGCACGTGAGGCTGATGTTCGAGATGCACTTCGCCACGCACTGCGACGAGAGTGTGGCGACCGAGCAGTTCGGAACCGTGCCTCCATTGAGGACGGCCGTGCCGCAGCACTCCGGGGTCGTACCGCCGCACTGAGACGGCGCCATGCAGCCGATCGTGTCGCCCGCGGAGCACGACGCGGAGCAACCTGCGACGCCTGCGTCGACCTCGGCGCAGCAGACCGCCGGAGCCACGCACGGAGACGTGGGGCACGGATTGCCGGTCCCTCCGCCGCTCGAGCTGCCGCTGCTTCCGCCGGAGCTGCTTCCAGCCCCCGAGCTACTCCCAGTAGTACCCGAGCTACTGCCGGTGCCCGAGCTGCTGCCCGCACCGGAGCTGCTTCCGGCTCCCGAGCTGCTTCCGGCGCCGGAGCTGCTGCCGGCTCCCGAGCTGCTGCCAGTGCCGGAGCTGCTACCCGCACCGGAGCTACTGCCGGTACCGGAGCTGCTGCCAGCGCCGGAACTGCTGCCGGTGCCGGAGCTACTGCCAGCGCCGGAGCTACTGCCAGCGCCCGAGCTGCTACCGCTGCTGGAGCCATGCCCGCCGGAGCTGCTTCCGCTGCTCGAGCTGCTGGCCGTGCCGGAGCTGCTGCCCGTCGTGCCCGAGCTGCTACCGGTGCCCCCGGAGCTGCTGCTCATCGCACCGGAGCTGCCCCCGGCCGTCGCGTCGCTACCCCCGTCGCCCTCGACGCTCGTCGAGTTGCTGCCGCCGCAGCCACCCGCCAGTCCCCACAAGAGAAAAGCACCCGCACCGGTGACCGCGAAGAGTCGACGAGCCATCGCACCCTCCAAGCCTCAATCGTAGCTCATCGCAGGGGGTCGCGCGGCCGGGCTTCCCGGGATCAGGACCATCCGAGCGTTATCCAGAGCGATACGAGGCAAAGACCGACGACGAGCCAGCCCGGCAAGGTGGCCAGATGTAGCCAGCGCCGCTGGAGTCTGCGACGCACCACGCCCGCCGCGATGGCGGCCATCGAGGCGCAGCTGATGACGATCGGCAATGCGAACCGGAAATCCTGGTGAGACGCGATCGGGAACTGCAGGCGCACGACGACCATGAAGCCCATGAAGCCGAGGACCGTGAGCGCGAGCTCTCGATGGCCGCGATCGTCGCGTCGCCAACCGCGCACGATGCAGGCGACGAACCCCCACGCGACCAGGGGCAGGAGCACCGCCGCGGTCAGCGCGAGGAGGTACGCGAGCACCCGCGTCGTCGCGTCGCCGCTGGAGTACTCCCCGTAGAGGCTGGACCGGAACAGGTAGTTCCAGAACTCGTCGCGCACGTGGGACTTGTCGAAGCGCACCCAGGGGTTCTCGAGGAAGCTTTTCAGGTGCACGACGGTGAAGTCGGACCACTTGTTCTCGATCGGAGCGTGTCCCGTCGAGCTGAAGTCGACGTGGGTTCGCCAGTGCTTGTAGTGACCGAGGACGAACACCCACAGCACCATGGAAGCGACGATGGCGGCGACCCCGGCCGATGCGCCCCGGGGCCACCGGCGTGTCGCATCGCGGCGTGGTCGAACGAGAGCCAGGCCGAGCGAGGAGAGGAAGACGGCGACGACGACGAAACCGGTGATCTTCGCGTGCGGTGCCAGACCGGCGAGCGCCCCGGCGGCGGCGAGCGACGCCGCGCTGCCCGTGGTCCGCCAGCGCACCAGCTGCCAGAGCGCCGCGGCGGCGATCAGGTAGAGCATCGGATCGTTGCTGCACTTGCACGCCTCGATGGGAAGCGTCGGCCAGAAGGCGCACAGCGCGCTGGCGACGGTCCGCTCGTGAGGCGTGCGGAGCGCCAGCCGAGCCGTCATCGGCCAGCACGCGAGGGTGGCGACGCCGAGGAAGACCGCGAGCCCCTGAAGGATGCGCTCCCCCTTCTCGTCGGGCATGCCCTTCTCGGGCAGCTCGTGGCCGGCGGCGGCCAGCACCGCGGCGGCGACCACGTAGTAGGCAGGCGGCTGCACACACTCCCAGCAGTCGGTGTCGAGGGGGATGCCGTGCCGGTGCTCCGCCGCTTTGATGACGCCGACGTGCGACCCGATGTCGTTCGCGCGCTGGTCGAACGGCGTGACGTGCACGTAGACGCCCATGATCGTGGCGCCGATCGCCAGGAACACCACGACGATGCCCCACCCGTCCGCGAGCTTGGCGCGAAAGCGATCCCGAACCCTCAACGTGACGAAAGCGGACCCAAGCACGACTCGCGCCGTCGCGAGTTAGCGCATTTCACGCGCGAATGGTGCTGCGTCTGCGCCGTGATGTGCCGAATGCTGACGACGCGATCACCTGCGTGCCGCGTTGATTCTCAACGGTCACTCTTCCGCTTGCCGAAGCGTCCTCTTCCACAGCGCCCTGTACCGACCGGAATGCGGATCCCAGTCGTGCTGCGCCGGCACATCCGTCTCGAAGAGCACGAGGGTCATCTCGGCGACGTACCGCGTACCCGGCGCCGGGATGCCGTCGGCGCGCGTGCTCCACGTGCTCGTCCCGAGCGAGAAGTCCGTCCCTGACGCGTACCCCTTTCGCCCGTTCGCCGGAGGCTGCTGCCCCAGCGCGAAGACCACCGTGTCGCTCTCGACGCCCAGGATCATCCCGGGATCGACCGTGACGTCCATGTCGGCCAGCGACGCCGGATCGATCGAGACGGACAGCGTGTCGAGCCCGCGCGAGAGGCTCAGCGCCGCAGGAACGCGCACGGACTGCAGGCGCGGTCCCGACGCATCGACCTCGCGCGTCGCCGTCGGCGTCTGCCGCGAGCACGCGCTCAGCACCAGGATGCCGGCGAGCACCAGGCGCCGCACGTGGCGCTAGAAGCTGCCGGCGAGGCCGGCGTGACCGAGCCCCACGTAAGGCGCGACGTGAGCACCCTCGCCCGTGCTCGACGAGCTTCCGCTCGGCGCCGTGAAGAAGAGGATCGCGCCACCCGCGGCGAGCACGCCGCCGGCGATGAAGCCGATCGTCGAGATGGTGCCCATCGTCTGGTACGAGCTGGTCGACGAGTTGTAGCTCGTCAGGTCCGACTGCCCGCACGGGCCCTTCGCGCAGACGTTGTCCATCAGGCTGCTGTGATCGCCCATGGCGATGATGCCGGTGATGACGCCCGTGACGAGCCCCGCAGCGCCGACGCCCATGCCCACGAGGCCGAGGGTCCTGCGCGTCGAGCCGCTGCCTCCGCCGCCGCTGTCGGCCGGGACCGGATTCGTGGCGTCCGTCGTCGCGGGTGTCGCCGCGGCCGCAGGAGCGGCGCCCGCCGGTGCCGCGGGCGCGGGCTGGAGCTGCAGGCTCGCCGCCGTCGTCTGCCCCTCCGCCACCGTGAAGCTCGTGTCCCCCGGCAGGTACCCCGGGGCCTCGGCGTGCACGGCGTGCGTGCCGGGGTTCACCTGACGCTCGGCGCCCAGCGCGGCGGCGTTCACCGGTGCGCCGTCGAGCGTCACGGTGGGGTTCGACGGACCCGTCACGGAGATGGTCGCGCGCGCGCGCTTGCCCTCGACCGACCCGATCTCGTTGCGCGCGTCGTCGACCGCCTTCTTCATGGCGCCGCTGGCGTTGGGCGGCAACGTCTCGATGAGGATGCGGTGGTAGTCCTCCCACGCCTCCACGTACTTGCCGAGGTGCGCGCGGGCGCGCGCGAGACCGAGCAGCAAGGTGTTCGCGTGATAGATCGCGTCCGCGCGGCGGAAGAGATCCTCCGCCTTGGCCCAGTCGCCCTTGTCGGCCGCCTGATAGGCCTGGGTGCCGAGCTCCCTCGCCTGCCCGCGGTCGGCCTCTTCGTCCGCACGTGCCGGCGTGGCCGCGAGCAGCAGCGCGGCGGCGACGACAGAGACGCCGGCCTTGATCATCACGTTCGAGCGCATCGGGAGATCCCTCTACCGGACGAGACTACAGTAGGATGCGC
>DATJYG010000297.1:0-3669 GCA_035499695.1 Polyangiaceae bacterium
GGGCGGGCGCCTGCGTGGTCGCCACCGACGCGGCGAGCAGGATGGACGTCAGGCGCGAAGCACGCCGGAGCGAGCGGTGCGGGTACCCCACGATGAGCCTCGAAGGTATTGAAGCTCAGCCGAGCCCGTCAACGGACTTCATTCAGCGCGCCCTTCGGGTCGTCGGCCCGCCATCGGCGGGACCTCAGGAGGGGGATCCACGTAGTCGACGACCTCGCCCCGAAACGTGCGTAAGGACGTGATTCCAGGGCCTCTCGCCACGACGTAGTCGGGCGCGAGAGGCACTTTCCCGCGGCCCCCGGGGGTGTCGCAGACCAGCTTGGGCAGGGCGATGCCCGAGAGGCGCCCCTGGAGCGCCTCCATCAGGGCCACCCCCCGCGAGAGCGGCGTCCGCAGGTGACCCGTGCCGCGCACGGGGTCCATCTGCAGGAGGTAGTACGGGCGCACGCGCGCGCGCACCAGGCCGCGGAAGAGCGCCTCGAGCGTGCTCGCGTCGTCGTTCACGCCGGCGAGGAGCACCGTCTGGTTCATCACGGGGAAGCCCGCGTCCGCCAGGCGCGTGCACGCGGCGAGCGACTCGGGCGTGAGCTCGCGCGGGTGGTTGAAGTGCGTCATCACCCAGAGCGGGTGCAGCGGCCGGAGCGCGTCGAGCAGCTCGCTCGTGATGCGCATCGGCAGCGTCACCGGCACTCGCGTCGCCAGGCGGATGGTCTCGACGGTCGGCACTTCACGCAGCGCCTGCACCAGCCGCACGATCCGGTCGGTCGCCATCGCCAGCGGATCGCCGCCGCTCACGATGACGTCGCGCACCTCCGGGTGCGCGCGGATCCACGCGAGCGCCGGCGCCAACGCCTCGACCGACACCGCGCCGTCGCCGCTGCCGACGATCCGCGAGCGCGTGCAGAAGCGGCAGTAGACGGCGCAGCGATCCGTCGCCAGGAGCAGCACGCGGTCCGGGTACCGCTGCACGAGGTGCGGCGCGACCTCGTGCGCCACCTCGCCCAGCGGGTCGGCGAGGTCGCCGGGGACCTCGTGGGCCTCGCGCGCGTGCGGCACGCACTGCAGGCGGATGGGGCAGCGCGGGTCGGCCGGGTCGACGAGCGACAGGTAGTACGGCGTGATGCGCATAGGCAGCCCCTGGCTCTCGGCGCGCCGCGCGCCCTCGAGCTCCTCGGGCGTCAGCGGCAGGGCGAGAGCCAGCTCGTCGACCGTGCCGACCGCGTGGCGGAGCTGCCAGCGCCAGTCGTCTCGGTTTTCCGGCGGCAATGCGTGAAGCTGCGCCATGACGGCGCAGGGGACCTAGCGCGGCATCGCCCCCGCGTCGACGGCGGCGCCTCCGTCCGGGAGGCCGACCTGCACCTGGCCGAGCGCCGTCTCGTCGATCTTCACCTGGAACTGCTGGCGCAGCCCGTCGATGCTCGCCTCTTCCTTGTCGTGCGCCTTCTGCTGCGCGAGCTTCACGCGGATCGTGTTCTCCACGTCCGCCAGCGCGCGGTCGTGGGGATCGGTCTTGCTCGTGATGCGCACCACGTAGAAGCGGTTGGATCCGACGGGGACCACGTGCGACACGACGTCCCCCGCGTTGACCGTGGGAGACTCGTACGCCGCGGTGCGCACCTCGTCGGGCACGCGTCCGTTGGCGCCGCGCGGATCGCCCGGCGGGCTGACGAACCCGATGTCCCCGGCGAGGTCCACCGGCACGTTGGCCTTGGCCGACGGGTCGATCGACTTGCCGCGCACGAGCTCTCCCCACTGCGACGGCGAGGCGCCGCGGGCGGTCGCGAGCACCGCCTCGGCGGCCGCTCGCGAGGGGAGCACGACGACCGAGAGGCGCCGCCGCTCGGGGTCGTGGAAGTCGGCCTTGTGCGCGTCGAAGTAGGCCTTCACCTCGGTGTCCGGGATCTCCTTGGGCTGGGGGACGCCCTGGCGCACCTTCCTCAGGTACGCGTCGCGCAGGATCTCGCGCAGGTCCTGCTCGGTCTGCGGGTCCTTGTCGTACCCGCGCGCGCGCGCCTCGTCGGCGAGGAGCATCACGTCGATCATCTCGTTGAGCAGCTCTTTGCGGCGCTCGGGCGCCTGGTACCGCATGCGGTCGAACTGATCCATGTGCTCGATCGCCGAGGCGAAGTCGCCGAGGGTGATCGTGCGGTCGCCGACGCGCGCGAGGACCTGCTTCGCCTGCGCCTCGGTCAGCCCGGCGGGCGCCTGGGTGGCGCCTCCGTCGGCCGCCGCGGGGGTTCCGCTCTTGCAGCCCGAGCACGCCGAGCACGCCAGCAGCAGCGCGAGAGCGCCCCTGCGGGCCGCGAGGCAGACGAGTCGGCGCATGGGCCCCGATTACTACGGGGGGCCGTGCGGCGCCAACCGGGACGCGATGTTAGGGTCACCGCTACAGGGAGCGACGGCAGTGCGACTCGTGGCGACGTGGACGCGGTGGGCGGTGTGCGCGGGGGCGCTGGCGGGCGCGTTCGTGGCGGCCGTCGAGGCGTACCTCGTCTTCACGCGATCGGAGCGGACGCTCGCGTCGTTCGCCGCGCCTCTCGCGCTGGGGTGTGCGGCGGTGGCGCTCCTGGTGATGGCGCTGCTGCGCGCCGAAGAGTCGCGGGTCGCGCGCGAGCTCCGGACGGCGCGCACGGGGACCGAGGCGCTCCGCGGCCTCGTGCTGCGCCGTCGCTCGCAGGCGCCCTTCTTCGCCCGCCTCTTCTCCACGGGCCTCGGGACCGCCGCGGTGTGTCTGGCCGAGGGGGACTCGGCCGGCGCGATGGACGCGAGGCGCGTGGGTTCGGCCCTGATGCGCGGCGGGCGGCTCGACGCACTGGCCGAGGTGGTCGACGCCGACGTCGAGCGGTGCCGCAACAACTCGGTGTCGCTCGAGCGGTGCGTCCAGCGGTTGCGGGCGATGTCGCCGCTGCCCAACCGCGAGGCGGAGCTGTACCGGCTGCACGTCCTCGTGAAGGCGCTCCTGCAGCAGGGCGACGACGACGGCGCGGCGGAGCTCGTCGAGGAGCTCGAGAAGGGGGCCATCGCGGGGGAGGGGCCCCGCGGCAGCGACGGGACAGACGACGACCGGCGCATGTACGCGACGTGGCTGCGCGTCTGGTTCGACATGGACGCGCCCGAGGGCGACTACCGGACGGCGGGGGCCCAGCCCATCCCCGAGGGCGACCTGCGCATGGCGGCTCTGGTCGCTCGCTCGCAGGGCGCCGAGAAGCTGCTCGAGAAGATCGAGGCGCGCCTTTCCTCCGTTGCGCAGCCCGCTTCCAGCGGATAGTAAGTGCCACGATGGAAGGACGCGACGCCACCTACCGCGACGACGACACGGTGGCCCCGCCGGCGCTGGACCCGTCGCTCCATTACAAGCGCATCGTGCTCAAGCTGAGCGGCGAAGCGCTGTGCGGTCGCGACGGCGGCTTCGGCATCGACGGAACCGTCATCCGGGAGACGGCGAGCGAGCTGGCCGAGGTGCACGCCCTCGGCGCCCAGATCGGGATCGTCGTCGGCGGAGGGAACATCTTCCGCGGCCTCAAGGGCGCCAGCACCGGCATGGATCGCGCCCAGGGCGACTACATGGGCATGCTGGCGACGGTCATCAACGCGCTGGCGATGCAGGACGCGCTCGAGAAGGCGGGCGTGCCGACGCGCGTGATGACCGCGATCGAGATCCGCCAGGTC
>DATJYG010000298.1:0-6996 GCA_035499695.1 Polyangiaceae bacterium
CGAATGGCCCGGCCGACGTCGTCGACGTCGACGGCGTCTACCTGTCGCACCTGGCGCATTCAGGCCAGATGGCACTGCTCGTCCGCCCCGATTACTACGTGTTCGGCGGCGCGGCGCACGCGCACGACGTGCCTGACCTCGTGGCGGCGCTGCGCAATCGGCTCGCCGGACGCTGGGTGGCCCAACAGCCATTCGCCAAGCCAAACGTGACCGCGCGCGCGACGTGATCGGCGGCAGCGCTCGCGCGCCCGAGTCGGGCGCCTTGGCCAGGCGCGGCGCGCATTTCGCTTCACCAGCCGAGACGATGCAGACGGATCCCAAGCATGCACCTCGGGCGGATCGGGGCGAGGCAGCCCTTCGCGACACACTCCGATTCGAGCTCGCACCGCTGCTGCTCGAGCTGGCGCGCGGCACGGGCGCCGACTGGGGCGCGTGGATCGAGCAGATGTGTCAGCTCGACGCCGAGGTCCTGCACGCCGAGCGGGTGAGCTTCTGGAGCTTCGACGACACGGGATCGGAGCTCACCTGCGATGCGGGCTTCGTCGCTGGCACTCGCGAGTTCGAGCACGGCGCGAGGCTCTCGGCGTCCGAGCTCCCCGAGTACTTCGAGGCTCTTCGCGAGGCACGAACGCTGAACGTGCGCGACGCCGTCGCCGATCCGCGGACGCACGGCCTGGGAGATTACTGCGCGGCCAGAGGGATCTCTTCGAAGCTCGACGTCCCCGTGTGGGCGGAGGGCAAGCTCCGCGGAATCCTCTGCCACGAGCACGTCGGAGAGAGGGGGCGCTGGCACCCCGAGGAGGAGGAGTTCGCCGTCGGCGTGGGCCAGGTCGTCGCGTCGGCGATTGCGTCACGCGCACGCACGGTCGCCGAGGCCGTGGCTCAGCGCGCCTCGTTCCTCGACACCGTCTCGCGCACCGTCCACTCGTCGCTCGATACGCACGAGATCGCGCGCCTCACGGTCGCCCTCGTCGTACCCAAGCTCGGAGACTGCGCGTTGCTCTGGATGCTGGACCCCGACGGCGCACTCCAAACCGTGGCGTGGACACACGCCGACCCGCGCAAGCAACACACCGTCGACGAGGTGGTCCATCAGCTGGCGCAGGAGCCCAAGCAGCCGAACTTCGCCTCGAGGGTGGTGAGTCAGAGGCAATCGCTGCTCGGGGTCGAGCTCACCCGCACGGTGCTCGAGACGTACGACTTCGCCCCGGCCGAGCGTGCCGCAATCGAACGGCTCGGTGTCGTCGGCGCGATCGGGGTCCCGCTGGCCGTCACGCGAGCGACGCTGGGCGCGCTGGTTCTGCTCTCCACGGGTCGCCGCTTCGACAGGAAAGACCGGGAGCTCGCGGAGGAGGTCGCCCAGCGGGTCGCGACCGCTCTGGAGAACGCCCGCATTCACGGCACGGCGCGCGACGCGATCCGCGCCCGCGACGACTTTCTCGCCCTCGTCGCGCACGAGCTGCGCACGCCGCTCACGGCCCTGCAACTCGCGACCGACGACCAGCTGCGCAAGGCGCAGCGCTGCGGCGACGCGGACGCGGCGAGACGGGGCGAGGAGATCGCGCGCCACGTGCGCCGGTTCGTCGGCGTCGTCGAGCATGTGCTCGCGGCGTCGCGCATCCGTGCCGAGGGCGTGAAGCTCGCGCTCGAATCGTGCGACCTCGTCGCGCTCGTCGAGCGATGCGTGGCCGGCGTGTCCGAGCGCGCGCAGCGAGCGGGGAGCCCCATCACCATCCATGCGGAGCGTCCGATCGTCGGCGAGTTCGACCCGGCATGCGTCGAGCGGGTGGTCTTCGGCCTTCTCGACAACGCCATCAAGTTCGGCGAGGGCAAGCCCATCGACCTGTCCGTGCGCCGCGATGGGGCGCAGGTCGAGGTCGCGGTCCGTGATCGCGGCCCGGGCATCGCCAAGGATCGGCTCAGCTACATCTTTCTGCCGTTCGAGCGCGCGGTCCCCAAGGAACGCTTCGGTGGTCTCGGGCTGGGGCTCTACGTGGCGAAGGCGATCGTCGAAGCGCACGGCGGGTCTATCGGCGCGCAGAGTCGCGCCGGCGAAGGCACCACGTTCTTCGTACGACTGCCGCTCACTTGAAGAGCGACCCGGCGCGCGAGAGCCCGCCGGCGGCGATCACGATGCTCTGGCGAGCACACGGTCCAGCGCCGCGCCGAGCTCGCGCCGCGGATCGTCGGCGCCGCCCATCGACCGCCACGCGATGACGCGATCGGGACGCACGAGGATCGCACCTGCTGGGCCGAACTCGCGGACACGCAGGAAGGCGAGCCGCGGGTCGAGCCAGTCACCGTCCAGGTGCCCGACGCGAACGGCGACCAGGCTGATGCCGCGTTCGGCCGAGGCGCGCCGTGCCGCGTCGCACCATGCTTGGCCCTCCTCACCGGCGATGAGCATGAATGCCGAAGGCGGCGCCACCTGACGAAGCGGCATGCGGCCACGCTCGCTCTCGACCCATGCGTGCGGAAGGGGCGAGCCGGGGCGCGTGTCCGGCCGATAGACGCGAATGTCGTCGACGGACGCCGGTTCGGCGCTGCCATCGGGGATGACGGCCGGGGATGCGGCGCGGAAGCCGAACTCGACGTTGTGCTCCTTGAACTCCATCGACTGACTGGCCATCGCGCGCGCCATCTGGGCGCGGAAAGCATCGCCGTCGGGACCCTCCTGCCAGAGCCGGCGCACGTTGCGCCGGTTCTGCTCGGGTGGGTCGCCCGGCGTGACGCCGAGCGATGTGACCAGCTGCAGGTGGTTGAGCGCGTTCTCGACCGAGCGCTGGGTGTTGCGTGCGACGCGGGGAATCGCTCGGGGTGATAGGTCTCGAGCAGCTCCCGGCCGGCCGTGCCCGCGAGGACGTGCGCCATCTTCCAGCACAGGTTGTAGACGTCGTGCACGGCGCTGTTCAGCCCGAGGCCGCCGGTGGGGGGATGCCGGTGCGCGGCGTCGCCGAGCAGGAACACGCGGCCGACCTTCGTGGTCGGCGCCACGAGGCCCTCCAGGCGCCAGCGTGTGATGACGTGTACTTCGGGCTGGAAGTCCGGAATCCCCAGGCGCTCGCGCATCGCCGCGATGGCCTTCTCGTCCGTGTCGAAGTCGGGCTCGAGCTCGGGCGGGTAGTTCATGTGGAACACCCACTCTTCCGACTTCGGGCCCCAGTGCTCCGGCCCCATCGGGACGAGGACGCTGAGCGGACCGCCGTGCACGATCCACCGAATGAGCACGTCGTCGTCGCGCAGCCACTCGGAAAGATCGGCCGTCATGTGGATGCTGACGGAGCGCATGACGTCGCGCGTCCCCTCGAGCTGGACACCGATCAGGCGACCGACGGTGCGGCCGCCGTCGCACCCGAGCAGGTAGTCGGCGCGGACCAGGTATTCCGCATCGGTCGACTTGTCGCGGATCGTCGCGCTCACGCCATTCGCGTCTTGCTCGAGCGACAGGAGCTCGTGTCCGAAGAGGACGCGGCCAGGATTGAGTTGCTCGGCGTGGGCCCGCAGGATCGGCTCGAGCCGGATCTGTGGAAGGTTGGCCTGGCGGCACGGGCTCGCGGCGACCCACGCCGGGTCCGTGTAGCCGCCGTCCCAGCACTCCATCTTGTGGATCCTGCGGCCGGCGTCCTGGTCGCCGCAGACGTCGAGATACCAGGCCGTGTGGCTCATCTGCGCGGCCGGCGTGCTGCGCGCGTAGATCGCATCGGCCACGCCGACGTCGGAGAAGACCTCCATGGCGCGCTGGTTGAGCACGTGCGCTTTGGGCATGATCGATGTCGTGGGCAACGCGCTGACCAGCAGCGACTGCACGCCGTAGGTGCTGAGCAGCATCGAAGCCGTCAGGCCGGCGCCGCCGCCGCCGACGATGAGAACCGGAACGCGCTGAATCGTCGTCATCGAGTGAATCCTCTCAAGCGGCCCGCCGCGATACCGACGCAGAGAACGCCGATGACGACGGCCGGCAGAAAACCTTCGCCGAGGCGCTGATGCGTGCGGATGGCCCCTGCCATGAGCACGGCCAGGCACACTGCAGCGATGGGCGTCAGGACCGGCACGATGCCGGTCGCGGTCGGCAGGATCAGGCCCACCGCGCCCGCCAGCTCGCCGAGCCCGAGCAGCTTGATGCGCCCGCGTGGCCAACCGGTGGCCCAGTGCATCTGCCGAGCGAGCCGCTCTCGCGGAAACACCAGCTTCGACGTGCCGGTGAGCGTAACCACCGAGGCCACGAAAGCCTGTGCAACCCAGAGTGCCATGTTCATCGCGTCAACCCGTTCTCGGAGCGCGGTGGCGCCGTGCCGGAGTGCAGCGACGGAAGCTCGTGCTTCATGATGGCCGCGATTCGCCGCGAATCGGTGCCGAGGGTCTGAAGAAATAGCTCCGTCATCTCTGCGCCGTATGCCGGCGGAGTCGCCTCGTCGCCGATCCGCAGCAGCGCCTCGCGCACGCCGCCGAAGAGGAGATCTCGCGCGACCGCCACGCTGGGGGCGCGGAAGACGCCCAGGCGAAGACCCTCCTCGAGGTCGCGCGTGGGGAGCTCGATCGCCCCGAGCTTCCACACCCGCGCGACGAAGCGACACCAGACTGGATCCGCTTGCGCCTTGGCGAAAAAGAGCCGCAGCCCGATGCCGAGACGAAGCGCGGGTCCCTCCAGCCCTTCGAGCGCCGTCTCGATGCTCTCGATGAGCTCGCGCGTCATCCACTCCGAGGTCGCCGCGAGCAGCTCCTCGACACTCTCGAAGTAGTTGTAGAAGGTGCCACGCGAAACGCCCGCGGCCCGGGCGAAGTCCTCGATCATCGGTGCGTCGGGACCCATGTCCGCGAACACTCCGAGAGCCGCCTCGAGGAGGCGCGTCTCCGTACGCGCGCTGCGCTCGCGCCCGACGCGCGTGCGGTGATCGATCTTCTTGCGCCTCTTGTACGTGGTCATCGTCGGCGCATCAAGATGTCAGATTGCACGAATATGTCAACTTGACATAAGTGTCTCCTGTGACATGGTTGCTGTCAATGACCGTTCTCATGAATGAGCTGAAGACGGCGCAGCCGTCCCGCCACCCGAATCCCACTGCCCGGGCATCCGCGCTCGCGTACCTCGTCTTCGAGCGCCCCGACCTGGAGAGCGCAGAGGACTTCCTCACCGACTTCGGCCTCATGCTCGGTGAGCGAACGCGCGGCGTGCTCTACATGCGCGGGACGGCGCCCTCACCGTATTGCTATCGCGTCCACAAGGGACACGAGGTGCGCTTCGCGGGCGCTGGCTTCGTCGTCCGCACGCGCCAGGAGCTCGAACGCCTCGCGCGTATCGAGGGAGCGGGCCCCATCCAGCGCAGCCCGCACCCCGGCGGCGGCGACCGAGTGATCCTGCGGGATCCGTCGGGATTCACGGTCGAGGCAATTCACGGACAGACGCCTGCGGAGGAGATCCCGACGCGGGAGCCGCTCGCGCTCAACCTCGGCCACGATCGCAGGCGCATCAACCACGGGCAGCGCCCGCCCGTGGAGCCGCCGGAAGTGGTCCGTCTCGGGCACTTCGTGATCGAGGTCGCCGACTACCAGGCGACCTGCGCTTGGTACACGCAGCATCTCGGCTTGATCCCGAGCGACGTGCAGGTGCTGCCGGATGGCTCTCCGGCCCTGACGTTCCTGCGGCTCGATCTCGGTGACACGCCGGCGGATCACCACACGCTGGCGATCGCCCAGGGCTTCATGCCGCTCTACAACCACAGCGCGTTCGAGGTCGTCGACGCGGACGCCGTCGGCATGGGCCAGCGCGTCCTGCGCGAGAAGGGATGGAGGCACGCCTGGGGCATCGGGCGCCACATCCTCGGCAGCCAGATCTTCGACTACTGGCAGGACCCCTGGGGCGACAAGCACGAGCACTACTGCGACGGCGATCTGTTCACGGCCGATCAGCCGATGGGCGTGCACGCGGTGAGCCGCGAGGCGATGTCGCAATGGGGCGAGCCTTTGCCGCGCTCCTTCACGAAGCCGCACTTCTCGCCGGCGGCGATGCTGGCGGCCGTGCGCAACGTGCGCCGCGTCCCCGACCTCACGCTGGACAAGCTGCTCACGCTCGCCCGCATCTTCGGGTGACGTCTCGTGCCTTCTTTGGAGATGTCCGCATGACCGTCAACGTCGTCCGGTTCCGGCATCACGAGCGCATTCGGTGGGGCGTATTGCGCGAAAAGGCGATCACGCCGATCCCGGGAGACTTCGCGACCACCGGGGACTTGGTCCGCGGCACCAGCGCGCCCGCGCTTGCCGCGCTCGAAGGCGAGGCCATCGCCTTGCGCGACGTCGCCGTCCTCTCACCGGTCACCCGCAACCAGCAGTTCGTCTGCCAGGGCGCGAACTACCGACAGCACATGATCGAGTCCGGCGTCGACCCCGACGTGAAGGCCTTCAACATGATCTTCACCAAGGCGTCGAGCTGCATCGTGCCCGCTGACAGCGACGTGATCCTGCCCAAATACGTGAGGTTCCTCGACTACGAGGTCGAGCTCGGGCTCATCCTGCGTCGAGCCATCCGAGGACCGGTCGTCGTCACCGAGGACAACCTGCACGAGTTCGTCGCGGCGGCCGTGATCGTGAACGACTACTCCGCGCGCGACGTGCAGATCCCGCAGATGCAGTTCTACAAGGGCAAGTCGTTTCGCACGTTCGGACCCGTGGGGCCGCATGTCACGTTGCTCGACGAGAGCAGCATCGACCGTCTCCAGCAGCTGCGGCTGACCCTCACTGTCAACGGGCAGGTCCGGCAAGACGACACCACCGCGAACCTGGTGTACGGGCCTGCGGAGACGCTCACGGAGCTGTCACGCATTCAGGATTTCGACGCGGGAGATCTGCTCTCCACGGGGACCCCGGCCGGCTGCGCCCTCGCGATCCCCTCGCCCCGCAAGCAGCGACTCTCGCAGCTCCTGCCGGAAAAGACGAGATGGGCGCTGTTTCTGCGGATCCAGTCGAAGCGGCCGCAGTACCTCAAGCCCGGCGACGTCGTCG
>DATJYG010000299.1:0-8181 GCA_035499695.1 Polyangiaceae bacterium
AGCTCCTTGCCGGTGCCGCTGCCGCCGTGGACGAGCACGTGCTTGCCCGCGGCCGCCGCGAACGCGAGCTGGTCGCGCAGCCGCCACGCCGCCGGCGACTCGCCGACCATCCCGACGTCGTCGGCCTCGCCGAAGCGCGGCGCGGCGGAGCGCGGGAAGCTCGCCGCGTCCGTCATCTCCGCGTCCCGGCGCACGCACACGAGGACGAGGCGCCCCCGCACCGCGACGGTGTCCCCCTCGCCGACCACGCCGCGATCGACGATCGCGCCGTTCACCGAGAGCGCGCACCGCCCGAGGCGCTCCACCTCGAGCCCACCGGTCCCGCGCGGCCGCACCGAGAGCTGCCGCCGCGAGATCGCCGGATCCGACAGCGGCCTCGTGCCCGCCATGTGCCCCGGCCGCTGGCGGACGAAGGTCACGCGTGGCTCGTCGTCGCCGTCCTCCGGCTCGCCGCGCCCAAGCACGCGCGGCGCGCCTCGCGCGGGAAGCAGCGCGACCTCCCCGACGCGGTCCGGCTCCTCGGCGGACCACACGACGACGAGCCCCCATCCGGCCGGCGCGCTCTCGTCGGCGGCGGCAGGCGAGGGACCCGTCGCCACCGAGATGGTCTTCTCGTTCTTCACCCCGGCCCGATCCTGGCACGAAATGCCTCGGCGCGGGGCGACGGCGAGCGCCCTCCGCCCTTGTCCGCCCAGCGCCGTTCCGCTGTAATCGCAGACCGATGTCGGGGGTGTTGCGCGAGGGCAGCCTGATCGGATCGCGCTACCGGCTCGATCGCCTGCTCGGCGAAGGGGGCTTCGCCGTCGTGTGGGCCGCCACGCACGCCGTCACGCGCCGCCGCGTCGCGCTCAAGCTCCTCAAGGAGAGCTACGCCGCCGACCCGCTCGTGCGCCAGCGCTTCGGGCGCGAGGCGCGTGCGGCCTCTGCCGTGCGCCACCCGAACGTCATCGCGATCCAGGACGTCTTCGAGGAGGAGGGCGGCCGTCCCGTGATGGTCATGGATCTCCTCGAGGGCGAGACGCTGGGCGAGCGGATCCGCCGCGCGGGAGCCCTGCCGCTCGAGGAGACGGCGGCCATCCTGCTGCCCGTCGTGAGCGCGGTCGAGTGCGCCCACTCGCTCGGTATCGTCCATCGCGATCTGAAGCCCGACAACATCTTCCTCGCGACCGATCCCGCGACGGCGGACGCGCCGGTGGTCGTCAAGGTGCTCGACTTCGGGATCGCGAAGCTGACGGCGCGCGAGGGCGACGCAGCCCGCAGCGGAGGCCTGACCCGCACCGGGGCGCTGCTCGGCACGCCTTTTTACATGTCGCCCGAGCAGATCTTCGGCGACGGCGAGGTCGACGCGCGCAGCGACGTCTGGTCGCTCGGCGTGATCCTCTACGAGTGCCTCGCCGGGGTGCGGCCGACGCAGGCCGATTCCTTCGGCCAGGTCATCCGGATCATCGCGAGCGACGCCATCGTTCCGCTCGAGCAACGCAAACCAGAGCTGCCCACCGAGGTGACCGGCATCGTCGGCAAGGCGCTCTCCTTCGACAACGAGGCCCGACCCGGGGTGGCCGCGCTGCGCGAGGTCCTCGTGGCCCACGCGAGCCCCGCCACGCGGCTGGTCGTGACGCCCTCGGTCGCGCCCACCACCGGCTTCGAGGACACCGAGCAAGCGGCCCAGCAGCGCGACGTTCGCGCGAGCACGCCGTCGGCGATGACGCGACCGACCGGCGCGAGGACGCGATCGCGCCGCGTCCCGGCTGCGGTCGTCGGCGGCGCGATCGCGCTGAGCGGCGTCGCGGCGCTCGTCTGGCGTGGATCGATACCCTCGCCGGCCGGTGCGTCGAGCGCCGTGCCGGCGGTGGCGCCGCCCGCGCTCGCGGACGTCCTATCCGCTGCTCCTGCTGCAGCTGTCCCCCAGGAGACCGCCCCTGCGACGACGTCGTCGAGCGCACCGCGGGCCGCCGCCACCGGCGTCCTGCCGCGACCCATGCGGACCGCAGCGCCGGCAGGCGCCCACGCCTCGACGCCGCCCACCGCGACGGCGATGCCGCCCGCCGCCACGGCGCCGACGTCGACCGCTCCCCTCGATCCAGCGAGCTACCGGTGAGGCGCCGCCATCGAAGGCGCGGCGCGAACGCCGGCATCCTCGCAGCCGCCCTGCTCGCCTCGGCGCCCGTGCACGCGCAGGCGACCGATCCCGCCGCCGCTGCGGACCTCTTCCACGAGGGTCGAGCTGCGATGGCCGACGGGCGCTACGCCGAGGCGTGCGCGAAGTTCGAGGAGAGCGAGCGGCTCGAGCCGAAGGTCGGCACGCTCCTGAACCTCGCGCTCTGTGAGGAGGCGCGCGGCCGTGTGGCCACCGCGAGCCAGTTCTGGGAACAGGCGAGGGATCTCGCGCGCGCGAGCGGCGACGCGCGCGTCGAGTACGCCTCCGAGCACCTGCAGGCCATCGCGCCGCGCGTCCCGCACCTCACCATCCGTCTGGCCGCGACCGCACCCCCGGGCACCGTCGTCCGCCGCGACGACGTCGAGCTAGGCGCAGCGAGCCTCGACGTCCAGCTGCCCGTGGACCCGGGGACGTACTCGGTCCGCGCTGTCAGCCCCGGTCATGCCGACGGGGCGATGACGGTCGTCTCGCTCGCCGAGGGAGAGTCGCGGGAGACCGTCGTGGAACCCGGCGCCCTCCTTCCGCACGTGGTGCCCCCGCCGGTGGCCGTCTCGACGCGTCCGCCCGAGACGCCGGACGCTCCGCCCCGCGCCCTGCGCGTCGTCGCGCTGGCAACCGGCGCGGCCGGCGTCCTGAGCGCCGGCGTCGGCGCCTATCTGGGCATCCAAGCGATGAACGGACGCAGCGGCGCCCCGGGCACCTGCTCGGGCGACGTCTGCGACGATACGGGGGCAGCCGTCCGCCGGACGGCGATCCAGAACGCCGACGCGTCCACCGTGGCGTTCGCGGTCGGTGGTGCGCTGGTCGCCACGGGTGTGGTGCTCTGGATCCTGGCACCGTCGAGCGCACCGGCGCGCTCGACGGTCGGCCTCGCGCCCGGTGTAGGACCCGGCGGCGGTGGGGCGAGCGTCATCGGGAGCTTCTGAGGTCGAAAGGGGTTGCAGGCGCACGACGAGGCCGTGACGGTGCTGCTGCGCGCGTACGGCCCGGAGGTGCTCGGGTTCCTCGTCGCCGTTCACGGGAGCCAGATCGAGCGAGAAGGTTGTCGTAGCGGGTTTTGCCGAGCAAGCGCCGGCATCTTCACAGAAGGCCTGTGACGCTCTCCGGCTCGGTGAAGCTGACTGCACCGCTCGCCGGTCGTCGTGCCGCCTACCGCTGGCAGTACAGCACCGACGGAGGCAAGACCGTCGTCAAAGGCGGAGCGAGTGACTGGAGCGCGCCGCTCTCGATGGTCGTGAGCTGAATCGAACGGGCTGCCCCCGAGCGCGGCGTGCTTCTCCACGCCGCCCCGGGGGGCATCCCTCAGCGAAGGAAGCCGGTGGTGAGAGCGACGAAGCGATCGGCGTGACCGAGTACGACCTCGAGAATCACCGCATCGGCGTCACCCGCGGCGACCGCGACCTCGACGGCTGCCGCGGCCTCGCACGCCTCACCCCGCGCGATGGTGATGGCGCGCGCCTTGTCCGCCCGCGTGACTCTCCCCGCCGCCTCGGCGGTATTGAGCACTGCGCTCTTCGCAGCCCTCATGGCCTGGTCCCTCAAGTGCGCGTCGCGAATCTTCGCCTCTCGCACACTCTCGAGCAGCTTCATCGCGACCTCATAAGCGACGAGTTTCTGGTGTGGCAGCTTACGCATGATTGCCCGCTCCTTGTGCGCCGGCCAAGCCGGCAGGAAGTCGATGGTGAAAGTCCGTCACGGTGAAGGTTCAGCAAGCCACGCCGGCCCCGAGTCATGCGTCGTTGCCCGCGAGGGCAAGGGCGAAGCGTTGACAGGGGAAGGTGCGGGTCGGGTATTGAGCCGCGAAAATCAGTCCCCTCCTGCGCAAGCAGGAGGTCCTCCAGGGTGCCGACGCGCTAAGGAGCCGCGGAAGGCAACACCGGCACGTCGCTATTGCGAGACGCGCCCGGACCCCGCGCGGTCAGAGACCCCGAGCACGCACCGAAACATCCTGCACGGAAGCCGGGAGGTCCCACGTTCGCCTCGGGGCTCAGCACCCCGAGGCCGCATCGGGAAGCCGCAAGGCATACGCTGATGACGCACGAGCGTGGGAAGTCGGACAGCGCCGTAGTACCTGCGAAGCGGTCGAACAAGGCGACGCAAGTCGCGGCGGAGACCGTGGAGGGAAGGGCGCTGGCCAAGGGAAACCCGCACGATCGCAACGCGCTCCGGACACAGCGCCGGGACAGTGCGCCAAGCGCGCTCGGGCGGGTACGTCAGGCCGCAAAAGCGGACAAGAAGCAGCATTTCACCGCGCTCCTGCACCACGTCTACGACGTCGGGCGCCTGCGCGCGGCGTATCGCTCCATCGAGCGACACGCTGCCGCCGGAATCGACGGCGAGACATGGCAGCACTACGGGCAGGACCTCGAGGCCAACCTCGCGGACCTCTCCGAGCGTCTGAAACGCGGAGCGTACAGAGCGAAGCCGGTTCGTAGGACGTACATCCCGAAAGCCGACGGGCGCATGCGCCCGCTCGGCGTGCCGGCGCTGCAGGACAAGATCGTCCAGCGTGCCGTCGTCGAGGTGCTCAGCGCCATCTACGAAGAGGACTTCCTCGGTTTCTCCCACGGTTTCCGGCCCGGACGCAGCCCGCACAATGCGCTGGATGCGCTCGTGGTCGGCATCGAGATGAGAAAGGTGAATTGGGTGCTCGACGCCGACATTCGTGCGTTCTTCGACACGTTGAGCCACGAGTGGTTGGTCAAGTTCGTCGAGCACCGCATCGCGGACCGGCGCGTCGTGCGACTCATCCAGAAGTGGCTGAGCGCCGGCGTGCTGGAAGACGGAGCGCGGACCCGTACCGAGGTAGGGACCGTCCAGGGTGGGAGCATCAGCCCGCTGCTGGCCAACATCTACCTGCACTACGTGTTCGACCTCTGGGTGCACCAATGGCGACAGCGCCACGCGAGCGGAGACGTCATCGTCGCCCGCTTCGCCGACGACTTCGTCATGGGCTTCCAACATCGTCACGAGGCAGAGCGGTTCCTCGCCCAGCTGCACGAGAGGTTCGCGAAGTTCGGCCTGGAGCTGCATCCGGACAAGACGCGCCTCATCGAGTTCGGCCGCTTCGCGGCCCGAGACCGAAGAGCGCGCGGTGAGCGCAAACCGGAGACGTTCGACTTCCTCGGCTTCACCCACGCGTGCAGCACGACGCGACAACGAGGCAAGTTCGCCGTCCGCCGCATGACGATGAAGAGGAAGATGCGCGCCAAGCTCGCCGAGCTGAAGGTCGAGCTGCGGCGCCGCATGCACCACCCCGTTCGAGAGCAGGCGACCTACTTGCAGTCGGTCCTTCGCGGGCACTTCCAGTATTACGGCGTGCCCAACAACGCGCCGCGGATGCAGGCCTTCGTGAAACGTGTCGGCTGGCTCTGGATGCGCACGCTCAAGCGCCGCAGCCAGAAGCACCGTCTGACACGACCCGCGCAAGGCAGGCTCCTTTGGCGACTGCCCTCGCCGCGTATCTGCCACCCATGGCCGCACCAGCGACTAGACGTCAGCACCCGTGGCAAGAGCCGGATGCGGTAACGCCGCTCGTCCGGATCCGTGGAGGGGGTGCCCAGCGATGGGCATCCCTACTCCGACTGCTGGGCGAAAGGAGCGGGCAATCATGCGTAAGCTGCCACACCAGAAGCTCTTGGCGTACGAGGTCGCGATGAAGCTGCTCGAGGCAGTGCGCGACGCAAGGATTCGGGATGCGCATTTGCGCGATCAGGCGATGAGGGCGGCGAAGAGCACGGTGCTCAACACCGCCGAAGCCGCCGGGCGCGTATCTCGCGCCGACAAAGCGCGCGTCATCACCATCGCGCGCGGAGAGGCTTGCGAAGCCGCGGCTGCCGTCGAAGTCGCGGTCGCAGCCGGAGATGCCGATGCCGCAATGCTCGACGTCGTTCTCGGGCATGCCGATCGCTTCGTCGCCCTCGCCACCGGCTTCCTTCGCTGAGCGAGGCCCCCCCGAGGCGGCGTGGAGAAGCACGCCGCGCTCGGGGGCAGCCGGTTCGATTCAGCTCACGACCATCGAGAGCGGCGCGCTCCAGTCACTCGCTCCGCCCTTGATGACCGAGCGGTAGCGGAACTGGACCGTCGTTCCCGCCGACAAGCCCATGACGGTCGTCTTCGCCTGCAGCGTCTCCGACGCGTCGACCCAGGTCTTGCCTCCGTCGGTGCTGTACTGCCAGCGGTAGGCGGCACGACGACCGGCGAGCGGTGCAGTCAGCTTCACAGAGCCGGAGAGCGTGGTCGCCTTCGCCGCGAAGACGCGCGGTGCGCGGACCGTCGTCTTCCTGAGCGCGAGCCCCGAGCTCTCGATGATCGAGATTGCGTTCTCGGGAGTCGCATCGGCGACCGACTGCACGTAGGCCCTGAGGACATCGAGCAGGGTCACGAGCGCCGCGCGCTTCTCGTTGCGCGTGGCGATCGTGCCGGTCGCCCGGGTGCGGGCCGTCGTTTCGGCGGCCTGCAGGTCGTTCGCCGCACCGTTCACCGCCGTGAGGGGCGGGTTGGGCGTGGGGAACGTCGGGTTGCCCGTCATGGCCTTCAAGATCCCCTGCACGTAGACGATGAGCAGGGCGATCGGCCCGGGCAGCTTGAGGACTGCGACGCTTCGATGAACCTTCTTGCTTGCGTTGCTGTTGTTGGTAGCCAAGGGACACCTCCGTCGTTCGACATCGGGTGCGGGTCATCCGCACCCTTCATTCCGTCATCGGAGAGCGGCCATTTCGTTACGGGTCTGCGGATCAGAAGAAGCCCACGCACCACGGCATCTGCTTGCACGCACGGGCGCGGAAGCGATTCACCCACTGGCGCATCGTCCCGGAAGCCACGCCGGCCTGCGCCGCGTACTCCTCGAGCGACTTGCCCGCCATCTTCTGGCGGATGGCCTCGAGCGCGTGCGCGTGCCTCGGGTTGTCCGCCACGAGCCGCTCGAGCGCGTGCAGCGCCGCTTTCGCCTCGGGAGGAATCGCGAACTCGTACTCGGGCGGACGGTTGGTGCAGAGCGCGATGGTGACGCTCTCGCCACCGAGGAGCGCCACCTTCATCTCGCGATGCCAGTCCACGGCGCGGCGCTGGGCGATGCGGAAGAGCAGCCTGTCCACCTCGTCGGGGGTCGCCGGCAGGCCCCGCTCGACGAGCTGCAAGCGGGCCACGTCGAGGATCTCGTCCACCTCTCCCGCCGGAATCGCGCGCGAGCCGAGATAGCGCCGGAGCCTCGCGGTGAGCCGGGGGTCCACGAGTCGAGCGGCGACGGGATCGTGCGGATGTCGGGGCATGGGATTCCCTCCTCGAGGGCTCATTGGGTCATCGGAGGCCCCCTGTTTCGTTACGGGGCCCCTACCCTGGGGTGGCGCGTCGGGCGGTTCGTCGGCCGATGCTCGGGACGAGACATGTGTCGCCGCGACCCCCTGCCAGACGTAGGGGCACCTCCGAGGCGATCTGGGGACAAGAAATCTTACGGGGCGCCTACGATTCCTTGCCGCACGCGATGAAGTCGTGTCGACCGCGTGCTGCCGGCAGTGCCGGTCCGCCGGTCAGCGTCAGGCGCTGGCAACGCCTGCTTGGAGGCGTGCTCTACGCCACCGCGCCACGCGTCGACTGGGCGAGTCTCCTACGGCGTTCCTTCGAAGTGGACGTATTCGATTGCCCGAGTTGTGGCGGACGCTTGAGGGCGCTCGACGACATCACCGACCCCTCGACCGCGACGCTCGTGCTGGAGAGCCTCGGCATGTCCACGGAGGCGCCGGAACCAGCCCGCGCGCGCGATCCGACGGAGCTCTTCGACGGGCACTCTGCATGAAGCCCTCCCGCGCGCCGATCTAGGGCCGCGCCGCCGAGGCGGTGTATCGTTTGGACGCGCTCAGGTAGTCGGCATTGCAGCGTGACTGCACGAGGCGTTCGCGTCTGACACGTCTTCTGTGACGATGCCGGCGCTTGCTCGGTGAAACCCACTACGACAACCTTCTCACCCATCTCGGGGGGAGGCGCCGCCGACGGCAGCGGCGCGGTGAGCGGCGGAGGCGCCGGTA
>DATJYG010000300.1:0-6299 GCA_035499695.1 Polyangiaceae bacterium
GTCGCCGGGCCACTGGATCCACCTCGACTGCGGGCGCTATCGCCTGCCGACGCGCGTCGTGCGCGTCGACATGCACCGCAAGATGGCGCTCATGATGGCTGGCAAGCTGCACCTGGACACGCCGGTGCGCGGCAGCCTCCCCGACTCGATCGACCACCGCAAGGACGGCACCGAGGGCCCCATCAAGGACCAGGGGCAGGTCGGCTCGTGCACGGCGTTCTCGCTGTCGAGCGCGATGGACAACGCGATCCTCCGGCAGAACCAGAACGTCGCGACCTCGTCGCTCCACATCTGGTCGCACTACGGCACGCCGGACATGCAGTCCGCGGGCGACGGCAACGTGGGCAAGCCGATCGCGACGTGGCCGCAGTGGGTCTACGACGAGCGCACCGCGTGCGAGCTCGACACGACGGGCGACTGCGGCCCCTACGACGGCAACCCTGCAGTCCCCGGTGAGGACCCGAGCCAGGACAGCGCGTTGCAGTCGAAGATCAAGCAAGCCGACGGCGAGGGCGCCTGGTCCATCAAGGAGTACGACCAGATCGGCAGCGACGCGGACAGCATCGCCACGCTGCTCGCCACGGGCTCCGACGTGTGGTTCGCGATGCAGGTCGGCAACTCGTGGTTCAGCCCGAACGGCGACACCATCGCCGACTGGGGCGCCGACGACGTCGCCGGTGGACACGCGGTGCTCTTCGCGGGCTACCGGCACGTCAACGGCAAGCGTCAGTTCCTCGTGCACAACAGCTGGGGCACGAGCTGGGGCGACCACGGGTTCGCGTACATCTCGGAGGCGATGATCGGCCAGTATCTCCAGGGGGCGTGGAAGGTGGTCGTCGCGCAGGGCAAGCCGGGCCCGGGCCCGCAGCCCAATCCGCCCAACCCGCACATCTTGCCCATCCGACCGAACCCGCCGCCGTCGCCGAACCCGCCGGGCCCGAACCCGCCCGACCCCGCGCCCACGTGCGAGCTCACGGACGACGACTGCAGCGAAACTCAGCTCGTCGATTCGGTGACGTGCCAGTGCGCGCAGATGTGCCCGGATGACTCGCGGCCCGCGAACGGCCAGTGCCCGAGCACGGGCGCGCATCACTAGACCGCGCTAAGCCGGGAGCGTGCAAAAGCTCGTCCGCGGCGTCCACAAGTTCCAGGCGAACTACTTCGCGAAGCACAAGGAGCTCTTCCATCAGCTCGCGACGGGTGGGCAGGCGCCGGAGACGCTCTTCATCACCTGCTCGGATTCGCGCGTCGTGCCGCACCTCATCACGAGCGCGGCGCCCGGGGAGCTCTTCATCCTCCGGAACGTGGGCAACGTCGTCCCGCCCTACGACCCCGCCAACGCCGGCGCGACGACGGCGGCCCTGGAGTACGCCGTCTGCGTCCTGAACGTCGCGAACATCATCGTGTGTGGCCACACCCAGTGCGGCGCGATGAACGCCCTGCTCGACCCGGACAGGCTCCGCGAGCTTCCCTACGTGAGCCGCTGGCTGCGTCACTCCGCGCGCCTGCGCGATCTCATCGCCACCCGCTACACGCACCTCGAGGGCGACGGGCTGCTGACGGCCGCCGCCGAGGAGAACGTGCTCGTGCAGCTCGAACACCTGCGCGGCTACCCGTTCCTCGCCCGCGCGCTCGAGGAGCAGCGCCTGCAGATGAACGGGTGGGTCTTCAAGATTGCGACCGGCCAGGTGTTCGACTTCGATCCGGAGAGCGAGGAGTTCGTGCGCCTCGGTGAGGTGAAATCCGCTCCGCCTCCGCCTGCCGTCCGCTGAGGTCCTCGTTCTCCAGGTGGCGCGCGAGTAGCGCGGCCAGCCACTGGCGAAAGCGGCGCTCGATGGTCTCCGTCGGGTCGAAGCCGGCGACCCCGAGCGTCGCGCGTCCGGCGATCGCCTGCCCGAAGAGCGCAAGCGCCGAGAGGACGATCGTGAAGCGCGTGTCGTCGTAGGACGGCTTGTGGCGGCCCTTGGTCCCGGCCACGCGCATCGCGTGCGTGACCTCGGCGATGCGCGCCCAACCTGCGCGCGCCTCGTCGCTCGCGAACGGGTCCTCTCCGGAGAGCAGCAGCCAGGCCAGCAGGCGAGCGTGGCCCTCTTCGAAGAGCACCTCGAAGACGCGCTCGAACATGGCGGCGCCGTCGGGTCGACCCTTCTCGAGCTGCCGGGCCAGGGCGTGTGCGAGGTCGTCCTGCAACTTGGCGATCGCGCGGCCGACCACGGCGCGGACCAGTCCTTCACGGCTGCCGAAGTGGTGCAGCACCGCCGGGTGAGAGACGCCGACCTCCGCCGCCACGTCCTGCAGGCGGATGGCCCCGGGGCCTGCTTCGCGCAGCCGCCTCTCCGCGGCGTCCAGGATGGCGTCGCGCGCGCGACCGGGCTCGGGCCGTCGTCGGGGTCTCATCACGCCCATCGTCGCGCGTTCGGTCCGGCGCGTGTTGACAATATTGTAAGGCGCCCTACTTACAAGGATGTAAGTAGAGCCACGAAGGGAGCTCGCCCATGACCCTCGAGATGTCGATCGGACGCTCGTTCCTCCGGAGCCTCGTGTCGCACCCGGCCGGTCGCGCGCACGTCCTGAGCCTCATGGTCGCCGCCGAGGAGGGTGACGAGGCCGGCGTGTTCGACCAGCTCGCGCGCAAGGCGGACGACCCCGAGCTCGAGAAGCTGGTGAGACGACACAAGGAGGACGAGGCGCGCCACGCCGGCATGTACCGCGCGTGCCTCGCCCGGAATGGCCTGCAGCCGCAGCCGGTCCCCGACGAGCTGATGATCATCCGGCAGGTGGGCCGCGAGGCGGGCGGAGCGTTCGCGACCTCCGCCGACGGCATCGCGACACGCGAGGACGTGATGAACACCTACGCGCTGCTCCTCGCCATCGAAGAGCGTGGCGTGCAGCGCTTCCCCCTCATCGGCGCCGAGTTCCGCCGCATCGGCGACCACGAGACGGCGGACACGTTCGACCGGGTGACCGAGGACGAGCGCCGGCACACGCTGTACTGCCGCGCGATCGGCCGCGGCTACGCGCCCGACGACGCGACGTGGGAGCGCGCCGTCGCGAAGTACCGCGCCGTCGAGGAGCGGGCGTTCAAGCGCGTCGGGCTCGCGGGTCTGCTGTACGCGCTGAAGAAGGGGCTCGCCTGGCCGCGCACCCTCGGGCGGATCGCGCGGCTCTGGTCTCGCACCTTTCCTTTCGCGCCAATCTGATTTCCCCGGATTCCCTGGCCGAACGCGTGCGCGGCGGCGGCTGAACGGTAGGCTTCGAGCGTCATGACCGTACTCGTTCGATCCTCCTTGGTGGTTGCCGTCGCCTCGGTCCTCGCGGCGGCAGCGGGTTGTTCCTCGTCGGATACGTCGGGACCGGGCGGCGCCGGTGGGAGCAGCGGCGGAAGCGGAGGCGGCAGCACCAGCAGCGGTGGTGTGAGCGGCGGCAGCTCCGGCGCGAGCAGCGGCAGCAGCAGCAGTGGCGGTGGCTCCGGCGGCGGCAGCGGATCGAGCAGCTCCGGTGGGAGCAGCAGCAGCTCCGGCGGAGGCACGCAGGTCGCGTGGCACACCGGGATGACCATCGGGAGCAGCATCACGATTCCGGCGGGCGAGACCGTCACGATCGATCCCGCGGCGATCATCACGATGGGCTCGGGCGTGACCGTCACGGTGGACGGCACCCTGACGGCGAGCAGCGCGACCTCGCACGCGAAGCTCGCGAGCACCTCCGGCTCGTCCTGGGTGGGCCTCGTCGTCTCCGGCACGCTGAGCCTCGACGGCGTGGACATCTCGGGCGCCTCGGCGGCCCTGGACATCAAGAGCGGTGGCAAGGGCGAGTTCGACGATGGGACGATCGACGCGTCGAACTCGCCCTTCGGCGTGGAAGCCAGCGGCTCGCTCGGGATGAAGCACTCGAGCCTCACGGACGTGGCCGGGACGTGCAACGTCGTCGGCTCCTTCACGGCCTCGTATCTGACCTACACGGGTGGCGGCAGCGGGTTCTTCGACGGCATCGTGACGAACGGCGCCAGCGCGGCGCTGTCGATCGAGGACTCGACCTTCACCGGCCCCGGCCCGAATGGACCGCTGCACGACATGCTGGTCTCCGGCTCCGGCGCCGCGAAGTTCCACGTCGCGTACACGAACATCACGGGCATGCACTGCGGTTTCCACTTCGGCGCGATGAGCGAGTTCGACATCTCGTACGTGAACGACGACAGCAACGCGTTCGGCTTCATGCTCTACGGATCGAGCGGCGCCGGCCCCTTCACCGTCAGCTACTCCAACATCGACGACAAGGGTGCGAACGGGATGAACGCGTACGACGCCGAGGGCACGAACGGACCCATCACCTTCGACCACGACTACGTCAACGGGATCACCACCGACCCCTCCAAGGCGGTCAGCGTCACGAATCCCTCGTCGGGCAAGGTGTCCGGGACTGGACCGCGTTAGCCGCGCGGACGCGAAGCCGGGTAGAAGAGGGGTAGACCCGTGAACCCCTACGCCGCGCCCGGAACGCGTCCGCACAGCGCCGAGGAAGACATCGCGGCGGCCACGCCGCCGGTCATCGCGCGGATCGCTGGCGGGCTCGTGGCCCTCGCGGGGATGGTCGTGGCGCTCACGGGCGTGCAGACGCTCGCGATGGTCACGATCCGCGGGCCGCTCGCGCTGGTGCCCTACGTGCTCGCGCTTCTCGGGGCGATCGAGATCGCCGCGGGTACGCTGGTCTTCCGGGCGCGCGGGTGGGGCGCGATCGGCGCGGTCGGCACGAGCTTCGTCAACGTGCTCGCGAGCGGCTTCTGGCTGCTCGTGAGCATGGGCCATGGGCTGCTCTCGCTCTACGCGCTGGCATCGCCCTGCGTCTCGCTCGTCGGCGGCATCATGGCGGTCGTCGCGATGGGCCCGTGCGAGCGCGCCTCCGCCGCGCGCCGCCGCCTGCGCGAGCAGGGGATGGACCTCGGGATCTGACCCTGTATCCTCGCGGCGCATGATCAAGGTCCACAAGTTCGGGCCGTCGTTCGGGCTGCCGGACGCGAGCCCCTTCGTCGTCAAGGTGGAGACCTACCTGCGCATGACGGGGCAGCCTTACGAGACGGTCAACGGGGACGTCCGCAAAGCGCCGCGCCGTCAGCTGCCGTTCATCGAGGTCGACGGCAAGATCGTCCCGGACTCGGGCATCATCGTCGAGATGCTCGAGTCGCGTCGCGCCGAGAAGCTCGACGCGCACCTCGACGCTCGGCAGCGTGCGATCGGCACGGCGTTCCGGTCGATGCTCGAGGAGCACTTCTACTTCGGACTCCTCTACATGCGCTGGGCGACCGACGACGGCTGGGCGGTCTTCGAGCCTGCGCTGCGCGACATGCTGGTGCGCATGGGCGTGCCGGGGATGCTCCGCGGCATCGTGTGCGGGCAGGCGCGCAAGCAGACCGTGGACCGCGCGTACAAGCAGGGCCTGGGGCGCCGCCCACGCGCCGAGGTCGTCGCGGCGTGTCAGCAGATCCTCGACGCGCTGTCGATGCAGCTCGGCGACGGCCCCTTCTTCTTCGGCGCGCAGCCGACCACCTACGACGCCACCGCGTACGCGTCCACGCTGGGCGCGCTCTGTCCCGCGTTCGACAACGAGGTGCGCAAGCACGCCGCGAGCAAGCCGAACCTCGTCGCGTACGAGAAACGCATGATGGACAAATACTGGAAAGATCCAGTGGCGAATTGAGGGCGACAGGCATCGCTGGATCGCCCTGACCCCACCGCGGAGTTTCCACCGGTCGCCTGAGGGGCCACTCCCCGCGCTCGATCCCGCAGCGAAGCAGGGGGTGGTCACTCCGAAGACCATTGCGCGCATCGGGAATGATCGGTGCTGTGTCACCGGCGCTATGGTCGCGCCTCGCATGACCCCGCCTCGCCACGACAGCCCCGTACCGCCGGCCCCTTCGAGCGACGTCGTCGTGCCGCTCCGGCCCAAGCCGCCGGCCTATCCGGCCATCTCGACGCCCACCCGGCCGGTGATCATCGAGCAGGACGTCATCGACTACCTCGTGAAGGTGCCGCTCGAGCAGCGCTGGAGGATCCTGTCGCGGGTGGCCATCGAGACGCTGCACGACGAGCCCACGCCCGCGAGCGCGGCGCCGCCGCCGCCTGCGGCCGAGCATCCCAGCCCGGCGTCCCAGACGTCGCCGCCGCCTTCGGTGCGACCACCGATGGTCGTGGTTCCGGCGCCGTCGCCGCGTCCCGCAGAAGTGCATCCCGTGGCGGCACCACCGCCGCCTCCGTCGTCGCGCCCGCAGCTCGAGCTCGTCGATCAGACGCGCGAGGCCCTCA
>DATJYG010000301.1:0-8147 GCA_035499695.1 Polyangiaceae bacterium
GTTCGGCCGCGGGGCCCACGTGCACGCGCGCCCCGAGTGCCTCGAGAAGGCGGCGCGGGGCCTCTCGCGTGCGTTCAAGCAGGAGGTCCGGGCCCAGGGGCACGAGCTGGGCTCGGCGCTCGTGGCAGCGTGCGACCGGCGGGCCGCGGGGCTCGTCATGGCCGCACGCAGGACCGGCGCGCTCGCGGTGGGGGCGGACCAGTCGCTCGAGGCGGTGCGCAAAGGTGCCTCGCTGCTCATCGTCGCGGTCGATGCCGGCAGTGCCGCGTCGACGCGCGAGGTGGAGCGCGCCGTGGCCGAGGGGCGCGCGGTCGCCTGGAAGACCAAGTGCGACCTCGGCGCCTGGATCGGCGAGGACGCCGTGACCATGTTGGGCGTTCGCCACGCGGGCATCGCGGGCGAGCTGATGATTCTGCGTGCCGCGGCCGATGCGGGCGCTTCGACCATGACGATGACGAGAGCGACGAGAGAAGGTGCACGATGCAGCAAGTCCCCGGAGGCCCGATGAGCGCGAAGGTCCGCGTCTACGAGGTGGCCAAGGAGCTGAACCTCGACCCCAAGCAGGTCGTGGGGCTGTTCCAGGCCATCGGCGTACCCGACGTCCGCAACCACCTGAGCAGCGTCGAGCCCGAGGCCGTCGAGCGCGTGAAGCGGCATCTCGAGAAGCAGCGCACGCACGACGTGGTCGAGGAGAAGCTCCGGCCGGGCGTCGTGAAGCGCCGCGCGATCGCGAAGCCGGGCGTCACGAGCGGCAGTGCGCCCGACTCGGCGGCATCCAGCAGGGCCATCCCGGCGTCGGCGCCGTCGGTGCGCGTGCTCGAGGAGGCTCCGATGGAGCAGAACGGGCATCTCACACGCGAGCCGGTGGCGGCACGTGACGACAGCGGGCGTCTGCCCGTCCCGGAGGAGCGCATCAGCGCCAGGGCGATCGAGTCGACCCCCGCGCTCCCGCGCGACCGCGTCAGCACGCGCAACGTGACGGCGCCCGAGCCGACCCCCGTCGTCGAAGCGCCGCCCCCGCCGCGCGTCGAGCGGGCCACCGACGACGCCGCCGCTGCCGCCGCCCCCGCGCCGGCCGCGATGGTCGAGGAAGCTCGCCCCGTGACGCCGCCGCCCGTGGCGTCGCCGCCCCCGCCGACGCCGGCACCGGAGGCCCCGATTCGCCCGACCGGCCCGCCCAAGACGGGCGTCGAATACTGGACCGGCCGCCCCGGCGTGCCGATGCCCTCGCCCAGCGCCGCGACGCGTTCGGCGACGCAGCCCAACATGCCCCGCCGCGTGCAGTACGACCCGCGCGCCGGCACGGGCGGCGGCACCGCCACGCGGCGCGACGTACGCGCCCCCGGTCAGCAGCCGGGCCGTCCCATGATGGGCCGCGGCACGGCAGGCGCCGGCGGACGCCGGCAGATGGGGCCCCCGATGCCCCGCAAGCCCGCGATGGTCTCCACGCAGGAGATGAGCGCGCACAAGAAGGTCATCCGCATCGAGGAGAACATCACCCTCCAGCAGATGGCCCAGCGGCTCAGCCTCAAGGCGACCGAGCTCCTCGTGAAGCTCCTGTCGATGGGCATGAGCAACGTCCACATCAACACCACGCTCGACGCCGACACGGCGAAGATCCTCGCCAGCGAGTTCGGGTGGGAGGTCGAGGACGTCAGCAAGAGCGAGGAAGAGACGATCGCCGAGGCCCGCGGCGAAGAGGAAGCGGCGCCGGAGGCGGAGGTCGCCCAGGCGCGCCCGCCCGTCGTCACCGTCATGGGCCACGTCGACCACGGCAAGACGAGCCTGCTCGACCGCATCCGCAAGGCCAACGTGGCCGCGGGCGAAGCGGGCGGCATCACGCAGCACATCGGCGCCTACAAGGTGGAGACCAAGCAGGGCAACGTCGTCTTCCTCGACACGCCGGGCCACGAGGCCTTCACGCAGATGCGCGCGCGCGGCGCGAGCGTCACCGACCTCGTGATTCTCGTCGTGGCGGCGGACGACGGCGTGATGCCGCAGACGAAGGAAGCCATCGCCCACGCGAAGGCGGCGAAGGTGCCCATCATCGTGGCGGTCAACAAGATCGACAAGCCGGGCGCCGATCCCGAGCGCGTGAAGCGCGAGCTCGTCGACGCGGGCCTCGTCCCCGAGGACTGGGGCGGCGACACGATGTTCGTCAACGTCAGCGCCATCACCGGCGAGGGCGTCGACAAGCTGCTCGAGGCGATCCAGCTCCAGGCGGAGCTCCTCGAGCTCAAGGCGCGGCCGGAGCGTCCGGCGAGCGGCACGGTGCTCGAGGCGCTGCTCGACCGCGGGCGCGGGCCCGTGGCGCGCGTCCTCGTGCAGGACGGCACGCTCAAGGTCGGCGACTTCGTGCTGGCCGGCGCCGGGTTCGGCAAGGTCCGCGCGATGACCAACGAGCACGGCAAGCAGGTGCAGGAGGCCGAGCCGGCGACGCCGGTCGAGATCCTGGGCCTGAACGAGGTGCCCAACGCGGGCGACCGCATGGACGTCGTGCGCGACCCGAAGAAGGCGCAGGAGATCGCCGAGAGCCGCAGGGGCAAGATGGCCAAGAGCCTCATCCCCTCGACGGCCAAGGTGTCGCTCGAGGAGCTCTCCAAGCGCATCGCGGAGAGCGGCCAGCAGGAGCTGCGCGTCATCGTGAAGGGCGACGTGCAGGGCTCGGTCGAGGCCGTGGCCGACGCGCTCGCGAAGCTGTCCACCGACAAGGTGAAGCTCGCGATCATCCACGCCGCGGTCGGTGCCATCACCGAGGGCGACGTGAACCTCGCGATCGCGTCCAAGGGGATCATCGTCGGCTTCAACGTGCGCCCCGCCGGCAAGGCCTCTGCGCTCGCCGAGGAGAACAAGATCGAGATCCGCCTCTACTCGATCATCTACAACGCGCTCGAGGACGTGAAGACGGCCATGGAAGGCCTGCTGCCGCCGACGCTCGTCGAGAAGCAGCACGGCAAGGCCGAGGTCCGCCAGGTCTTCAAGGTCAAGGGCATCGTCGTCGCCGGTTGCCACGTCATCGAGGGCAAGGTCGTGCGCGCCGGCAAGGTCCGCCTCGTCCGCGACAACGTCGTCATGTGGGACGGCAAGCTCGCGACCCTCAAGCGCTTCAAGGACGACGCGAAGGAGGTCGAGAAGGGCTTCGACTGCGGTATCGGTCTCGAGAACTACAACGACATCAAGGAGAAGGATGTCCTGGAGTGCTACGAGGTCGAGGAGATCAAGCAGAAACTCTGATCCGGTGTTCGTCGGCGTCCTGCGTCTCACGTTCCACGTTCCGCACGCGCGGTCGCTCAAGGACAAGCGCCGCGTGATCCTCAAGTTCCGCGATCGCATCAGGTCGCGGTTCGACGTGTCGGTGGCCGAGGTCGACGCGCAGGACAAGCTGCAGCGCGCCGTCTTCGGCGTCAGCGTCGTGTCGAGCGACGCCGCCGTGTGCGACTCGGTGCTCGAGCAGGTCGCGCACGTGGCCGAGACGCAGGAGGACGCGGTGCTGACGGACCGGGCGACCGAGGTGGTGTCTTTCGGCGACGAGCTATACGGAGACCGCAATGGCCGGTGAGCCCTCCACGCGCGTGCTGCGCATCGCCCAGGGCGTGCGCGAGGAGCTCGCCGCGCTGCTGGCCGACGAGGTGCGCGACCCGGGCGCCGCGGGCGCGGTCGTCACGCGCGTCGAGATGGCCGGAGACCTGAGGGGCGCCCGCGTGGCGGTGCGGCTGCTCGAGGGCGGCGACGACCCGGCCCGTCGCAAGCATCTGATCGCGTCGCTGACGCGCGCCGCGGGCATGCTGAGGCGCGAGGTGGGCCAGCGACTCGGCCTCCGCTTCGCCCCCGAGCTTCGCTTCTTCTACGACGACGGCAGCGACAACGCCTCGCGCGTCGAGCAGCTGCTCGCGGAGATCGAAGCGGAGCGACGCAAGTAGCGGGCGATCGCTCAGCGCAGGTGCGTGACGTACCAGGCGCCGCGCCACCCGATCATCTCGTGGATGACGATGGTGCGCGTGTGGCCGTCGACCACGTACGTGAGCCGAGAGCCGTGGACGGTCCAGAGGGGCTTCTTCCAGCCGTGGTGCTTGGGCGTCACCTGCACCACGGCGTGCCCCAGCTCGAGCGAGACGAACTGCGCGCCGTCCGTGTGCTTCGCCAGGACGTGCACCGAGCGACGGAAGCGCTCGTCGACGTGGTCGTCCCACTCCTTTCCGGGGTCGGCGGCGTCCCGCGTCGCGATCCACCCCTCGCGCGGGAACTCGATGTCGACCGCCAGGTCCGGAGTGTCCTTCGCGATCGCCTCGAGCAGGTGCTTCGCGCGCGTCGTCAGCTCGTCGCTCGAGGTCGCGGGGATCTCGTCATCCGGCGGCGCCGCGCCGAGCGCCGACGCCTCGACGGCGGCTTCGACCGCCGCGTCGGACACGACGGGAGCGTCGGCCCCCGCGTCGGGCGCCGCGCGCGAGCCCTTGCACCCGACCAGCGCGAGCGCCAGCGGGACGACTGCGAGCCCGCCGCGCCTCATCAGGCGAGGATGGGGAGCGTCACCAGGTCCACGTGCAGGACCTCCTCGAACGCCTTGATCTCGGCGAGGCAGGCCTCCGTCGGCCGCGAGAGCAGCCGCAGCTTCGCGCACGCCGCGACGCCGCCCTCGAAGACCGTGTTCGTCACCTCCTCGACGTTGATCCCGTGGCGCTTGAGGACCGCGAGCACGTTCGCGAACGTCCCCACCTTGTCCATCATGCGGATGACGAGGTTGAAGCGCGACGCGGAGGACGACGACACGTTGACGACGTTGGGCACCGTCCCTTCGAGCAGGAAGGACCGGATGACGCGCACCGTCTCGCCCGCGATGGCGAGCTGCGCCTGATCGGTCGCCGCCGCGATGTGCGGCGTGCCGTAGACGATGCCTCCCGACGCCGACGTGCGGAACAGGTCGGGCGCGGCGAACGCCTTCGAGCCGCGCGGCTCCTCGGCGTACACGTCGAGCCCGACGCGCAGTCCGTGCTTGTCGACGGCCTCGAGCATCGCCTCCATGTCGATCAGGTCCGCCCGCGCCGTGTTGATGACGAGCGCGTGGTCCGGCAGGAGCGCGATGACGCGCCGGTTCAGGATGTGACGCGTGCGATCGGTGAGCGCCAGGTGGAGTGACAGCACGTGGCTCTTCGCCGCCAGCTCGTCGATGGACGCGGCGTAGGTGACCCCGAGATCGTTGGCGCGCGCGGGCGTCAGCGAGCGGCTCCACGCGAGGACGTTCATCCCGAAGCACTTGGCGCGCTGCGCCAGCTCGCGACCGATGGCCCCCATCCCGGCGATCCCCAGCGTCTTGCCATGGAGCCCCTCGGCCTTGCCGAACTCGACGCGCTCCCACTTGCCCGCGCGGAGCGACGCCACCGCGTCGGGGATGCGCCGGTCGAGCGCGATCATCATGCCGAGCACCAGCTCGACGACCGCCGACGCGTTCTTGCCCGGGCAGTTGGCGACGTAGATCCCGCGCTTGCTCGCGGCGCGCACGTCGATCGTGTCGTAGCTCGCGCCGGCGCGCACGATGAGGTTCAGCTGCCGGGAGCCCTCGATGGCCGCCGCCGTCACCGGCGTGGAGCGCACGATGAGGACGCCCACGCCCTGCAGTCGCTTCTCGAGGCTCTCCTTGGTCAGCTCCGGTTCGTAGATGACCTCGAGTGGCAGCGTGCGCAGCTCTTCGATGGCGCGCGGGTGAAGCTTGTCGGCGATGAGCAGACGCATAGGCGGGGCATGCTAGCCGAACCGCGTGCTTTTCGCTCCGATCACGTGCACTTGTCCCCCGATGCGGACGGCGGGCCCGTTCCCCTCGACGAGCAGCGGGGCGAGCGACGTCTGGGCGTGCGGGGTGAACCGCGCTTCGAACGGCCCCCCGCGGGCGTCGCGCTTGACGACTGCGTAGAGCGCTTCGCCGTTGCCGATGCGGCTGGTCTCCGGGTCCCAGGGTTCCTCGGTGCCGTCGCTGAGGACGAGGACGACGCGGTCGCCGTCGGCGCGCAGGGAGCGGACGAAGTACGGCGTGTCCTCGACGGTGAAGTAGGTCCAGTCGTAGCCGTTCGTGAGGATGAAGCGGCCGTCGTCCGGATGGCGCGAGATCCACGAGTGCAGGCCCGCCAGGAGGCCGGCGTGCTCCACGAGGCGGCCCTCGTGCCAGAAGCGGCCCTGCGCATCGAGCCGGATGGTGCTCTCGCGCGAGCGACCCTCGGGGGCGGGGAAGCGGAAGAACTGGGGATGGTCGCCGGGGCGCACGAGCGCCAAATGTAGTCCGCCTCGAGGCGGTCAGCTCGACCGCGACCTCGACCTCGACCTCGACCGCGACCTCGACCGCGACCCCGACCCCGACCTCGACCTCGGCCGCGACCTGGAGTCTGGAGGCGCCGGGTCGGTCAGGTGCGGGTTCATGCCGAACGCGAGAAAAGCGCGCCAGCGCCCTGAGGCTGATGGAAGGGGAGGCGCTGTCACGCTTTTCTCGCTCAGGGGGGCATGAACCCGCACCTGACCGACAACCTCCTTCCGTTCCAGAAGCTCGATGTCTACAAGGCCGCCAAGGAGCTCGCGCGATGCGTGCACGAGGCGGGGATCCGCGATGCGGAGCTGCGAGACCAGGCGAGCAGGGCGAGCAAGAGCACGTTTCTCGGGCTGTGCGAGGGGCTGCCCAGCGACAGCGCCGGCGTGAGGCGCCGTCACTTCGAGATCGCCAACAACTCGTTGCACGAGTATGAAGCGGCCCCTCAGCGCAAGACAAAGTTCTCCTGGAGCCTGGCGCGACGCTCGCTCTCGAGACGCGCAGCGATCGATCTCGAGCTGCGAGCGGCGTGACAGGCGGTGGGTACGGCGCCGAGAAGGAACGTGAGCCTCGAACTGTCTCAATCGAGTATTCGCGGTCGATGCCGCATAGGTTGGCGTCCGTCGAGGCGCCGCAATCGAAGTCACGAGGAGCCGAGGCCCTCAGTGTAACGAACGCGGTCATCCTCTCTGGACAGTCGAAGCTCGAAGACGGTGGTCGGCGCGGGTCTGATCGATGGTCGACGGCTAATGCGTAACCGCAGCGGCCGATCGGCTTTGGTAGAGCGTGCCGTCGCGCCACATGGCGAAGAGCACTCCGGCCATCTTGCGAGCCAGAGCGACCGTCGCGACCTGCTTGCCCCGACGTTTCTCGATCTCCAGCGCCCAGCGCACCATGGGGTCGTTGCGCGCACAGCGCTTGGCCGTCAGCGCGGCCTGCACAAGCACGCGTCGCGTCGGCGCGCTGCCCGCCTTGCTGATCCCCGTGCGTCGTTGACGACCGCCGCTGGAGTCCTCGCCCGGTGTCAACCCGAAGTACGACTCCAGCCGGTGCGCGTTGGGGAACCGCTCCGGCTGATCCACGCTGGCCGTGAAGCGAATCGCCGTCAGCGGGCCGACGCCGGGGGCACTCATCAACTGCCGGCAGACGGGGTCCTCGTTGGCGAGCTGCTTGAGCGCCACATCGAGCTGCACGATCTGCAGGTCCAGCGCCTCGACCACGCTGAGCAGCGCAGCAATGTGCTCGGGACAATCGGTGCCAAGAGTCGCACGGACCCGCTTGGCGAAGGTCCTGGTCCATCCCGAACGGACTCGAATGCCTCGCGTCCGCATCCATCCCCGCGTGCAGTTGATCAGCTGCGTGCGCGCCGAGACCAACGCTTCGCGTGAGGTGCACATCGCCTTGCGCTCGCGCGAGGTGGCAGAAGGAATGTGCACCCCTCGAAGGTCGATCCGAGTGCTGACCTCGCTGAGCACCTGGGCGTCGCGTCGATCGGTCTTCAATCCCCGTGCGCCCACACCCAGCGAGCGCACGAGAGTCGCCGCCACGACCCGCACGTCGTGACCGCTCGCACGCAGCGCATCGGCGACATGGAACGCCTCCGCGCATGTCTCGACGATCACTCGGCTGGGCGGCCGTTTCGACAGCACGGTCGCGAGCTCCGTCGTACGGCACTGTCTCTCCTCCACGATCGCGCCGTCGGCGGCGCGGACGCACACCTGGGATTGGCTTCCCCCAAGATCGATCGCAACATGCTCCATGGCTGGCCTCCTTCGCTTGCGGCTCTGACCGCGCTCTAGGTGAGGCGCTTTCTACAGCGACCTCGTTGCGACTGAGGCCAGCCGCTTCATCGAATCTA
>DATJYG010000302.1:0-5672 GCA_035499695.1 Polyangiaceae bacterium
GCGTGATGACAATCTCTTCGCCCTCAGCCGCACGATCGAGCAACTGGGAGAGGTTCGTCTTCGCTGCGTAGACGTTGACGTTCACGATGTTGGTCTAGTCTGGTCAGGGGTACGACGCAAGGACGAGCTACTTCGATCCGCACCTCTACGCGGCGGTTGCGACACCCTGCCGCCATCGCGCGCGACGCAGTGCCCCGCTGCGTCGGCCGCCGATCGCCCGGGGCTGCACCGCAGCGAGAGTCGGCGCCTCTGGCACGCAGGCTGCTCTGAACCCTGTTCGTCAGGAGAACGAACATGAGGGCTTTCCACGCCGCGCTCGCCGCGCCGGTCGGGCTTCTTCTCTTCGCGTCAGCCCCTGCTCACGCCGAGACGACGGCGCCCGTCGTGATCCCCGACTCCTCGGTCACGGCGGGATCCGGGAGGAGCGACCGACCCGTGCCACTCGGCACGAAGGGGACGCGCGCGCTCGGGCTCGTCGCCGACCTCGGCCCGGCGAATTCGGGCGTCGCCACGCGCCCGATCGGGCTGGGGGCGAGCCTGGTGCTGGACAACTTCGTCCTCGACGGTCTCTCCATCGGGGGCGAATTCGGGTTCGACTACTCGAGCGCCGACGGGTCCTTCTACGACGTGGGCGGCGGCCCGCGCGTCGGGTACGCGATCCCGCTCGGCAACGAGCTCGCGATCTGGCCGACGGTCGTCCTCGCGTACGAGACGGGCACCGTCCCGGCGGCGGGATCGAATGACTCGATGTCGCTGCAGGACCTGAGGCTCGGCGCCCAGCTGCCGGTCGTCATGACGATCGGGGGGCAGACGGCGTTCGAGCTGGGGCCGATCGCCAGCACCGACGTGTGGCGCTCGGTGGCCGGGCAGAGCGCCCCCACGATGAACATCCTGGGGCTTCGCGCGGGGCTGGTGGGCTGGTTCTAGGCGAGACCCGTGCGCGGCGCGCTCACGGCTCGAGCGTCGGCTTGGTCGACCCGCCGTCGGTCGGCGCGGCCTGATTGAACTGCGTCGGCTCGGGAGCGGGAGCCGGGACCAGAACGGGCACGGCAGTCGGCACGGCCGGCGGCGTGGGCGGCTTGCGGGCGTCGAGCCAGGGCAGCAGCAGGAAGATGACGAGGGCGACGATCGCGGCGAAGGCCAGGCCCCCGAAGAGGAGCAGGAGCAGCAGCGTGCGCTCGCGCTCCTTCCGCGCGTGGAGCGCCGGCAGGTACTTCATCTTGAAGTTGTAGATGCGGCTCGAGAGCTGCGCGGGCGTCATCCCGCGCTCGGCGGCGACGACGTTGTACGGCTTCTTGCTGCGCGCCTTGTAACAGAGGATGTCGAGCAGCTCGCGGTCGGCCGGGTCGTTCTCGGTGGCCTTCTCGAGCCACGGCTTGATCATCCACCTGTCCTCGCCGTAGAGGTCCTCGGGCGGCTCGGCGGGCTGCTCCTCGACCTCGGCGTCGCGATTGAGCCACTTGAGGTCCGTCTTGCCCTCGCGGAAGTGGTGCACGACCGCGTGCGCCGTCACCTTCGCCGTCCATCCGTCGATCGTCGCCCACGAGTTGGGCCCCTTGCCTCGATCCATCGCCTCGATGGCCTCGGTCTGCGCGCGGGTGAGCATGTCGTCGCGGTCTGCTTGCTGGGTCCTCCGGTCGATGTGCGCGCGAATGACGCGCTTCATGAGGCGAAGCGTCGACCCTCGCACGATGTACTTGTCGAAGGCCTTGCGATCGACGGGAAGAGAGACGACCACGTCCTTCGTCGGTGCGCCCACGGCCTGCGCGGCCAGCTGCCTCTGGCTCGTCGGCGCCTCATCGTCGTGCAGAGACGGAGCGCTCTCGGGGAGCACCGGACGACTCTGCTCGATGGGCGGTTGCTTCTTGCCGTCGGACACGGGAGTGAGGGCGAGCGATGGTGGGATGAAGCGAACGCCGGTGCAAGCGAGGCGCACCGGCGCGCGCATCTAGCGGAGACTCCAGGGATTCTCCGGTGGCGACGGGCGCGTTCGGCACATGCGCGCACCAAGATGGGGAAGACGGGCGCGCATCCACCTCATGCGCGTGCGTGCGAAGGGAAGACGCGCATGCATCAGGGGAAGACGCGCGCGCATGAAGGGAAGACGGGCGCGGATGAGCGAGATGCGTGCACGAATCCAGGGAAGACGTGCACGCACGAAGGGAAGACGTGCACGCATCCCTCTCCTACGCGTGCGTCTTCCGCACATGCGCGCGTGCATCCGGGGAAGACGCGCGCCCATCCACGAGATGCGTGCGCGCACGAGCGAGATGCGTGCGCGCATCCACGAGATACGCGCGCGTACGAGGGGAAGACGCGCGCGCAAGAGTGGAATGCACGGGCGCATCCGACTCGTACGCGCTCGTCTTCCCGGGTGACGCGCGCGCATCCCTGGGATGGATGGACGGATGAGGGAGAAACGCGCACGCTTCCAGGAGGTGCGCTCGCGGAGCCGCCAGAGCCGCGCGTGAAGGTCGGGCAGCACAAGTGTGGCGCTACGCGGTCCTTACGCAGGACGCCATGTCGCGTTCGACGAGGACGAGAGGAACCTCTACGTGACGGTGGGGAAGGATCCGATGGATCCGAAGGAGACGGGGAGTGTGATGAAGGTGCCCAACGTGGAGCGCTGAGCCTGGGTCGAGAGCCTGCGGCAGTTGCTGAGACTCCGAGCGGACTGGACCATGTGGAATTCAGAGTCAAGCTACAGCGATGAGGCTCGTGCTCGCAGCGATGGTCGCGGCGGCGATCGCCGCGCCCGCTTGCGGCGGGTCCACAACTAACGCATCGCCGGATGCAGGATCCGATGGGGCGAGTGCATCCGACGGCACGGGCGGCGACTCGAGCGGCAACAGCTCGGGAGGTAGTGGCTCCTCCAGCGGAGCGTCGAGCAGCAGCTCGGGCAGCGGGTCGTCGAGCGGCGCATCCAGCAGCAGCTCAGGGAGCGGCTCGTCGAGCGGGTCCTCCAGCGGCGCGAGCGGCAGCTCGTCGGGAGGTGGCCGCGTTCCGGTGAATCACCGGCCCAGCGATGCCCAGTGCCAGACGATGCCCGCCGCCGGGGACTGCACCGGCAGCCTCCCCGATTCATCCCCCGCGTGCGTGACTGACAGTCAGTGCACCTCCGGCAAGAACGGCCGGTGCGTCGTGGGAGGTGGCGGACTTGCTCACGACTGCTCGTGCACGTACGACGCGTGCACTCACGATGCGGACTGCGGCGAGGGTGAAACGTGCGCGTGTCACGGCTCGACGTACACGGGCGACAGCGGCAACCGATGCGTCAGCGGCGATTGTCGTGTCGATAGCGACTGCGGCGCGGGGGGATACTGCTCCCCATCGAGCACGGGCGGCATGTGCGGCGGCTTCTCTGTGGCTGGCTACTACTGCCACACGGCCGCGGACACATGCATCGACGATGCGGACTGCTCCTCCGGCTCGCCCGCGGGCTGCTTCTACTCGACGAGCGCGGGCCACTGGGCATGTGCGAGCGTGCCGCCCCCTTGCTTGTGAGCGCGCCCTCGCCGTGCGGCGTCAGCGCGCGTAAAGACCGCGTAGCGAAGAACAAGTGCTCACCACCGTTCACGCGCGCTCAGGTGGCTCGATGCATCGCACAGATGACGTAGCATCGGGTCATGCGGGTCGACCGCATGGCGTTTCTGGTGGCGGTGGGCACGATCGCGGGGTGCCCGCGCGAGCCGGCGACGGCGGCTGCGCCCACGAGCGCGTGCCCGACCGCGACCGCGACCGCGACCGCGACCGCGACCGCGACCCCGACCCCGACCCCGACCCCGACCCCGACCCCGACCCCCGCAGCAGACGAAGCACGCGCCCGCATGTGCGGGTTCGTCGATGGCCTCCGCGCCGGCGGCGCATGCGTCGAGCAGCGCTACGGCCCGCGCCCGAGGCGCGCCGAGGGCAGACCCGTCGTCCTCGACGACGTCGCGAAGCAGTGCGACCCGATCGAATATCTCGGGCCGTTTCCGACGTCGTGCGAGGAGGGCGCGATGGGCTGCAGCAGCGTCGTCAACACGGTCACGCCCGTCGTGGGCGCGCGCGTGCTCGCATGCTTGCGCGCCCCGCGCACGACGCCCGTCTGCGGCAAGGCATGGGTCGAGGGGTGCGTGGTGCCCGCCATCGCCGCGACGCCCGCGCAGACGCGCTTCGAGACGGTCTGCCAAGACGTCGTCGACACGTGCTCGGACAAGGGGCGCAGTCTGTCGCTCGAAAACTGCGAGCGCTACCTCGGCTCGATGCGCAAGTGCCACGGCTTCGAGCGCGCCGTGAGCTGCCTGCCCGACGCGTGCGACCTGCGCGCCTGCGTCGACGACTGGATCTCGACCTGGTCGTACTGACGGCGAAGGCCAGGACGGAGGGCACGACTGAGCGTTACCCGTCGATCAGCTCCGGGGCGCCTGTTTGGTCGACACCCTCGAGCAAGGCGACGATCGCGAGCCTCTCGGCCTGCTGGATGCGCAGCGCACCCGTCTCCCAGCGAGACACGGTCTCCATGCGGCACCCGAGCTGATCGGCGAGCTGCGTCTGGTTCATGCCCAGCGCGCTGCGCGCGTACTTGAGCACGACGCCCTGCACCGTGGACGTACGACGCAGCACGAGGGCCGCCGCTCGGCGCCGGCATCGCGCGACCTCCTCGGCGGGCATCTCGATGTTGCCGCACTCGTCTCCCGTGCACTGGAGGACGCCGGCCGTCGTGTCGCGCACCTTGTACCGTCCGACGCGTTCGACGTGCGGACGCGTGCGACGCGCGACCGCTTTTCCGCAGAGAGGGCACTTCACGATGCGCGACTTGATCTTACGTCAAGTCGCGGTGACCACGACCGACCCCGAGAGATGCCAGGCATTCCGATGACTTGAAGACAATCGACGGCGCGACTCGAGGCGCCGGTCGATTTTTCGCGAGATCCGCCCCTCCGATCGCCTCAGCACAGCGGGAAGACGGCAACGCCAACGTCGAGGGCAATGAGGCCAGCGGCGGGAATGGGGGAGCCCTCTTTCTAGAAAGGCATGAATCTACAACGACCACGTCAGCTCTCAACGGAAAGGGCAAGGTGGCTGCGCTCGCAGAGTCATTGGCTGCGGGCGTGCAGAAGCATCTCTCGACGGTCACGCAACTGATCATCGGGAGCGGCACGTATACGCCGGTGCAAGTGGCGAATCAGCTTTTGGCGTTCGCCAAGCTGCGCACCGACGTCGACACTGCGAAGGCCGCCCTGAAGGCGACGCTCGTGGACGAAGAGGCCCAAGGGCCGGCACTGCGCGAATTCCTTCTCGCGGTGTTGCAGTACGTCCGCGCTGCGTACGGGAACTCCCCGGACATCCTGGCCGACTTCGGTGTACCGCCGAAGAAGACCCGGACGCCTCTGACCGTGGAGCAGAAGGCCGCCGCGGCCGCCAAGCGCGAAGCAACGCGCGAGGCACGCGGGACCGTCGGTTCGCGCAAGCGAAAGACGGTCAAGGGCAACGTGACGGGCGTGAACATCACTCCGGTCACGACTTCTTCCGCTCCGCAGCAGCCCGAGCAACAGACGGCGCCGAGTGCTCCGTCGGGGCAACCCACCACGGGTACGCCTCCGACGAAGTAGGCCGACGCCACACGAGCAGCTAGCCACTGCTCACCCCAAGGGCCGGATGCGCCGCTCACGCGGTGTGTCCGGCCCTTT
>DATJYG010000303.1:0-19417 GCA_035499695.1 Polyangiaceae bacterium
CTCCACCGTCTTTACTTCGCTTGCGTCCCCACCCTCCGGCACGGGCGATCCATGAGCGACCTCGATCTCGAACGCCTCGTCCAGGATCTCAGCCCCGAGCGGCCGTGCGGGGAGAACCTGGAGTACGACGCCGCGTTCTCGCAGATGGAGCAGGCGGCGAAGGGCAAGCCCGAGCAGCAGATGGGCGGCTCGGTCATCCCCGCCGAGGATCCGGACTGGCGTGAGGTGCGCCGGCTCGCGCTCGAGCTCTTCGGTCGCACACGCGACCTGCGCGTCGCGGTGCAGCTCACCCGGGCCGAGCTCGGGCTCTCGGGCACGCCCGGACTCGCGGGCGGGCTCGCCCTGGTCCAGGCGCTGATCGAGCGCCAGTGGCCCGCGGTCCAACCGCCGCTCGATGACGGCAACGATCCGCTGATGCGCGTGAACGCGGTCGCGGAGCTCGCGGGCCGCGAGGGCCTCGTTCGCTCGCTGCGCCTGACGCCGCTCGCCTCCTCGCGCGTCGCCGGCCGCTTCAGCCTGCGGGACGTCGAGATCGCGACCGGGGCCGCGCCCGCGCCCGGCGGCGATGCGCCGCCGCCCGACGAAGCCTCGATCAACGCGGCGTTTCTCGACTGCGACGGGGCCGAGCTCCAAGCGACCGCCGACGGCATCGCGCAGTCGCTCGAAGGCGTCGCCGGCATCGACGCCGCGTTCCGCCAGAAGCTGGATGGCGGCTCGGGCCCCGACCTCTCGGGGCTCAAGCAGACGCTCCAGGCCATGGACAAGATCGTGCGTTCGCACCTCGCTCGACGCGGCATGGGTGAGGCGCCCGCCGACGCCGAGGGCGGCGGCGGCGGCGCGCCCGCAGCCGCCCGCGTGCCGGGCGAGATCGGGAGCCGCGAGGACGTCGTCCGGGCGCTCGACCGGATCTGCGACTGGTATTCGCGCAACGAGCCCTCGAGCCCGTTGCCGTTGCTGCTTCAGCGCGCCAAGCGATTGGTATCCAAGTCGTTCGTGGAGATCATCCGCGACATCGCCCCGGGCGGAACCACTGAGATCGAGACGCTCGGCGGGCTTGACAAAGCCGAATAGACCGGAGTAACTAGAGCAAGCCATTGGGAGCGATGCGCTTGCGGCATTATTCGCGCTGAAGCCGGGCGCGGTTTTCCGCGAGCCAGTTCCCTTCGGGCGGATCGAACTGGAGGTGCCCTGTGGGATCGAAGCAAAGCAGCCAGAAGTTCATTGCCCGCAACCGGGCGCCCCGCGTGCAGATCGAGTACGACGTCGAGCTCTACGGCGCCGAGAAGAAGATCCAGCTCCCGTTCGTGATGGGAGTGTTCGCCGATCTCTCCGGCAAGCCCGCCGACGAGTTGCCGCCGGTCGACGAGCGCAAGGCGCTCTCGATCGACGTGGACAACTTCGACGACCGGCTCAAGGCGATGAAGCCGCGCGTCGCGTTCACCGTTCCGAACACGCTGACGGGCGAGGGCAACCTCGCCGTCGACATCACGTTCGAGAGCATGGACGACTTCACACCGGGTGCGATCGCCCGCAAGGTCGAGGGCCTGAACAAGCTGCTCGACGCGCGCACGCAGCTCGCCAACCTGCTGACCTACATGGACGGCAAGTCAGGCGCCGAGAAGCTGATCACGAAGGCCTTGAGCGATCCCGCGCTGCTGCAGTCGCTGGCGTCGGCGCCCAAGCCGAGCGATGGATCCCCGAGCGAGGAGTCGAGCAATGGCTGAGGAAAAGGCCCAATCGCAATCGGCCCAGGCCGGCACCTTCGAGGCGAGTGAGTTCTCCGGCCTGCTCAAGAAGGAGTTCAAGCCCAAGTCCGATCGCCAGCGCGAGGCCGTCGAGAGCGCCGTGGGCATCCTCGCCGCCGAGGCGCTGCGGAACGCCAACGTCATCTCCGACGATGCGATCCGCACGATCGAGGCGATGATCGCCGAGCTCGACCGCAAGCTGAGCGAGCAGGTGAACCTGATCCTGCACCACGCCGACTTCCAGAAGCTCGAAAGCGCCTGGCGGGGGCTGCACTACCTCGTCAACAACACCGAAACCGACGAGATGCTGAAGATCCGCGTGCTCAACATCTCGAAGAACGACTTCGGCAAGACGCTCAAGCGCTTCAAGGGCACCGCGTGGGACCAGAGCCCGATCTTCAAGAAGCTCTACGAAGAGGAATACGGGATGTTCGGCGGCGAGCCCTACGGCTGCATCGTGGGTGACTACTACTTCGACCAGTCGCCGCAGGATGTCGAGCTGCTGGGCGAGATGTCGAAGGTGGCCGCGGCCGCGCACTGCCCGTTCATCACCGCGGCAGCGCCGACCGTATTCGGCATGGACTCGTGGCAGGAGCTCTCCAACCCGCGCGACCTCGCCAAGATCCATTCGACGCCGGACTACGCCGCGTGGCGTTCGCTGCGCGAGTCCGAGGACTCGCGCTACATCGGTCTCGCGATGCCGCGGTTCCTCTCTCGCCTGCCCTACGGCGCGAAGACGAGCCCGGTCGAGGAGTTCGGCTTCGAGGAGGACACCGAGGGCGCGAGGCACGAGAAGTACGCGTGGGCGAACTCGGCGTACGCCATGGCCACGAACATCAACCGTTCGTTCAAGATGTACGGCTGGTGCTCGAACATCCGCGGCATCGAGTCGGGTGGCGCGGTCGAGGGCCTGCCCGTGCACACGTTCCCGACCGACGACGGCGGCGTGGACATGAAGTGCCCGACCGAGATCGCCATCGGCGACCGCCGCGAGGCGGAGCTCGCGAACCTCGGCTTCATGCCGCTGCTGCACCGCAAGAACTCGGACTTCGCCGCGTTCATCGGCGCGCAGTCGCTGCAGAAGCCGGCGGAGTACAACGATCCGGACGCGACCGCGAACGCCAAGCTGGCCTCGCGCCTGCCGTACCTGTTCGCGAGCTGTCGTTTCGCGCACTACCTCAAGTGCATCGTCCGCGACAAGATCGGCTCGTTCAAGGAGCGCGCGGACATGGAGAAGTGGCTGAACGGCTGGATCAGCGAGTACGTCATCACCAACCCGGCCACCGCCACGGACATCGACAAGGCGCGCAAGCCGCTCGCCGGCGCGGAGGTCGTGGTCGAGGAGGTCGAGGGCAACCCCGGCTATTACACCTCGAAGTTCTTCCTCCGGCCGCACTACCAGCTCGAAGGCCTGACGGTCTCGCTGCGACTGGTCTCGAAGCTTCCGTCCCAGAAGAAGTAGTCCAGAAAGGAGCGCGACGTGATCGTTCTGAAGTTCGCCACGGAGATCAAGGGAGAGTGCCAGGAGGCGGGTCACGAGGGCTGGATCAACGTCGACAGCGTCCAGTTCGGCGTCGGTCGCAGCGTGACGACGACGGGCGGCGGCGGCGACCGCGACACCAGCAACCCCAGCTTCTCCGAGGTCGTGTTCTCGCGCGGGTCCGACAAGGCTTCGCCCGAGCTCTTCATGCAGTCGATCGCCGGCAAGAGCCTCGGCAAGGCCGAGGTCCACTTCATCCAGACCGGCGGCGTCGACAAGAAGCAGGTCTACCTCACCTACGAGTTCGAAGAGGCGATCGTCACGAATTACTCGATCTCGAGCGGCGGGGACCGTCCGAGCGAGAGCTTCTCGATCAACTTCACGAAGGTGAGCAAGCAGTACGACGCGTGGACCGGCGGGAAGGTGACGAAGGGCACGCCGCAGAAGTGGGATCTCATCAAGGGCGCCAAGTACTGACGTCCGATCCGTCCGCCGGCGGCGTCTCGCGACTGGAGACGCCGCCCGTCCCGGCAGCGCGCGGCGTTCTCGAACGGAGCCCTGGGGCGCCATGAAATCCGAACTCACGCTGCGCGACCGGCCGCTCGCGGAGACGCTGGCGGCCCTGCAGCAGCAGGTGCGTGCCCAGCCCGCGGACGCACGCCTGCGCATCTTCCTGTTCCAGCTCCTGGCCGTGCTGGGACAGTGGGATCGCGCGCTCAACCAGCTCAACGTGAGCGGCGAGCTCGACGCCAGCGCGACCGCCATGGTGCAGTCCTACCGCGAGCTGCTGCGCTGCGAGGCGCTGCGCGCCGAGGTCTTCACGGGCGCGCGCACGCCGCTCGTCTTCGGCGAACCCGAGCCGTGGGTCGCCCTGCTAGTCGAGTCGCTCAAGCACGTCGCTGCGGGTCGTTCGACCGCCGCGGCGGCGCTGCGCGCGCAGGCGTTCGAGCAGGCGCCCGCGGTGGGCGGCCGCCGCTGGCCGCACGGCTCGCCCGAGGAGGGCCCGGGTTCGGACGGCGAGCCCTTCGAGTGGGTGGCCGACGCCGACGCGCGGCTCGGGCCCATGCTCGAGATGGTCGTGAACGGCCGCTACTGGTGGGTGCCGTTCTCCCGCATCCGACGGCTCGACGTCGAGGCGCCGACCGACCTGCGCGATCTCGTCTGGTCGCCCGCGCACGCCGAGTGGACGAACGGCGGCGAGGTCGTCGGGTTCGTGCCGACGCGCTACCCGGGTTCGGAGGCGAGCGAAGACGACGCGCTGCGGCTCGCCTCGCGCACGGACTGGCGCGACCTGGGCGACGAGACGTGGGCCGGGCTCGGCCAGCGGCTGCTCGCGACCGACGGCGGCGAGATCGGGCTGCTCGAGCTCGGCCGCATCGAGCTCGCGGCGGCGGACGGGGAAGGCGGGCGTGGCTGAGCTCACGCCGCAAGAGCGGCTGCAGCCGGCGCTGCTCGACCGGCTGACCGACGAGGAGCCCGGCAAGAAGGTCGAGCCGCGCGAGCAGCGCGTGCTGTCGCTGCGACGGCTGCGCGAGGGCGTGCTGCGCGATCTGGCGTGGCTGCTCAACACCGGGAACCTCGAGCAGCTCGAGGATCTCACGGACTTCCCTCGCGTGCGCGAGTCGGTGCTCAACTACGGCATGCGCGACCTCTCGGGGCTCACGCTCTCGCTCGCGAAGGTCGCCGAGGTCGAGAAGCGCGTGCGCGAGGCCGTGCTGCGCTACGAGCCGCGGGTCGTCGCGAACACGCTCAAGGTGCGCGCCGTCGCGCTCCCCGGCGAGATGAACCGGCACGCGCTGTCGTTCCAGATCGAAGGCGACCTGTGGGCGCATCCGGTGCCGCTCCACCTGCTGCTGCGCACGGATCTCGATCTCGAGAGCGGCCAGCTCGAGGTGCGCGAGGACGCCGCGGCCGGGCGCTGACGCGCCGCGCGGGGGGAGCGACGCATGGAACGCCGCCTGCTCGAGTACTACAACCGCGAACTGCAGCACGTGCGTGATCTGGGCGGCGAGTTCGCCCGCGCGTACCCCAAGGTCGCGGCGCGCCTGACGCTCGACGAGTTCGAGTGCGCGGACCCCTACGTCGAGCGGCTGCTCGAGGGCTTCGCGTTCCTCGCCGCGCGCATCCAGCTCAAGCTCGACGCCGAGTTCCCGCGCTTCACCCAGCACCTGCTCGAGTGCGTCGTGCCGGGCTACCTCGCGCCGCTGCCGTCGATGGCGGTCGTGCAGTTCGAGCCCGATCCGGGCGAGGGCTCGCTCGCCTCGGGCGTCGTCGTGCCGCGGCACTCGTCGCTGCGAGCGAGCCTCTCGCAGGGCGACCAGACGCCGTGCGAATACCGCACCGCGCACGAGCTGCGCCTGTGGCCGCTCGAGATCGTGGAGGCCGAGTACTTCCGCTTCGGCGGCGCGGCGAGCGCGCTCGACCTGCCGTCGCTCCCGGACGCGCGCGCGCTCAAGGCGGCGCTGCGGATCCGGCTGCGCGTGGGCGGCGGGCTCAAGCTGAGCGAGCTGCCGCTCGATTCGCTCCCCATCTTCCTGCGCGGCGCCGACGAGCGCGCGTTGCGCCTGTACGAGCAGCTGCTGGCCAACGCGCGCACCGTGGTCGCGCGCTCGGCGAAGTCGCCCTCGTCGTGGCACGAAGTGATGGACGGTGACGCGCTCCGGCGCGTCGGGTTCGCCGAGGACGATGCGATGCTGCCCGCGGGCGCACGCGGCTTCTCGGGCTACGGCCTGCTGCGCGAGTACTTCGCGCTGCCCGCGCGCTTCCTGTTCGTCGACTTCACGGGCCTGCGGCCCGCGGTCCGGCGCTGCAACGAGACCGAGATGGATCTCGTCGTGCTGTTCGACCGGCTCGACACCACGCTCGAAGGCGGCGTGACCGGCTCGGACTTCGCGCTCCACTGCACCCCGGCCGTCAACCTCTTCGCGCGCCGCGCCGAACGCATCACGCTCAACGATCGCGATCCGGAGCACCTCGTGCTGCCCGACCGCACGCGCCCGCTCGACTTCGAGGTCGTCGAGGTGCGCTCGGTCGAGGGCTACGGCACGGGCGGCGAACGCGTGCGCCAGTTCCTGCCCTTCTACTCCACGTTCGACGTGCAGCGGCGCGAGGAGCAGATGGCGTACTTCTCGACGCGCCGCGTCCAGCGCCTGCTCTCCGAGCGCGAGACCCGGACCGGCGCGCGTTCGAGCTATCTCGGCAGCGACGTCTTCCTCTCGCTCGTCGACGCGCAGGAGGCGCCGTACCGCTCCGACCTGCGCGAGCTGGGTCTTCAGGTGTTGTGCACGAACCGCGACCTGCCGTTCGACATGCCGGTGGGCGTGGGGCGCACGGACTTCACGTCGCTCTCCGGAGCGCCCGTGCGAGCGGTGCGCTGCGTCGCGGGCCCGACGCCGCCGCGGCCCTCGCTCGCCGAGGGCGAGCTCACGTGGCGCGTCATCAGCCACCTCTCGCTCAACCATCTCTCGCTCACCGACCTCGACGAGCGCCAGGGCGCCGCGTCGCTTCGCGAGATGCTCGCGCTCTACGCGCACCTGGGCGATGCGGCGGTGGCGCGTCACGTCGAGGCGCTGCGCAGCGTCAAGACGACGCCGACGCTGCAGCCGCTCGTGCGCGGCGCCCAGCTCAACTACGTCCGCGGCCTCGAGGTCGAGGTCACGTTCGACGAAAACGCGCTCCACGGCGCAGGCGCGTTCCTGCTCGGCACGGTGCTCGAGCAGTTCTTCGCGCGGTACGTCTCCGTCAACTCGTTCACCGAAACCGTGATTCGCACGCTCGAGCGGGGTGAGATCAAGCGATGGCCGGCGAGGATCGGATCGCGCGCGATCCTGTGACGTTGGACGAAGCGCTCGAGCGCGAGCCCTGGAAGTTCCACCTCTTCCAGGCGCTGCGGCGGATCGAGTGCGCGCACGCGGAGCGTCCGCGGCTCGGGGAGTCGCGCCGCGCCGCCGACGATCCGGTGCGCCTCGGCCAGACGCCCTCGATGGCGTTCGCGCCCGCCTCGCTCTCGTCGTACGGGCGCGAAGGGGATGCGGCCCCGCGACTCGACGTGCTGGTGCTCGGGCTCTTCGGTCCCAACGGCCCGATGCCGCTCCACGTCACCGAGTACGCCTTCGACCGGCTCCACAACGCGCACGATCCCACGCTCGCGCGCTTCGCCGACGTCTTCCACCACCGCATGCTCTCGCTGTTCTACCGCGCGTGGGCGGCTGCGCAGCCGACGGTGCAGCACGACCGGCCGGCCCGCGACGCGTACGCCCGCTGGCTCGGGGCGCTCGTCGGCATCGGGCTGCCCACGCTCCAGGACCGCGGCGAGGTGCCCGACGCGTTCCGCCTGCACCACGCCGGCCATTTCGCGGGGCGCACGCGGCCGCCCGAGGTGCTCGCCCGGCTGCTCGAGGACTTCGTGCGCGTCCCGGTGCGCGTGCGCGAGTTCGTCGGCCACTGGCTGCCGCTTCCGGCGCGCTTCCGCTGCCGGCTCGGCGACGCGCGCGGCGCGTCGGCGCTCGGCACGAGCGCGACGCTCGGCGAGCGCATCTGGGACGTGCAGGGCCGCATGCGCATCGTCGTCGGGCCCGTCGGCTGGAGCGACTTCCAGCGCTTCCTGCCGGGCGGCCGTTCGGTCGCGCGCCTCACCGAACTCGTGCGTGACTTCGTCCACCGCGAGTTCGACTGGGACGTTCAAGTTCTGCTGAAGCGCGACGAGGTGCCGGGGGCGTCCCTCGGCGATCGCAACGGCCTCGGCTGGTCCACGTGGCTGCTCTCGGAGCCCGCCCGCCGCGACGCGGACGATTACGTCGCCTACCCGGAACCTTCCTCACTCGTCGTCTAACGATTCGATCGGCCCGGCCAAGGCGCGGCGCCGACGGGAGCGGTCCTCATGGCAGAGATTCGACGCGACGCGCTGTTCGGCAAGCTCAACTCGATCGCCTACCGCGGCATCGAGAGCGCCACCGTGTTCTGCAAGATGCGCGGCAATCCGTATGTCGAACTCGTGCACTGGCTGCACCAGATCCTCCAGCTCCAGGATTCCGACCTGCACCGCATCGTCAAGCAGTTCAACCTCAACCCCTCGACGCTCGCGCGCGACTTCACGGAGGCGCTCGACCGGCTGCCCCGCGGCGCGACGACGATCTCGGACCTCGCCCCGACCGTCGAGGAGGCGGTCGAGCGCGGCTGGCTCTACGGCTCGCTGATGTTCGGCGAGTCGCAGGTGCGCACCGGGCACCTGGTCGTGGGCGTGCTCAAGACGCGGGGCCTGCGCAGCGCGCTCACGAACATCTCCAAGGAGTTCGAGAAGGTCTCGGCCGACGCCCTCACCGAGCGCTGGAGCGAGGTCGTCGCCGGCTCGCCGGAGGAGGGCCTGCGCGCGAGCGACGGCTTCGACGCGAGCGCGACGCCGGGCGAGGCGAGCGGCGCGATGGCGCCGGCCGTCATGGGCAAGCAGGAGGCGCTCAAGCAGTTCTCGGTCGACCTCACCGAGAAGGCGCGCAAGGGCGAGCTCGATCCGATCGTCGGTCGCGACGAGGAGATCCGCCAGGTCGTCGACATCCTGATGCGCCGGCGCCAGAACAATCCGATCCTCACGGGCGAAGCGGGCGTGGGCAAGACCGCGGTCGTGGAGGGCTTCGCGCTGCGCATCGCCTCGGGCGACGTGCCCCCGCCGCTCAAGGAGGTGACGCTGCGCACGCTCGATGTCGGGCTGCTGCAGGCGGGCGCGAGCATGAAGGGCGAGTTCGAGAACCGCCTGAAACAGGTGATCGAGGAGGTCCAGAAGAGCCCCAAGCCCATCATCCTGTTCGTCGATGAGACGCACACGCTCGTCGGCGCGGGGGGCTCGGCCGGGACCGGCGACGCCGCGAACCTGCTCAAGCCCGCGCTCGCGCGCGGCACGCTGCGCACGATCGGCGCCACGACGTGGGCGGAGTACAAGAAATACATCGAGAAGGATCCGGCGCTCACACGCCGCTTCCAGACCGTCAAGGTCGAGGAGCCGAGTGAAGAGAAGGCGATCCTCATGATGCGCGGCGTCGCCAGCACGCTCGAGAAGCACCACCGCGTGCAGCTCCTCGACGCCGCGATCGAGGCGGCCGTGCGGCTCTCGCACCGCTACATCCCGGCGCGGCAGCTGCCCGACAAGTCGGTGAGCCTGCTCGACACCGCGTGCGCGCGCGTCGCGATCAGCCAGCACGCGGTGCCGGCCGAGGTCGAGGACTCGCGGCGGGTGATCGAGGCGCTCGAGACCGAGCTGGGCATCATCGCGCGCGAACGCGAAGCCGGCTTCGGGACCGGAACGCGCGAGGCCGACGCGCGCGGGAAGCTCGAAGCCGAGCGCACTCGGCTTGCGGGGCTCGAGCAGCGCTGGCAGAGCGAGAAGGCGCTCGTCGACCGCATCCTCGAGCTGCGCGCGAAGCTGCGCGGCGCGACCGAGCCGGTCGAGGGCACGGGCAGCGCGGCCGAGCAGGCCGCCGACGCGGCGAAGACGGCCGCGGGTGCGACCGGCGCGCCGGCGCCGCTGCAGGCCGCCGAGCGCGAGGCCGCGCTCGCCGAGCTCAAGAAGCTCGACGCCGATCTCGTCACGCTCCAGGGCGAGCACCCGCTCATCCTGCCCAGCGTCGACGAGCAGGCGGTGGCGGCCGTCGTCGGCGACTGGACCGGCATTCCGGTGGGCCGCATGGTCAAGAACGAGCTCGAGGCCGTGCTCAAGCTCGCGGACACGCTCAACCAGCGCGTCATCGGCCAGGGCCACGCGATGGAGATGATCGCGGCGCGCATCCAGACCTCGCGCGCGCGACTCGACAATCCCAACAAGCCGATCGGCGTGTTCATGCTCGCGGGCACCTCGGGCGTTGGCAAGACCGAGACCGCGCTCGCGCTCGCCGAGGCGCTCTACGGCGGCGAGCAGAACGTCATCACCATCAACATGAGCGAGTTTCAGGAGGCGCACACCGTCAGCACGCTCAAGGGCGCGCCTCCCGGCTACGTCGGCTACGGCGAAGGCGGCGTGCTCACCGAGGCCGTGCGGCGCCGGCCGTACAGCGTCGTGCTGCTCGACGAGGTCGAGAAGGCGCACCCCGACGTGCACGAGATCTTCTTCCAGGTCTTCGACAAGGGCTGGATGGAGGACGGCGAAGGGCGGCTCATCGACTTCAAGAACACGCTGATCCTGCTTACGACCAACGCCGGCAGCGACCTCATCATGAACCTCTGCAAGGATCCCGAGCTGCTGCCCGATCCCGACGGCATCGCCAAGGCGCTGCGCGAGCCGCTGCTCAAGGTGTTCCCGGCCGCGCTGCTCGGGCGCATCGTCACGATCCCGTACTATCCGCTGAGCGACGACATGATCGGACGCATCGTGCGGCTGCAGCTCGGGCGCATCCAGAAGCGCGTCATGCAGAACCACAAGCTGCCGTTCGTGTACGACGACGCGGTCGTGAAGCTCATCGTGAGCCGCTGCACCGAGCTCGAGAGCGGCGGACGCATGATCGACGCGATCCTCACGAACACCGTGCTGCCCACGATCAGCAAGGAGTTCCTCGAGCGCACCATGAACGGCAAGGCCGTCACGCGCGTCAACGTCCGGGTCGCAAACAACGACTTCGCGTACGATTTCGACTGAGGCGAAGGAGGACGTCATGTCGTGGTTCACCCGCTACACGCGCTTCGGCGACGCGCACCTGGTCTACGGCCAGGAGCGCGGCATGAGCTGCGGCCTCGCCTGCGTGACGATGCTCGTCTTCAAGGTCAACAAGCTGACGCCCGGCCGCACGGCGCTGAAGACCGAGCAGGAGATCACGGACGTCTTCGATCGCGTCGCAGGTCGTACGTACGACGCCAGCGGCGGCACGCTCCCCGAGGAGCTCGCGCGCGTGCTCAACCACCTGGCGGTGGGGACCTGGAGTAACGCGTACCTGACCGGCGCGGGCGTCACGCAGAAGCTGATCGATCACGTCGGCGTGACCGCGGCACCCGGCCCCGTCGTGAGCGTCGAGCCGATGATCGTCGGCGTGGACTGGGACGGCGGCGGCGCACACTGGGTCGTCGTCGACACGATCCGCAGCTTCATGGGGCGGACGTACGCGACGGTGTGCGATCCGTGGGACGGCGACGTGCACCTGACGCGCATCGAGGCCGGTCGGCCGTTCGATTACGTCGCGGGACGGGTGAGCGGCTCGTGGGATCTTCGGGGCGCCGCGGGAGCGCTCGACCAGAAGCTGACGGGCGGCAAGAACGCCGCGAAGCTCGACAAGGCGCTCGGCAAGAAGGCGAACGACTACGGCGCCGCCCCGGCGACGGGCGCCTCGAAGAACTGGGGAGCGGTGTTCAGCCTGTAGCGATCACCTGGCCGCTCGACGCCTCACTCCAGCGTCACGGGGCGCAGTTCGCGCCACGGCGTCCCGGAGCGCGCCCTGAGCTGATCCGCGATCAGGCGGCGCACGCCGTTGGGCGTGCCGGGCGCCTGCCAGCGCCGGAGCGCCCGCGCCGCGTCCCACGGCCGGCCTCGCACGACCGCGCCCCGCGCATCGCCGATGCCGCGTCGCCACACCTCGCGCCAGGCATCCGTGTCCCGGCTGAACTCCAGCTCGGCGGTCGGGTCGCCCTCGGGCGGAGCGGCGTGGAGGTCGACCCCGGTGAGCGTCGCGAGCGCGCAGGCGGCGAGCGCACCGGCTTCTGCCGGGTCCGCGAGCTGCTCGAGCAGGACGTCCCGAGCCGCCACGTTCGCGCCAACCGCCGCCGCGTGGACGCGGGTGGCGGCCGTCAGCGCATCGCCACTTCGCACGAGTTCGGGGAGCGCTCCGGCGTCCCCCAGCCACGCTCGCGCCCAGGCCCGCCACGCCACGGGGAGCGCGAGCGCCGTTGGGCCGGATGAGAGGAGCGCGGCGAGCGCTTCGTCGCCGCGGACGACGAGCGCGCGCAGGCTCGCGATCCGGAGTGCCTCCTCGGGCGACTCGCGCACCTCGCGCGCGAGCGCGGCGGCGCTGCGTGGATCGGATGCCTCCGCGAGCGCCGCGATCAGCCCGGCGCGCTCGGCGCGCTGGGATGTATCGAGCAGCGGGAGCAGCGAAGCGCCATCGCCCGTGAGCCGGGCCTGCAGCCTGCCACCCAGCCGGCGGGCCCACGGCGGCTCCTGCCGAAGCAGCTGCGCGGCCGATTCCAGCGCGGTCCTGGCGGGGAGCTCGACCAGCGCTTCGAGCGTCCACCGCTCGAGCGCGTTGTCGTCCGCCTCGTGCGAGGCGGCAGCGGCGCTGAGCTCGTCGTAGCGCCTCGCGAGCGCGAGTGCGGCGAGCGCCTCCGCGCGGTCGGAGGTCTCCCGCTCGGCGTCGCGAACTGCGGCGACGAACGGCGCCGGGTCGAGCTGTGCGAGCCGGGCCAGCGCGATCAGGTGCCATCCCGCGCGGCGGTCGAATGGCGCGCGTCGTGCGGGTGGATCGGTCGCAACCGCCTCGAGTGCCCGTCGTTGGATCAGCAGGAACCCGGCTTCCTCGAGATGGTCGCGCGCCAGCTCGGCGCGCAATCCCGCCGACTCCGGGCGCGCCGGCGGCGGCTCGGGCAGCTCGAGCTTCGGGCTCGCCGGCGTCTCAACCGGTTCGACGCCTTCCGGCCCCGCGAGTAACGCGACGCCGCGTGGTGCGCCGTCTCCGCCGGCCACGACGAGCGCCGGTGACTCGAGCTCGCCCCGCGAGAGGCCGAGCGCTCCGATTGCGAGCCCGAGCACGCCCGCCACCGTCCCCACGTCGCCCGTGCAGTCGGCTGCGTGAAGGTGGGCGCGCGGCGTCTCGGAGAGACACCGGATCTCGGCCACCGCCCACTCGCGTGCGCGCAGCGACTCTCCGTTCATGTCCGAGAGCAGCGTGCGCGCCGGGGCCTCGCCGCCATTTCGCAGCGCCTCGCGCAGCGCCCGCGTGTAGCCCTCGGACCGGCACGGCACGTCATTGCCGAAGTGGCCCGGCTCGAGGGCGCTCGCGGCGGCGACGACGCGCGCCAGCGGTCGGCGCACGACGCTCGTCCGCTGAAGCACGACAAAGCCCGCCGCCTCGCCGGGGATCAGGCCGTCGGGCCGCGTCTCGGTCTTGAGCCGGCGCGTGTTCTCGAGCCAGCGCAGCAGGGGCAGCCAGAGCCAGGAATCCGCGGCCCCCAGCAACACGGCTTCGACCTCGCCCTCCTGGAGGGTCTCTTCGGCACGCAGCAGCCCGGAGGCGAACGCCGCAGCGCCCTCGCTCACCAGCGAAAGACGCCAGCGCCGGCCCGGCCACACCTCCGTGAACGCTGCCTTCCACTCGCGTTCGTTCGTGCGCCCCGCGTCCGGTCGAGGCTCGCCCGGACGGCAGACCACGATCGCGATCGGGGCCGAGTCCGGAACTCGAGCGTCGAGCAGGGCACGGGCCGCCGAGCCGGCGGCAAGGCGTGCGAGGCGCTCCGGCGCGTCACGATGCGTGGCATCGGGCAGCGTCCCGGCAATGCGCGGCCGCTCGCGGCGGTCGACGGCTCCGGTTTCGCCGAGACGCGAGAGGCCCGCGCGTATCGCGCCGTAACTCTGCAGGTCGTCGGCACCGACCGGCGTGTAGAGATCGACCCCGCTGATCACGATGTCCACGCGGGCTCCTCGACGGGCTGGTCGGCGCGTTCGCCCAGTGCGGCGCGCGCCCCGCGCCGCGTGACGACGAAAGAGACGACACGAGAGATCTCGCTCGCCGATCGAGCGCACGGGAACGCCCGGCGCCAGACCAGGCTGACGCGGCGCCTGGAGGGCTCGAGCACGATCGTGTCGAGCGCGCCCACCGCGCGCTCACGCGGCCGGCCAGGACGAAACACCGTCATGCCGAGCCGGAGCCCCGGCAGTCGGAACTCGTTCCGTCCCTCCGGGCTCAGGTGGACGAGGCGGACGGGCTCGTCTCCCTGGAGGTGACCGCGGCTCACCAGGTTCGACGAACCGCACTGGAAGTAGCGGTAGTCGAAGTCGTCGGGCAGCAGCGGCGCCCGTTCGTCTTCCCATGCCTTGTCGTACGTGCCGGCCAAGCGGCGGCGCGGCCACCAGTGGCGCCCGACCGGACCGAACCCCCACGGCTCGGGGTTGGACCTCAGGATCGGCGACGGGGGCTCGGGGCGGAGCACGTTCGGCAACGCCTGGCCCGCCTTCGCAAGCCGCAGCAATCCCGAGCGATAGCCGCAGCCGGCGGGATTGCGCTCATCGAAACGCGGTCGGGGGCGTGTCGCGGTTCGGGGATCGGTTCCGCCCGCCGAGCGTTCCCACAGAAGAGGCATGCGGGTGAACGGACGTGGCGCGGTCGGCCGCAGCGGCCCAAAGCCGAGCCAGCGCCTCCACTCGCGGTCGCCGATCACGTGCGCGGACTTCGCCAGCGCGCCGACCTCGACTCGGACCGTCACGCGGCCCGTGCGTCGGCCGCGCGGCGCGTGCGCTTCTCCGACCACGACGATGTCGGTGCCGGGCTTGTAGAGCGCGAGATCGCACTCCTCGACGGGGCCCGAGACGCCGGGATCGCCGGCGTGGACGTCTTCGAGCCGGACGGGCGTCTGCTCGGGATCCGGCGCCAGCTGCCCCGAAGCGTCGAGCAGGAACGCCGCGCGCACGATCGCCACGACGTGCTCGCGGCCGTCGCGGCCCAGCATGGGCAGCAGGAGGGACTCGAATCCGCTGGTGTGGAGGTGGTCGGGCACGTGAGCGTCGGCGTCAGGGAGTTTGCGGTCCGGGCCCGCCCGTCGTCGCACCCGACTGGATGCGCGCGAGCACCTCGCGACTGACCCCGTCCCAGTAGGCGAGGAAGTCAGAGAAGGAGCTGGACTCGCCGAGCGTGGAATAGCACCAGTGCACGACCGTCAGCTCGCCTCCGCGCGTGGGGCGCGAGCGATCCAGCAGCACGAGCGCGTCCGAGCCCGGACGCAGTCCGACGGCAAAGCCCTCGAGCGGGCTGCGTTGTCCCGAGTCCCAGGCCAGCGTGCGGATGCGGCGCACTTCCTCGTCGTACTCCGGCCGAAGCATCTGCTCGCAGCCCAGCAGGTCGAAGCCGCCCGCGATGCCCTGGAAGCCGTTCGAGATGGTGAGGAACTCGCGATACGTGGGAGGGAGCGGAAAGCCGCATCGTGACTCGAGTCGCTGGAGCGCATCGACCGACGCGGGGGGCAGCAGCGCCGCTTCGTCGGGGTCGGCGGCGATCGCCCCGATGCGCCGCACCGTGTCGAGAATCGAATCGAGTAGCCCGCGAATGCTTCGCGCCGGCGGGTCGGCGGCGACCACTTAGTCGCACCCCATGGTTTCGAAGTGATCGACCGGGGCGGGTTGGCCCGCCGAGTCGTAGCCCGAGTTCGAGAGCTGGGATCCCAGCGAGCCGTTCACCCTTCCGCTCATCAGCGCCATCGGCCCCTGCGGTGCGCCGCCCGCAAACTGCAACTCCATGGTGTGATCCGGCTGGCAGCTCTTGATGTAGTCGTCCTGCGCCGCCGGTTCGAGCTCCTTGAACTCGTCTTTCATGCAGGCGTGCGCGAAGTCGGATTCGGTTCCGCCGTTCGGATGGCAGTTGGGATCGTTGCCGAGCAGCGGCGAAGGCGCCGGGTTGCGACCGGCTCGCCGCGAGTTGAAGGCACGACGCCACGCAGCCGCGCAGCGATCGCCCTGGTCTCGCTTGGCGGCGCTATACGCCGGATCGCGGCTGACGGGAGTGCGGGCGTTGAGCTCGTCCGCCTTCTGCTTGACCTGCTGCTTCTCGCAGGGCGTCCAGCTGGGATCGCACTCGATCACGAACGTGATGCTGCCGGGCTGCTGGATCGTGAAGCCCATGGTCACATCGCGTTGAACGACGCCTGGCCGTTCTGTTTCATCGGGTCCATCAGCCGCGGCACGTTGCTGCCCTCGACCTTCACGTCGAAGCTGTAGTTGATGAACTGCGCCTTGCCCTTGTTGCAGTTCGACATCACGCCGCCCCCGGCGCTCCCGGCCTCGTCGCCCATGCTGGTCGAGTAGACTGAATCCTTGAGCATGATCGGGTTGCCGTCGGCTTTGACGGTGCTGCTCGTCTGGTCCGCGTCCGAGGACTTCGCGATGTTGGGGTAGGGAATGGGGATCGGGCCGCCCGGCGTCGGAGTCTTGCAGACATCCGGGAACGACGGCGCGATGCCGCTCGAGTCCTTGTGGACCACGGTCATCGGACTGTTGACCGTCACCGTGACGCCCATGCCGTGCTCCTCACTTAATTGATGCGGACGGCGCTGCCCTTGATCGAATGGACGCCCCGGGCCCGCTGGCTCACGCGTTCGCCCAGCACCTCGATCCGGCCGTCGCCCGAGAGCACGATGCGCGCGCTGCCGCAGCGCACGACGAGACGCTCGCGGGCTTCGAGCACGATCTCGGCGGGCAGCTCCGAGTCGGGACGGGCGCGCTCGCGGAGCACGCCAACGATCACCGGGCGCTCGCGCTCGTCGGCGAAGCCAACCAGGACTTCGGCGCCGTCGGCGGCGAGGGCCTCGAGCTCAGACTGCGAGAGATCGATCGCGAGGCTCGCGATGCGCGTGCGCGCGGCGCCCTCGTCGGGCCCGGGCACGGCGATGGTGACCACCCCACCGGCGTCGACCGCGTGAAGGCGGGCGACCTGCAGGTCGGCGCGCGTCGAGATCATGGCTCGGCTCCTTGGGTCTCCGGAGCGGATCGCGCGCCGTCATTCGCGCGCGCCCTCCCTCGTGTATCGACGCAGGCAGTATAGACATCGAGCCGGCGCAGCCGCCAGAGCCCATTCCGCCACCCGATCGCGCCCGACGGTGAGACTTCCCGCTTGCATCGTCCGCGCTTCCGTCGCAACTTGTCGAAGTCCGGGCTCCGCACCTTGCTGCTTTCTCCGAAGTAGCCTCCGCTCCGTCGCTTCGATTCGACGCTCGAGTTCCCGCGCACCTCTTCGAAGGGTGGCCCCATGGACGGTCGACCGCTGGTCGCGCAGCTGCGCGCCGCTCACGTGCTCACCGCCGCTTCACTCCTCGCCGCGTGCTTCCTCGTCCCGACCGTTCAGGCGGCGTACGGACCCAATGGCCTGACGATCAGCGGCATCGGCGCGGCATCCTACGCCGGCCCCGCCGTCGTCGCGGACGCACAGGGCGGCTACTTCGTGGCGTGGCACGACTCGGTCAGCGGATCGGGCGGCGACATCCGGCTCCAGCACGTGAGCGCCGTGGGCACGCCGCTCGCATCGAACCTCGCGATCACGAACGACGCGAGCGCGCTGTCGGCGCCGGTCATGACCTCGGACGGCGCGGGGGGCGTCGTGCTCGCGTGGATCGGCGGCACGAACTGGGTGTTCGCGCAGCACGTGAGCGCCAACAACTCCGCGCTCTGGACGGCGAACGGTGTCCGCGTCACCACGGACAACCACGACGAGCTCCGCCCCGCGATCGCGGGCGACGGCTCGGGCGGCGCGGTCGTCGCGTGGGAGGATCATCGCGGCTCGAAGGCCTCGATCTTCGTGCAGGACATGACGAGCCTGAGCGGCGGCCGCAGCTGGGGTGACGCGTCGGTCGCGATGGACACGTCGGCCACCGACGACCGGCTCGCGCCCCGCATCGCGGCCGACGGCGCGGGCGGCGCGGTCCTCTGCTGGGACGACTTCGACGGCTCGGCGTACCACACCACCGTGCGTCGCGTGCTCGCGGGCGGCGCGGTCACCTGGCCGGCGCCGATCGTGGTCGGCGGCAGCAACGAGCGCAAGGCGCTCCTCGCCTGCGACGGCTCGGCGAACACGTTCGTGGCGTGGAACAAGCCCAGCACGGGCACCTCGGGGCTGTACGTCGAGAAGCTCGACGGCAACGGTGGAACCGTCTGGAGCGGGGCGCGAGTCGATGGCGCGGCGGCCGGACTCGCGCCCTACGGCCTCTGGCCCGAGTCGGGCGGCGGCCTGCTCCTGCTCTACAGCGACCTCACGCTGCTGCGCGCCCAGGAACTGAGCTCGAGCGGCACGCCCCAGCCACTCGCGCTGTCGCTCCAGCCATCGCAGCCGATCACCGGCGTGGGCGGCGCGACGGATGGCGGGACCGGCATCTTCGCATCGTGGACGCAGAACGACGGCCAGGCATACGCACGCCACGTCGTCTCCGTGAGCGGGGGCCTGCGCACGCCGCTGCGCACCATGACGACGATCGCGTCGACGTCGCGCCAGCTGCCGTCGGCGCAGATGCTCACGAGCGGCGACTTCGTCGCGGCCTGGTCGGACGTGGCGGTGGACACGACGATCGTCGCCCAGCGCATGTCGCCCGCGGGCACGATGGGCGACTACCATCACGTGACGACCGACGTCACCGGCGCGGGGCGCATCACCTCCGCCGCGTCCGCCGTCGACAGCCTGAACGGCGTCTTCTACGCCGCGACCGGCTCTTCGGTCACGTTCCGCGCGCGTTCGACGAGCGGCGGCACCTATCTCGACTCGCTGTTCGTCGACGCCGAGTTCTTCGGGCCCGCGCCCAACTACACGTTCACCGCGATCAGCGCCGACAGCGCGCTGCGCGCCTCGTTCTCGAGCCAGCCCTACGCGCAGACGATCGTCACGCGCGCGTTCCAGTACGTGCCGGTCGGCTTCCCCATGACGCCCAATCCGAGCTCACCCGTGACGCTGTTCGCGTCGATCGGAACGGAGGGATCGGGCACGTGGCGACTCGGCCGCTGGAATCCCGTCGTGCCGCACTACGTCGAGCCGCCGGATTCATTGACCGCGATCGCCGCGGGCGCGGGCTACTGGCTGGGCACCGCGAAGCCGGAGACGCTCACCGTGAGCGGCGCACCGGTCGCCGAGGCGGACTTCGTGCTGCCGCTCGCACCCGCTGCGGCCGCGGACTCGGGCTGGAACCAGATCGCCGATCCGTTCCGCTTCCCGGTCGCGGTCGCCGACCTCTACGTCGGCGCGGGCGGTGCGCCCGTGGCGCTCACCTCGGGCGGCAACACGCTCACCGATCCGATGGTCCTGAGCGCCGCGACGAGCGGCTCCCCGGTCGCGGTCAGCGTGATGCATCCCGATACCGCGTACTGGATCTGGAGACGGCCCGGAAACGGCAACGTGAAGCTCACCTTCCCGTACACCTTCGACGCGAGCGCGGACCTCACCGCTCCGCTCTCACCGCCCGCGAGCGCTTGGTCGATCGGCCTCGACGTGCGCGGCGCGAGCCAGGACGCCTCGCACCTGGAGGTCGGCGCCGCGGGTGCGGC
>DATJYG010000304.1:0-5280 GCA_035499695.1 Polyangiaceae bacterium
ACGAATCCCAGCTTGTGCGGGGTCAGCCCGAGCGCGTCCTTTCCCAGCGGCCACGTCGCCGAGTCATTCCTCTCGGCCGGCCTGTCTTGTGCGAACCACGCCTACGTCCCTCTTTACGGAAGCCGCGCATGGGACGCCGTCGCGTGCGCTCGGGACGTGACGCTCGCAACGGCCGACGGCGTCCTCCGCATCATGGCAGACCGCCACTGGGCGACCGACGTCATGGCGGGAGCGGGCCTCGGCTTCGCCTTCGGCTACGGGATGCCCGTGCTGCTCCACTACACGGCGGGCACGGGCAGCACCCGAAGCGCGGGGTTCTCACTCGCCCCCATGGGGAGCGATCGCATCGGTCTCGTCGCGAACGGAGTGTTCTGAGACGACGCGCGCCTCAGTTCGGCGCCGCGAGCTTCCCACCCTTCGCGTCGGGCGCCGTCGCCACGACGAGGCCCGCCTGACGGTGGACGCAAAAGACCCTGCGCCTCGTCGCGTCCCACGCGAGCTCGTCGAAGGGCACGGCCGGGCCGCGCTCGGGGTACAGATCGCCGAGGCGCATGGCGTTGCCGGACGCATCGACGCGAACGATCGACGCGAACGCGTCCGTGCTCACCGCGCCGAAGAGCGCCGCATCGGACAACGAGCCTTCGAAGACGAGCGCACCGGCGAGGGAGAGCGGCTCGCACTTGTCGAACGGCAGGGTCTCGATGTCCCGGGAGACGAAGGCGCCCTCCCACCCGACCGAGAGAGCGACCGCCTTCCCCGCGACCGCGAGGTGGAAGGGCTCCTCGATCTGATCCGGCAACGCGTCGTACCAGTCCTTCGGAAACTCGATGCGCCGGAACTGCGCCCGCTCGCCGCCGTCGCTGACGAAGACGCTCAGCTCCTCCCAGGCGAGCATGGCCACCGAGCCGTTGCCGTCGCCCGCGAGCGCGGCCATCGGCGGGAGATCGAGCACGTCCTGCTCACCCTGCTCCGGGTAGAGGCGCACCATCTCTCCGTTCTCCCAGAGAACGAAGAGCGCCGACCGGTTGCCCGCGCGGCCCCACACGAGGTTCGTCACGTAGGCGTCCTCCTCGGTGGGCTTGACCTGCGCGATGCGTCCGTCGCCCTCCTTTCCGACGAAGATCGCCACGCCCTCGTCGGATGCGACGGCCTGACGCCACGGAGCCCAGGGCTCCTGCGCCACATGTAGGACGGTGGCGACACCGGGCGGGAGCTCGCGACGCTGCCAGCGCTGGTCACCGGCTCGCAACCGGTGCAGTTCGTCGCCCCCGACGAGCACGCGCCCGGCATGCGCGCTCACGCTCCAGATGGCCCCGGTCTTCTCGAATGCAGCGCCCATCTCCCAGCTGTCGGCTGCGCGAGAAGGCAGGGGCGGTAGCGGCATCGGGAACGGTTAGCACGAATCCGGGGGCATGTATCCTTCGTCACCGGAAGGATGCGCTGCGCGTGGGGACGATGAGCGCCGAGAGGCCCCTCGGTGCGCTGCATCTCGCCGCCATCGCGGTGGGCGCCATCGTCGGCGTGGGGATCTTCTTCACGCCGGCGACCGTCGCACACGCGGTGCCGACCCCCGGGTGGGTCCTCGGCATATGGGTGCTCGGCGGCATCGCCTCGATGGCCGGGGCGCTCGTCTTCGCCGATCTCGGCGTGCGTTGGCCGCGCGCGGGCGGACTCTACGTGTTCCTGCGCGAGGGCTTCGGCGGCCGTGTGGGGCAGGCGCTCTCCTTTCTCTACGGGTGGCTCCAGCTCGTGGTCGTGCAGCCGGGCGCCATGGCGGTCATCGCGGTGGTCCTCGTCGGTCACGTGGCCTACCTGGTGGGCCCCATCTCGCCCGTCGTGAAGGGCGCAGGCGCGTGCGGGGCCATCGCGCTGTTCACGGCGGCCAACCTGATCGGCCTGCGCACCGGCGGGCGCATCCAGGTCGCCATGGCGGCGCTCAAGATGGGGGCGCTCGCGCTCGTCATCTTCGTGGGGTTGCGCTGGGGGCAGGCGCACCTCGTGATGGCGCGACCCGAGGTGTCGACTGCGACCGGCGGGTGGTCCTCATGGGTGCTCTTCGGGCTCATCCCGGTGCTCTTCACGTTCGGCGGCGCGTATCACGTCACGTTCGTCGGGGGCGCCGTGCGCGATCCGGAGCGGTCGATCCCGCGCGGCGTCGTCGGCGGGATCGGAGCGGTGCTGGTCGGGTATCTCGGCGCGAACGTGGCGTACCTCGCGCTGCTCGGTCAGTCGCGCCTCGCGGAGAGCCCGAGCCCCGCGGCGGACGCCATCGCCGTCGCCCTCGGGCACGACGCGGGCAAGGTGATCGCTGCGGTCATCATCGTCTCCGCCGCGGGCATCCTCAACACGGTGTGTCTCGGCTTCCCGTTCGTCGTGTACGCGATGGCGCGCGACGGGGTCTTCTTCTCGTTCGCGGGCCGCCTCAACGAGCGGACCGGGCGGCCATCGCTCGCCGTCGCGCTGCAGGGGACGCTGGCCTGCGTCGCGGTGATCGTCGGCTCGGGACGGGTGGACGTGCTCCTCACGGGCATCGCCTTCGCCGACGCGACGTTCCAGGCGGCGATCGCGATCGTGCACATGCGATCGCGGCTATCGAGGTACGCGCCGCCGGTGGCCACGTGGATCTTCCTCGTCATCGAGCTCGGCGTCGCCGTCGGGTGTCTCGTTCGCGCCCCTGCGCAGTCGGCTTACGGCGCTATCGTGCTGGCGGTGGGCGCGGTGGCCTGGCTGGTGTGGAAGCGAGCATGAGCAGCCCTCGGTGGACGGAGCTTCGCGCCGAATCGTCGGGCGCCGTCGCGCCGGACGGCACCATCGAACTGACGACGCAGCACCCGATCCGCGAGCCTGTGCACCTCTGGGTCCCGCACCTGACGCCGGAGCCGGGAGAGGTCATGGGCGACCTCGTCTTTCGATCGCCGGCGGTGATCGTGGCAGACCGGCAGACGGCGCTCGCGTACATCCCCGACCTCGACGACGTCGCGGCAGCCCGCGGGTGGCGCGCGTGGCTCGACTACGACGCGCCGCGATCGACCATCACGCTCGCGGCGGGCGCGTACGCGCCCAAGGGCCACTTGTTCTTCGAGCGAAGCGCTCCGCAGGCGCCGCCCGCCGGGTTCTCTCTGCGGCTCCACGTTCTCTCTAGCGAGGATCCCGCCGATTGCGCCAACCCCTACGGCATGGCGGCGCGATGGATGTGGGACCGCTGGGGACGCAAAGGGCACGAGCGTGCATCGATGCCGCCAATGTCCCTGCACATGGAGCGCATCGTTCGCTGGGCGTTCTCGGGTGAAGGCTGGGGCGACAGCGTGTGGCAGCGGGTGGTGCTCGCGGACGACACGCAGACAGGCGCGCCGGTCTTCATCGTCGACATCACGCGCCACCCATCCGTGCCCGTCGAGAAGCGCCGCTGGCGAGAGGCGCGGAGCATCTGGAATCAGGCGTGGTTCTCGACGCAGCGCTGTGCCAACGGCCTGCTGCGCTACGGACGGCAGGTCGCCTCGGCGGACCTGCAGCACCGCGCCCGCATGATGACCGAGATTGCCCTTGGTGCGCCCGAAAGCGACGGCCTCTTCCCGGCGGTGCTCGTGAAGGAGCCGGGAGAAGACCCGCGGGGATGGCGCTGGACGAACTCCGACCGTCGGCCGCCATCCGTGTCCGAGCACGCGTGTCACCTCGTGGATGCCGCGTTCACGTGCCGCATGCTGCTCGAGTGGCACCGGCTCACCGGTGACGCGCGCGCGCTCGCGAGGGCGCGGCGATTCGCCGATCGACTCGCACGCGTGCAGCGTCCGAGTGGTGCATACCCGGCGTGGATCGAGCCCGACGGTCGCATCGCGCCGGAGCTCGCCGAGAGCCCGGAATCGGCCGTGTCGCTCTCTCTCCTCTTCGAGCTGTCGGACGACAGGGCCGCCTCGGGGCTCCCGTTCCTCGAGAGCGTCGCGCGCGAGGGGCGATGGGAGGACTTCGAGACGTACTACTCGTGCGCGCCCTGGGGCGCTCCGGAGCAGATTGGACGCCGCGTCGAGCGAAACGGCGTCTTCAAGCAGAACACGCTGTCCATCTTCTGGTGCGCCGAGGCCTTCCTGCACGCGTGGCGCGCGACCCGCCAGCGCCGCTATCTCGATCTCGCCCGCCGCTGCGTCGACGAGCTTTCGCTGTACCAGGCGGTGTGGGATCCGCCCTTCCTCCCGGCGCCGGCCCACGGCGGCTTCGGCGTGATGAACGCGGACTGCGAGTGGAACGACGCGCGCCAGAGTCTCTTCGCTCCGCTGTATCTCGACCTCGGGACCGAGCTCGGCGACCGCGAGCTCGTCGAGCGCGGCGTGAGCGCCCTGCGCGCCTCGTTCAGCATGCTCTATTGCCCCGAGAACGCCGTCCTCGCGCGCGCCTACGAGAAACGGTTCCCGTTCTTCGGGCCCGAGAGCCACGGCTTCATGATGGAGAACCAGGGGCACAATCCCGCGGAGCCCATCGGGACGTTCACGATCTTCACGTGGGGCAACGGATCGGCGCTCGCGACCGTGGCGACGGTGCGGGATCGATTCCCCGAGATCGCGCGGGAGCACGGCTTCGCATGAGTGAGCCGCTGGTCCGAGCGACGCGCGATGCCTACGTCGGGCTGGAGAACCCCACGTGGGAAGAGTGGCACGCGTGGCACCGCGCGATGCTTGCCGAGCGTGCGGCGGTGATCGCGCGCGAACGGATCGACCTCGGCACCTACGAGGATGCCGACACGGCCTGGAGCGACACTGGCCTCCGTCAGTTCTTCCTCTTCATGTACGACACGTCGTTCTACGACCGCGACGGCTCGCGTTACCGCACCGGGGAGCTGGTCGATCGGTGGCGAGCGATGTACGGCCGCGTCGACTCCGTCCTCCTGTGGCACGCCTACCCGCGCCTCGGCTTCGACACGCGCACGCAGTTCGACTTCTACCGGGACATGCCGGGCGGCCTGTCGGGCCTTCGACGCGACGTGAGCGACCGCCTGCACGCGAGCAAGATCCGCGTCTTCGTCGACTACAACCCCTGGGACGCCGGGACTCACGCCGAGCTCGCGGACGTCGTGGCGGCGCTCGACGCCGACGGCGTCATGCTCGACACGTTGGCCGCCGCGCCCGACTCGCTCGTGGCCGCGGTCCGCGCGCGCAAGCGGGGGGTCGTCTTCGCGCCGGAGCTCCGCCCGAGCGACGCCGACCTCGGCCGGTTCCGGCAGTCCTGGGCGCAGGGGTACGAGGTCGGCGACCGGACGGTGCCCACGATCTACCGCCACCTTTGGCTCGT
>DATJYG010000305.1:0-10831 GCA_035499695.1 Polyangiaceae bacterium
GTGGGCGAGTTCAGGCGCGCATCGAGGCCCAGGACGGTCATGTCGGCGTCCTGCCAGTTGGTGAGCGACGGATGTTCTTGCGACCACGAGCGCAGGTAATAGAAACCGACTTCCCCGGTAGTCTTGTAGGTCGCGGCGACACGCACCGAGTTGAGGAGAGAGAAGGCCTGGTTGGCCTGCACGTTCTCGAGGTGCGCGCCGAGGCCCTGAAGCGCCGAGAACTGCCAGTCGCCGACCTCGGCGTCGAGTCGCACCTGGTAGCCGAGTTGATGGGTGCGACCGAAGATGTACGTGTCGTAGTGCTCGAGGTACCCGAAGCGGTCCCAGAAGGCGCCGCCCTTGACCTTGATGTGCGTCTTGATGCCTGCAATGCGCCCCGGCTCGTAGCGGTACGTCAGGTAGCCCTGCGAGATCCCCATCTGCTGGTTGAGCTGGACGGAGGACGAGTCGGAATACTCCGAAGCCATCAGCGCGACGGTCGCCGTCAGGTTCCGGTTGCCGGCCATGAGGAAAAGCTCGCCGTACGCCGTCTCGTTGACGGGCGTGTAGCCGAAGCCGGAGTTGAAATAGTCGTTGTCGATGAGATAGGGGGTCCTGAGCTCGAACTTTCCCTTGTCGCTCGGCGCCGGGTTCTGGCGCAGCGTCCAGGACATCAGGACCGGCGCGCGGAAGTAGCCATGGAGCTTGAAGGCCATGGCGTCCGGGTTGTTCGGATCGACCGGAGGCGGCCTTTCCTCGCCGAAGATCGGCGCGCCGACGGGGGAGCGCATCAACACGTCGTCGCCGGCGTTGCGCACGTCGCGGACTGGGTTGGCGATGGGCGATGACTCCGCCACAGTTTCCGCCGCAGCTGAGGCCGAAGGCGTCGGCGTCGGCGCCGTTTCCGCCGCGGGGGCGGCCGAGGGCGTCGGCGCCGCCGAAGGCGTGGGCGCAGCTACCGGCGCAGGCGAGGCCGGAGGCGTCGCCGCCGGTGATGACCCCCCCGGTTTGGGGGCGTCATCTTGCGCGAGCGCCTCTGCCGGAACGAGCAGCAGGGCAACGATGAGGAAATGCGTTCGCACGGTCGGTCACTTCGAGCACGCGAGGACTTCGCCGGGCGCGTGGAACGCCGAATCGATGATCAGCGACTTGACGTTGGACGCCGTGACCAGGAGCACGGGCACCGAGACGGTCGGGACCTTGCCGGGCGTCGACCCGGCGTCGGGTACGGCTTCGCCCCGCGCGAGCGCCGCAGCAACCTCCGCGGCCTTCTCGGCGAGGGGCTTGATGTCCTTGAGCACCTCGATGGACTGCTTGCCCTCGCACACGTAGTTGACGTTGGCCGCGTCGGCGTCCGCTCCGGCAATGAAGACGTGCTTGCTCGCGAGCCCGCCGGCCTGGACGGCCTGAACCGCTCCCCGCGCCATGCCGCTGTTGTTGGCGAGGATCGCCTGGATATCCCCACCCGTCTTGGCGATGGTGTCCTCGACCGTCTTGAGCGCCTGCTCCGGAGACCACGCGTCGTGGTTCTTCTCCATGACGATCTTGACGGCGCCGCTGTCGATGTACGGTTTGAGGACGTCGTCGTACCCGCGCGTGATCTCCGTCGCCACGCTGTTGCCAGACTGGCCGAGGAGCAGCACGAAGTTGCCCTTGCCGCCGAGCGACCGGATCGCCTCCGTGGCCTGAATCACGCCGACCTCGTGGCTGTCGTGCGCGACGTAGAAGTCGGGGGCTCCTGAAATGCCCCGGTCGTAGGCGACGATCTTGGCGCCGTGCTCGTGCGCCTTGGCGACGTAGGCTGCGGCGGCGGCGCTGTCGGTAGGCTGCACGACGAGGACCTTGGCGCCGCGCGCGAGCGCATCTTCGACCGCCGAGAGCTGCTTGGCGTTGTCGTTGTCCGCCGCCAGCGTGAACGGGTCGAGGCCGAGCGATCGCGCCTTGTCCTCGAAGTAGCTCCGATCCTTCTGGTAGCGCTCTTCCTGGAGCGTCGAGAGGAGCAGGGCCACCTTGGGCTTCGACGATCCATCCGAGTGTGACGCGGATTTGGAACACCCGACGGCGGCGGCCAGTAGCGCGAGCAGCCCGATCCGATTGAAGCGCGTCATGCCGCCTTCCCCGCTCTCTGGCTCGACGCCGAGTCGAGCAGCGACGCGCCGAGCAAGATTGCGCCCGTCAGAATGAGCTGCCAGTTCGAATTGATGGTCATGAGGTTCATCCCGTTGGAGAGCGTGCCGAAGATGAGCGCGCCGATGAGCGTGCCGAGGATCGTCGCGCGCCCGCCGCTCAAGCTCGTGCCGCCGATGACGACGGCGGTGATGACGTCGAGCTCCTTGAGCAGGCCCATGTTGCCGGGAGTCACGCCATTGGTGCGTGCAGCCGCCACTATCCCGGCCAGGGCGGCCAGCGACCCTGTGAGCAGGTAGATGAGGACCGTCGTCCGCGCGACCGGGACACCTGAAAGGCGTGCCGCCTCGGCGTTTCCGCCCACGGCCAGGGCGTATCGTCCGAGTCGCGCTCGGCGCAGGAGGACAGCGCCGGATGCAGCCACCACGGTGGCCAGGAGGACGGGGACGGGCATGCCCTCCCTGTAGATGGTGATGAAGAACGCCGAAGCGAGGGCGATCCCCGCGAGCCGGAGGCCCATCACGGCCACCGGGGTCGCCGCCAGGCCCACGGCTCGCCGCCGGTGCTCGGTCGACAGGACGAGCGCTGCGCCGGCTACGAGCCCGAGCGTGCAGTAGCCCATCGAGAGACCCGGGGAGAGCCGAGCCCCGAGTCTTCCGAAGTCATCGCCCATCGGCGACAGGCCTCGCGCATCGGACAGCACCAGCGCCATGCCGCGGTATGCGAGAAAGCCGCCCAGGGTCGCGATGAAGGGCGGTACGTGGAAGCGGCTGACCAGCACGCCGTGCCAAACGCCCGCGAGCGCGCCGACGGCGAGCGCCGCGGCGATGGCTACGCCCGCGGATTGATGGTGGTCGATCTGGAGCTTGGCCGCGACGACGCCCGTCAGCGCCATGAGCGAGCCAACCGAGAGATCGATGCCACGGATGGCGATGACCAGCGTCATCCCGACGCCGATGATCGCGATCTCGGCAACCTGCGCTGTGAGGTTCGAGAAGTTGCCGGCGGTCAGGAACGCCTCGCGCGTCTCGGGGTGCAGGGCGAGCCCCAGCCAGAGAGCGAGGAGCACGAGCACCATGCGGAGCCAGCGGACGCCGAGCAGCGCCGCGGGCCAAGGTGCGGCCGGTGCGGCCGCCGGTGTCTCTGGGGAGGCAGGCATTGCGTGGATCATGCGGCTCACGCGGCGTCGGCCGCCCCGGTGGTCAGTCTCACAATCCCGTCGATCGTGACTTGCTCGCGCGAGAGCTGGGCGAGGATGCGCCCGCGCCGCAGGACGATCACCCGGTGCGCGAGTCGTAGGACCTCCGTGAGGTCGGACGACGCCATGAGCATGGAGACGCCTTCGTCGGCCAGACGGCCCAGGATGCCGTAGATCTCCTCGCGGGCACCCACGTCGACCCCGCGCGTCGGTTCGTCCAGGAGCAGGACCTTGGGCAGATGCTCGAGCCATTTGCCCAGCGCGACCTTCTGCTGATTTCCGCCGGACAACGTGGCCACCACCGATTCGGCTCGCGCTCGGATGCCGAGATCGTCGATTCGCCGCTCGGCGATGCGCGCGAGCGCCTCGTTGTCGAGAAGGGGGCTGCGTGTTCGCTGCACACGCGACAACCAGGGCAGACCCAGGTTGTCTTCCACGCTGAGGTCGAGGACGAGCCCTTTCTCCTTGCGGTCCTCGGGCAGATACGCCATCCCGTGTGCGATCGCCTCCGAGGGACCACGAAGGCTCACGGGTTCGCCGTCGATGCGGATCCGCCCTTGTACCGGTGCCTCGGCGCAGCCGAAGAGTGTCGACAGCAGCGCGGTCCTGCCGGACCCCATGGCGCCGCATACTGCGACGATCTCACCCCGGCGCACCTCGAGCGACACGCCCGCGAGCGCTGGCTCTCGAGCGCCCTTCCGCGGCCCTACGCCGAGGCCCTGAACCTCGAGCCGGGGAGCCCCATCGACACCTGCCTGCAGCACGGGAGGCTGCCCGTGAGAGATCTCGCGCCCGACCATCGAGCTCACGATCTCCTCGGGCCGTGTCGCCTTCGTGTCGAGCGTCCGTACCGTACGACCGTCTCGCAAGACGGTGATGCGGTCGGCGATCGCGAAGATCTCGTTCATCCGATGCGAGACGTAGATCGCGGTGGTCCCCTCGGCGCGCAGCGTGCGCAGCCAGGCCATGAGCCGATCGGTCTCCGCAGCGGTGAGCGATGCCGTCGGCTCGTCGAGCACGAGAATGCGCGCTTGCTGCGAAAGACCGCGCACGATCTCGACGATCTGCTGCAGCCCGACACCGAGCGAGCCGATTCTCGCCGATGGGTCGATGTCCCCGAACCCGTATCGGGCCAGGACCGCGCGTGCCTGAACCTCGAGCTTCGCCTCGTCCACGAGCCCCATGACACCGACGGGCTCCCGCCCGAGGAACAGGTTCGTCGCGACGGACAACTCCGGAACGAGCATCAGCTCCTGGTGCACCATGGCGATGCCGCACGCCGAGGCGTCTGCGGGAGTGCGCAGACGAATCTCGGCCCCGTCCACCTTCACGGTGCCCGAGAAGCTTCCGTAGGGATGTGCGCCGGCGAGAATCTTGAGGAGCGTGGACTTGCCGGCCCCATTCTCTCCGACGAGAGCGTGGATCTCGCCGCGCGCGACGGCCAGGTCTGCTCCACGGACCGCCTGGACTCCCCCGAAGCTCTTCTCGATTCCGCGCATCTCGAGCCTCGGCACGGCCGAGCCCTTGGGGGCAGCGCCGACAGCCTCTGGAGCGCGTTCGCGTCCCTTCTTGGGCGATGAGAGCCGGCGAAGGAGCGCGAGGACCGGCAGACCAAGCACCACGAGCGGCATGGCCGGAGCCGGGGATCGTCGGCCGCGAAGCTCGCAGAGACACGCCGGATCTCCGTAGGGCAGGTTGCTGGCGCCGTTGCCGCCCGAAGACGCGCCGCCGCTCCCACCGCTGCCGCCCGAGCCGCCCGATCCTCCGGAGCCCCCGCTGCCACTCCCGCCACCGCTGCCGCCACTCGAACCCCCTGGCGGCATCGTGCTCACCCCGCTGCACGAGACGCCTTGAAGGGCCACCCCCTTGCCGTCACCACAGTCGTTGGGCTCGACGAGGCCGGCGCGGTCGAGCACCGTGATCATGAAAGCGCCGGCCCCGTAGCCGACCATCGGGATGGCCCCCGTGTAGTTGCCAATCGGCCCGTCTGCCGCGACTGCGTTGTAGAGCTCGGGCAAGAGGTAGAAGTTCGCTGCTGCCTTGGAGACGAGCGTGGCGACGTACGCGTCCGCGACCTTGCCTTGGCCCGCGCGCCGCAGCGAGTCCGAGATGCGGAAGTCGACCAGGATCCATTCGTTGTTGTCGTACGAACTCTGCCCGTTGTTGTCGCGCTCGAAGCCGCCGCTCGCGACCTTCAGGTTGTTGAACATGTTGAGCGTCGCGGTGGCGGTCATCCCCGTGAAGCTGGGCAAGATGTTCCACGTGAACGCCTCGGCGACCGACCCGTCGTAGTAGACGCCCGAGGCGAGGCCCTCCAGCGAGCCACCGAGCGCTCCCTGCGGATCGGCGAAGGAGCCGAGGAAGGCCGTCTTGATGTTGCTCGAGAGGTTCGCGTAGTGCGTCACGTCGCTCGACTGGTTGGCCTTCTTGGCCATCGCCGCGAGGTCGCAGAACCCGCGGGCGGCAGCCATCGTGGTGTACGCGAAGTGGCGCTTGTTGCCGTCGTGCACCTCCCAGATCGAGGAGTCGGCGTTCACGATGTTGCTGCTGTTGATGTTGTGCTCGAGCGGCGACGCGATGCCCGACACGATGGTCTGGTACACCGTCTGCCCCGAGGGCAGCTGCGACGTCAGCCACGCGGTGTCGCCTGAAGCCTCCACGTAAGCGCGTGCGGCCCAGGAGAAGATCCCCCAGCCGTCGATCTCGACGTTGGGCGTGGGCTGGCCGGAGTAGTCGGCCTCCTCCTCGCCCGATCCGAAGTACCGGCAGACCGACAGCGAGTAGCTCTGGTTGTTCACGTAGCTCGAGTACTTGCCGACGGGTCCCGCGTTGAGGAAGAACTCGAGAGCGGCCTTCGCCTCCGCGTAGTGGCCCGAACGCGCCAGGGCCACCGTGGCGTACAGCCCGTCGCGCACCCACCCCATCTGCCACTGTCCGGGCGGCAGGCTCGCCAGCATCATCCCGGTGTTCTTGCGGCCGGCGATGCTCGGCTCCTGGATCTGGCCCATGCGCAGCACGGCCTCGCTCTGGCGCCAAAGCTTGGTCTCGTCGTCCGAGCACGTCGCGTTCATCGGAGGCGCCTTGCGCCACGACTCGAACTCGGCCTGAGCGTCCGACAGGATCTTGTCCGGCGTCCGGCCGTTCGCCCAGCTCGCCAGCTGCGCTGCGACGGTGGAGGCTTGCGTCGCGTCATCGACGTACTGGATCCCGACGGCGAACCACCCGTCCTGACCGAGCGTCTGCTCGAAGCCCGGTACGATGTCGTCCGTCGCGCAGCTCGTGTTGTCGTCGAGGTTCTGGCCGAGGCCGTCGTGGACGTTCTCGCAGCTCTCGTGCGAAACGCCCGAGAGGGGGACGTAGATCATCGCGCCGCCACCCGGGCCCGTCTCGGTGATCGCCTTCTGCGCCGCGATGGCGCTCGTGGACTCTCCGTTCGCGCCAGGCGTGTCCGGGTCGCCCGTGCCCATGTGGAAGTTGAACTCCGCGTAGGCGCTGGCCGCACCCGGCGCGTGGAGCAGCGCGATCATGGCGTTGCCCGGGTACCCGAAGGGCGCGAAGAAGTACGAATCGGCGACGACGCTCCCCGCGTTGGCGGGAAAGTGGATGATGTGCGTCTGGTCCAGGTACTCGGGGTCGCCCGCGGTCGTCGGGGCGTTCAGCCAGGTCGCCGCCGCGCTGCCCCCGCTGACCCCGAAGTAGAAGTCGTAGGCCAGGTTGCGCCGGACGACGCCGTTCTGCGTGGGATCGGTCGGATCGGGGCTGAGGAAGCGATAGGGGTGCTGCAGGAACGCGACGATCTTGTTCTGGTTCGTGTCGAAGTACTGAAAGCCGTAGCCGTTGCCGGTCGTGAGGTAGTTGAACGTCCTGTCCTGTGGACCGGCATGAGCCTCCGCGGCCGTGAGCGCGAGCGCGCAGCCAAACGCGATTCCGATCCCGAGGCCGGCCAACTTGTTCATGCTGCATCCCGCTGCGGGCGTGCGCGTGGGCCGAATCCCTCGCGCGCGAGCGTCGCTCCGAAGTCGCTCAGGCCAAGATAGTCGCTCAGATAAGAGTGACGTTCCCTACCACCGTGGACCCCCATGCGCAACACGCACCCCCCTTCAATTCACGGCGTACGCGTAATGACTGCCGAAGCCGGACGGGTCGTACCCGGTGTTCCCGCTGAAGGGCGTGGCGACGACGTACAGATAGACCTCGGCGCCGGCGGCCTGGGCGGGAATGGCTCCCGTCCACGTGTCCTGCATCTGGGTGCTCGTTTGCAGCGTCATGGCTACCGGGTTCGACGTGCCGAAGGTGGGGTCGAGACTCCACACGACGGAGACGGACTTCACCGAACCTCCAGGCCCGGTGTACGTCGTGATCGTCACGTTGTCCGTGTGCGAAGCCGGGCCCCCGCCCGTCGAGGCGCCGTTGTTGGTCACGGTGACGAGGGGCACGGAGCCCTGAGAGGTCGCCGCGGAAGTGCCGCTCAAGGACGAGAATTGTCCTGTGCAGGCGCCGTCGAAACAGCCGTACATGCACCCGACGCAGCCTGCATCGCTCGACCCCGTATCCCCCTCGAGAGAGCCTTCGGTCGGCGCGTCCAGCGCGTCTCCCGCAGCGTCCGAAGATCCGCCGTCACCATGGCCGCCTTCACCCGCCGGGCGGCTGTCTGGCTGACCACCCGAATCGCCGACGGGCGTGGTGGTCCCATCGTGCTCGCTGCCGCCTTCGCCGCCGTCCCCTTCCGCGGCGCTGGGCTGGCCCGCGAACCAGTCGCAGTTCACGAGGAAGCAGGGAAGGGCGATCACCCACAGTCCCGGCAGCACCCACTTCCTCATGATTCACCTCGCTTCGTCATTGGGCGCACCATGCAGCCGTCACACTCCTTGCACGACCTGCGACGCGGGGACGAGGAGCATCGCGTGCTGCGCCGGCACCGTGACGTCGAGCTTCCCGCTCGCGTCGGTCGTGTAGCTCGCGTGCGCGGGGTCGAGGACGTCGACGAGCTGCTTGCCGGGCCCCACGGTCGTCTGCATCGCGCCCGTGGAGCCGTGCGTGGCGCTCGATTTGAAGTCGTTCGTGTTCAGGACGACGAGCGCATACTGCCCGGCCCCGGCGTCGCCGCCGGATCGTTCGAAGGCGAGGATGCCCGCGTCGTCCTCGGTCCCCACGTCGTTGGTGGACCACACGACGTTCGTGTCGCCGCGGCGGAGCGCCGCGTACGCCTTGCGCAGGCGCGCGAGCTTGGCGATGTGCGTGAACGTCGCGCCATTCGTCGGGAGCCCCGTGGTCCAGAGCACCTCGCGGTTCGCCGGGTCGTTGCCGCCCGAGAAGTCCTGCTCGGTGCCGTAGTAGAGGTTCGGAATGCCGTCCTCGGTGAAGAGGAGCGTCAGCGCGTTGTGGAGCGCCTGCAGGTCGCCCTTCGACGCGTAGAGGAAGCGCGGCACGTCGTGGTTGTCGATGAAGTTCACGAGCGCCTTGTAGGGCGCGACGCCGATGCCGCCTGGCTGCGGCGCGGTCCCGAAGTCCGTCTTCTTCTGCGCCCAGAGCTGCTGGATCTGCGCGGTGCCCTGCGCGGCAGACTTGTCGTGCGCGTTCTCGAACACGTTCGCGAACGCCGTGAAGGCCTGCGAGAAGTAGAAGACGCTGTCGAGCGCGCCCGGCCCGGTGTAGCTGCCGATGAGCTGGTCGTCGCCGTCGAACGCCTCGCCGAACATCAGGAAGTTGGTCTTGCCCTCGGCCGCGAGCCGCTTGCGCGTGGCCGTCGCGAAGACGGGCCAGAAGTCGCTCTCGACGTGCTTGATCGTGTCGATGCGATACCCGTCGAGGTCCGCCTTCTCGACCCAGCTCGCGAAGGCGTCGATGAGGGCCGCCCTCACGTTCGGGAGCTCCGTGGCGACGTCCTTGAGACCGCCGGTGAAGTCGCCGAGCGTGCGCTCGGTGACGTCGTTGAACCCGTTGTACATCGCGTTGGCACACGGTGCGCTGCACCGGATGTGGCCCATCCCGTGGTAGGCGCCGGCCGTGGCGAAGAGCGGCGGGTTCGGGGGGAGGCGGTTGAGGCTCGGGTCGTCGAAGAAGAGGATCGGAGCGCGGCCGCTGAAGCCTTCCTCGCTGTAGGAGAGGACGCCGCCCGGTTGCCACGGCGGGTCGTACTCGCTGATCTGCACGATGGGGTCGCCGGGGCCACCGCTTCCGTTCACGTAGTCGTCGGGTCTCCCGTTGCGATTGATGTCGTAGAAGAAGACCTGGCCCATGTGATTGACCACGATGTCGAGCACGACCTTCATCCCCCGGTCGTGCGCCTGGGCGACCATCGAGCGCAGCGTCGCGAGGTCGCCGAAGTGGGCATTGAGCTGGGTGAGGTCCTGCTGCCAGTAGCCGTGGTAACCCGCGTTGTTCGCGTCGCTGTCGACGTTCTGGACGATGGGCGAAATCCACAGCGTGGTGACGCCGAGGGCCTGCAGGTAATCGAAGTGCTGCGCGATCCCCAGCCAGTCGCCCCCCTGGTACTGATTGAGCGATCCCGGCTCGATGTGGAAGTCGTTGTTCACGTCCCCGTCGGCGAAGCGGTCGACGATGAGCTGGTAGATGACCTCGTCGCGCCAGTCCTGCACGTGGGTGGCGAGCGCGGGCTGCTGCCCCTCGGCGGGCACGCCGACGCACGCGGACTCGGGCGCGACCGCGGCGCCGATGGCGAGGACGAGTGCTGACGACTGGAGCAGGCGAAGCTGTCGCATCGGATCACCTCACGGATAAGACGAGGAGTTGAACCACCACTCGACGCCCATGCCGATGTAGTGCTCGACCGAGCGCTGGCTGAACACGTCGAGGGTCGGATAGAGCTCGCGTGCTGCGTCGTTGCGCGAGGTCAGGTTGTAGATGAGGCGGAGCTGCGGCCGCTTGTAGGAGCCGCGGCCGCTCGGGGAGAAGTACGGGATGACGCCGAAGCGCCACTCGCTGGCCGTGAGCGGCGCATCGGTCTGCGGGTCGACGACGGCGAAGCGGCGCGCCTCGAAGGCGCCCTCGACCGCGACGCCGAAGCGTTCGCCCAGGTAGACCTGCGGGCGCACGGCGAGGATCCCCTCGTCGTACTTCTGCGACGTCACGGGGTTCGGATCGCCGTCGCGGAACGCGCGCAGGTATCCGCCGACGAGGAGGCCGAAGGGGCCCTCCTCGTAGTTGCCGCCGATGGCGATCAGGTTCTCGGTGGACCCGCGCGTCGTGCGATCGTTGGCGAACGTGAGCGGCACGGCGAGCGGGTCGTAGGCCGCGATCCCCTCGGCGTGGCGCACGAAGAGCTGCACGAACGTGTCGCGATGCCCCGTCCAGTACGCGACCTCCGCGCCGGCAAGCCAGCCCCAGTCCGAGGGGAGCGCCGTCTGCGCCGGCGGGCTCACGCTGGTGTCCGTGTAGACACCCGCGGAGATCTCGTGCGCCTCTCCGTAGAGAATGAGCTTCAGACCGTCAGTCCGCTCCGGATCGGCGTGGCGGAAGAGGTGCGTGATCTTGAGCGACTCGACCGTGCGCGGCCGGTCGAGCGTC
>DATJYG010000306.1:0-18740 GCA_035499695.1 Polyangiaceae bacterium
CCCGCGGGGTGCCCCTGGCCGTCGACAACACGTTCGCCTCGCCGATGCTCCAGCAGCCGCTCTCGCTCGGCGCGACGCTCGCCGTGCACTCGACGACGAAGTACCTCAACGGGCACTCGGACGTCGTCGGCGGCGCCGTCATGACGAACGACGCCGCGCTCGCCGAGAAGCTGCACTTCCTGCAGAAGTCCGTGGGCGGCGTGCCGAGCCCCTTCGACTGCTACCTCGTCCTGCGCGGCCTGAAGACCCTCGGCGTCCGCATGCAGCGCCACGTCGAGAGCGCCAGGCGCATCGCCGAGTGGCTCGCCAAGCACCCGCGCGTCGCGCGCGTCCGCTACCCCGGGCTGCCCACGCACGAGGCGCACGCCCTCGCCGCGCGCCAGATGCGCGGGCCGGGCGGCATGATCAGCTTCGAGCTCGACGGCTCCCTCGCGCAGGCGTCGGCGTTCCTCGAGGCGCTGCGTGTCTTCGTGTGCGCCGAGAGCCTCGGCGGCGTCGAGTCGCTCGCCGAGCACCCGGCCATCATGACGCACGCGAGCCTACCGCCGGAGTCGCGCCGCGCCCTCGGCATCGGCGACGGGCTCATTCGCCTCTCGGTCGGCCTGGAGGACGCGGGCGATCTGCTCGCGGACCTCGACACCGGCTTCTCCGCCGCCGCTCGCGTCTAGGAACCCGACCTCGCCTGGCCGCTCGCCCGCGAAGCGCCGCCGCATCACGGCGAGCGCCTCGGCGCTCTCGTCGACCAGCACGAAGCGTCGCCCGAGCTCGCGCGCCGCTGCACCCGCCGTCCCGCTGCCGGCGAAGAAGTCGAGCACCACGCCCCCGGGCGGGCAGGACGCGCGCACGATGCGCCGCAGGATCCCCAGCGGCTTCTGGGTCGGGTACCCGAGCTTCTCCTTGCCGGTGGGGCTCACGATGGTGTGCCACCACGTGTCGGTCGGCAGCTTGCCGCGCGCCGCCTTCTCGGGGCCGACCAGGCCCGGCGCCATGTAGGGGATGCGGTCGACCGCGTCGGCGTCGAAGAAGTACGCGTCCGGGTCCTTCACGTAGAAGAGGATGTCGTCGTGCTTGGCGGGCCACTTGCGCCGCGTGCGCGCGCCGTAGTCGTAGGCCCAGATGATCTCGCTCGTGAAGGCGTCGCGGCCGAAGATGCCGTCGCACAGCACCTTGGCGTAGTGCACCTCGCGGTAGTCGAGGTGCAGGTAGAAGCTGCCGGTCGGCTTGAGCACCCGGTGTGCGTGCACGATGCGCGGCTCGAGGAACGCCAGGTAGTCCTCGAACGCGTCGTCGAAGGACGCCGCGCCCAGGCGCAGGGTGCGATAGCGCTTGCCCCCGAAGCCGGTGCGGTCGCCGCCGCCCGACTCGTCCCGCACGGTCCGCAGGCGGGTGCGCGTCTGCCGCCGCCCCGTGTTGAAGGGCGGATCGACGTAAACGAGGTCGATCGACCCGTCCGGCACGTGGGCCAGGACGTCCAGGTTGTCGGCTCGGACGACGAGGGAGGGGGCCACCAAGTACATACTCGCGCACCCCGATACGGCCGCGCTATGCTTCGCGCCGGATCGACCAAGGGGAGTACCCGTGATTTCTCACTTTCTGCTTCGACATTCGGGATGGGCTTTGCTCGTGGCGACGGCCGGAGTCGCGGCCTGCTCCAACACGCCGAACCCGCCACCGGACACGTTCGTCAACGCTGCCGTCGGCGGCGGCACGATGTGCTCCACCTTTCCGAGCCTCAAGATCGCGTTGCAGATCGGCACGGCGACCTCCGGTCACCCGACCACGGTGCAGGACGGAGGGTCGGACCGGAACGCCAACGTGAACGTCAGCTGCACGGTGCACCCGCAGGGGAGCGGGTTCGACATCGAGCTCTCGGCCGTCGAGAACGGGCCGCAGGGCGGCTCGCTCACGATCAGCTCGCCGCAAGGTCAGGGCACCGTCACGACGATGACGAGCTCCGGGATCTCCGCGTCGTTCGCGACCCAGGGTGGCCTGTACAGCGAGACGGTCGGATCGAGCGACACGACGGGATGCACGATCACCTACAAGTACGACGCGGGCGGCAGCGTCGGCGGCGTGGCCGGAGACGAGAACGTCCCGACCGATCCTCCCATCGCGGCGGGGCGCATCTGGGGCCACATCAAGTGCCCGAAGGCCCAGTATCAATCGCAGCCCGGCGTCTATTGCGACGCGGAGGCGGACTTCATCTTCGAGCAGTGCAATCAGTGACGCGGCTCGGGGGGGCCGGCGTTCTCGGGCTCCTCGTCGTGCTGGTCGGGTGCTCGAGCAATCCGGCGCACACGCAGGACGGCGGCGCGACGTCGAACGCCGACGGGTTCGTGCAGGCCACGGTGTGCTCGCAGGCGTGGCTGCTCGCGGGCGCCGCGGCCAGCGAGCTCCCGGTCACGGTGCGCGACGGTGACTCCACCGGCACTGACGTGTTCAGCGTGACGTGCACCGTCCACGCCGTGGGCGGGGGCTTCGACGTGTCGCTCTCGCTGTCCGACCAGGGGCCGCAGGGCGGGACGGTCTCGATCACCTCGCCCTCGGGCGCGGGCGACGTCAGCGCCAGCGGCGGCTCGGCCATCAGCGCGACGTTCACGAGCGCGCGCGGCCTCATCGCGCGCGGCCGCAACTGCACCATCACGCCGACGTACCAGGGCCAGCCCGTGTCGCAGAACCCGAGCGTCTTCGCCGGCAAGATATGGGGCCACGTGTCGTGCCCGGCGGCGGTGCTGACGATGGAGGCGGGCGCGCCGGACGCCGCCGGGTCCCAGTGCGACGCCGAGGCGGACTTCCTCTTCGAGAACTGCAGCCAGTGAGCCGGTGACCGACCGCGGCCGCTAGTTGTCCTCGTCCTCGTCCTCGTCGCGCTCTGCTTCGTTCGCGCCGCCGCCGAGCTGCGCGAGCAGGCCGCGCGTCTCGAGCGCCACCTCGAGCTCCGGGTTCGTCTCGAGGAACGCCTCGAGGTACTTGCGCGCCGCCACCTCGTCCCCGTACGCGTGGTGCGCGAGGCCGATCGCGTGGAGCGCTTCTCCGTCGCCGGGAGCCTGCGAGAGGGCTGCCATGCCCTCGCGGATGGCGCCGCGCACGTCGCCCATCTGCCGCAGCACGTGCGACAGGGCCACGCGCGCGCCCAGGTGCTTGGGCGCGAGCTTGAGCGCGGCGGCGTACGCGTCGCGTGACGGCTCGAGCTCCCCCACCTCGTAGAAGGCGACGCCCAGGTAGTAGTACGCGTACGGGTTCTTCGGATCGTCCTGCAGCACGCGGCGCAGCTCGACCATCGCCTCGCGGTAGCGCTCCTCGTGGAGCAGCTCGGTCGCCTCTTCCACGGCGGACCAGTGCGCGGCGTCGTCGGCGTCGGGCATCGTGAGGGACAGCTAGTGCACGTGGCGCTCGAACGCCACGAGCACCTCGGGCGGGATGCGCCTCGGCCGTCCGCTCGCCATCTCGACCCATCCCCACGACGTGAGCGAGCGCGCGACCGGCTCGCCGTCCGCGGCGCGCACGAGCTCCGTCGCGCGCTGCACCTTGGCGGCCATGACGCTGGATATCCACGTTCGCGCCTGGAGCACCTCGCCGCGTAGGGCGGGACGCAGGTAGTCGATCTCGTGGCGGGCCACGACGAACACGGCCCCGAGGCGCCGGTACGTCTCCAGACCGAGGCCGACGGCCTCCGAGTGGGCGATGGCCACGCGCTGAATCCAGCGTACGAACGCGATGTTGCTGGCGTGTCCGAGGTCGTCGATGTCCTCGTCGGCGACGGCCAGGTCGAGGCTGAAAACGGGGGGCTCGCTCACGGTGTGGGCGAGCGTAGTCCAGAGCTTGGCCCGTGCGCACGGATCCTGCTTACGTATCGCGTAGATGGCTCTCCCGGTGGCCTTGGAGCAGCTCATCGGCGCCGAGCGCCTGGCAGTCCTGCGGGAGGTGGCCCTCGTCCCGCGGGACCTGGCCCCCGTGGTCCCCGAGGCGCAGCCCGGCGAGGACGTCGTGGTGCTCGTACACGGGTTTCTCGCGAGCGCGGGGGTCTTCCGGCCCCTTCGCGCGCGGCTCGAGCGAGAGGCGGGCGCCCGGGTCGCCCATTTCACCCACGCGCCGGGGCTCGGGGTGCGGCGCATCGCCAGGCAGCTGTCGGCGCTGGTGGACCGCATCCCGCGCGGCACGCGCATCACGGTGGTCGGTCACTCGCTCGGGGGGATCGTGGCGCGCTGGTACGTCCAGGAGCTCGGGGGCCACGCGCGCGTGGCGCAGACCATCTCGCTGGCCACGCCCTTCGGCGGCGTGTCCGCGCCGCCGCTGCTCGTGGGGGCCGACATCCGCGGAAAGAGCGCCCTGCTCGAGCGCCTGCGCGACGGCGCGCGGACGAGCACGGTGCCGCACACGTCCATCGTCGCCGAGGACGACACGCTGGTCGTCGGCGTGAAGACCGCGTGCCTCGGCATCGGCGAGGTCGTCGTCATCCCCGACCGCGGGCACAACATGCTGCTCTTCTGCGACCGCGTGGCCGGGATCGTCATCGACAAGGTCGGCGCCGCGCGCGTTTGAAGCTCAGCGGGGAGCGTGGTAGCCATCGCCCTCCGTGCGAAGCCGGCTGCTCGTCGCTGCTGCCGTGGGGTCCCTCGTCGCGCTCGCGAGCGGCGACGCGCGGGCCGACGTGAGCTCGTGGCTGTCGCTCGGCGGCGGTGAGGGCGCGCAGCTCGCGCAGGGCGCGTCGTCGCCGAACATGGCGGGCGCCTTCACGTGGGCCATTGGTGCGGGGTCGAGCCCGCTCGGGCCCATCGTGGCCGGCGTCATCTACCGCGGCACGACGTACGTCGGCCTCGGGACCGATCTCGGCGCCGGCCTGCGGCTGACGACCGGCGGCTACTCGCGCGGCGACTGGGGCCTGGCGTTCGACGCGACGCCCTTCTGGCGCTCGTGGGGCAGCGGCTCCTACGGCACGTGGCCCCTGCAGGGGGTGCTGACCCTCGGGTCGCCCTGGGGATTCCAGCTCGCTGCCGCGGGGCAGTACTGGGACATCGGCGGCGGCCAGGGCGCGCGCGGCCTCTTCGTGGCGCTCGAGTTCGACCTGCTCCGGTTCACGGTGATGCGCCAGGGGTCGAGCGAGCGGTGGTGGCCCAACCCGAACCCGGCGGGCGGCCACGAGCGCCAGGTGGGCTTTCTGTTCTAACGCTGCGGCTCGACGCGCGGCGCGGGGTGCTGCTCGTCGGCCTTGATCGAGTAGCGCACGAGCGCGCGCAGGACCTCGTTGCGCTCGACGTTCCCGATGGCGCTCCGCAGGTCCTCGTAGATCGTCGGGTCCACGAGCAGCGCGCCGATGGTGCCCTTGCCCTGGCGCACGCCCGAGACGATGGCCCGCATGTCGTCGCTGATGGCGTTCAGGTTGGTCATCACGTGCTGGGTGCTGTCGTCGCCGTAGAGCACGGCGTGCGCGAGGCCGTTGCCCTCGCGGATGGCCGTCAGGTCCTTGTGGATCTCGTCGAGCGTGCCGGCCGCGTTCTGCGAGATCGCCCCGTCGTACACGAGGGCGTGCGCGATGCCCGGGCCCTCCTTCACGTGCTGGGTCACGTCCTGCAGGTTCGCCAGGTTCGCGTCCAGGCGCGCCGTCGTCTTGTTCAGGTTCGCCAGCAGCGCGTCGAACTGGTCGGCCTCGGCGTGGTCGTAGAACACGCGGTGCATCGTGCCGTTGCCGTGCACCATCGCGTCGAGCAGCGCGTGCAGATCCTCGGCCGAGCCCTTGATGTCCGCGGCGAACTTGGGATCGCCGAGGGCCTGCGCGAGCGGCTCGAGCTTCGCGATCGTCTGCTGCGTCTGCGCCGCCAGCTTGTTGGCGGCCGAGAACATGTCCATCGGCTCCTGCGACGGGATGACCGACCCGGGCGGCAGGGCCGCCGACTCGGGCGTTCCCACGCTGATCTCGATCATCCGGTCGCCGAGCAACCCCTTGTTGGCGACCGTGGCCACGCTGTCGACGTGGATGTGCGGCGACTCCTTCTTGTCGATCGAGAGGCGCACGTAGACGCGCGCGTCGCCCGGGTTGCTCCCGTGATCGACGCCCGTGACCTGCCCGATGTCGAGACCGCCCATGCGCACGGGCGCGCCCGGCTTGAGGCCCGCGACGTCCTGGAACGCGGTCTTGAAGTCGACCTTCGGCTCCCAGAGCTGCTTGGTCGTGCCGATGAGGAAGATGGCGACCATCACGAGGGCGAGGCCCGCGATGACGAAGATGCCGACCTTGACCTGCCGGGACATGGTGTGTGCCTCAGGAAGAAGAGAGAAGCGCGGCGACGTCCTCCGTCTCGGGCGCACGGCCTTCGATGAAGTCGCGAACCGCCGGGTTCCGCGTGTTCTTGAAGTCGTCCTTGGTGCCTACGAGAAGGATACGCCCGCGGCCGATCATCGCGAGCCGGTCGGAGACGGTGAAGGCAGTGCCCATGTCGTGCGTGACGACGACGCTCGTCAGCTTGAGGGCGCGCTGGATGCCCATGATGAGGTGGTTGATGCGGGCCGTGTTGATGGGGTCCAGGCCCGTCGTCGGCTCGTCGTAGAGGATGACCTCGGGCTGCAGGGCGAGGGTGCGCGCCAGGCCGACGCGCTTCTTCATGCCGCCGGAGAGGTCGCTCGGGCGCATGCCCTCGATGCCGGGGAGGCCGACGAGGGTGAGCGACTGGGCGACGCGCCCCTGGATCTCCTCCTCGGTCATCTTGTCCCAGAACTGCTCGCGCAGGCCGTAGGCGACGTTCTCGCCGACGGAGAGGGAGTCGAAGAGCGCGGCGCCCTGGAAGAGATACGCGACGCGGCGGCGCACCTCGGTGAGCTGCTCGTCGTTCATCTTCGTGACGTCCTGGTCGCCGAGGTAGATCTCGCCGCCGTCGGCGGTGAGGAGGCCGATGAGCATCTTGAGGCACACGCTCTTGCCGGTGCCCGAGCCGCCCATGATCGTGATGGTCTCGCCGCGCAGGAGGTCGAGCGTCAGGTCGTGGAAGATGACCTTCGGGCCGAACGCCTTGCGCACGTGCCGGAAGCGGACGATCGGCTCTCCCTGCGCCACGAGGCGACAAGATAGCTCAGAGAGGCTCGGCTTCGAGCAGGCGCATCTCGACCGCGCCGCCGCCGGTCCAGGTGTCGCGGCGCAGGAGACCGACGGCGCGCACACGGTCCCCGATGCGCGACGCGAGGGGGCCCATCTCGGGGCCGAAGCAGGAGAGGGCGGCGCCGGCGACGTCGAGCCAGAGGCGCAGGTGCCCGCCGCGGACCTCGCGCTTCTGGAGCACGCGCGCGCCGTCGATCGCCACGCGGGGAGCGGGGTTCGCCTGGCCGCACGGCTCGAAGCGCCCGAGATCGTGCCACACGCGCGCCGGGGGATCGCCGGGCTCGAGGAGCGCGTCGGCGTCGAAGGTGCGGGTCGAATCGGGCACGCCGATGGCGGCGCACGCCTCGGCGAACCGGTCGCGGAAGGCGTCGATGCGGTCGGCGGCGACCTCGACGCCGGCGGCGGCGTGGTGCCCGCCGAAGCCGATCAGTGCGTCGCGCGAGCGGGCGAGCGCGTCGTACACCGAGAAGCCCGCAACCGAGCGGGCCGAGCCGCGTCCGGAGGCGCCGTCGAGGGCGACGACGACGGCGGGCTTGCCGGTGCGCCCGACGATGCGCCCCGCGACGATGCCGACGACGCCCGGGTGCCATCCCTGCTTCGCGAGCACGAGGCCCGGCAGCCGCGCCATCGCGGGATCCTCGAGCATCGCGAGGGCCTCGGCGAGCACGCCGCGCTCCACCTCCTTGCGGCGCGCCTGGTGCACCTCCACCTCGTTCGCCAGGCGCGACGCCTCGTCGTCCGTCTCCGCGAGGAGCAGCGCGAGCGCGAGGTCCGGCTTGTCCAGGCGCCCGGGCGCGTTGATGCGCGGCGCGAGACGGAAGGCGACGTCCTCCCCCGTCGGCGTGTACGCGGCGCACCCCGCGATGGCCGCGAGCGCCCGCGTGCCCGGGCGGGCCCCTTGCTGCAGCAGCGCGAGCCCGGCACGCACGAGCGGCCGGTTGTCGCCGTCGAGCGGCGCCACGTCGGCGATCGTCCCGAGCGCCACGAGGTCCAGCCACCGGCGCAGGTCCATCTGCGCCCCGAGCTCGGCGCGCACCCCCGCCGCGATCGAGAGCGCGAGCCCCACCGACGCGAGCCCCTTGTACGCGAAGCCGCACTCGGGCCGGTGCGGATTGAGGAACGCCAGCGCCGGCAGCGGCGCGTCCGGCACCCGGTGGTGATCGATCACGACGGCGTCGACGCCGCAGAGGCGCAGCTCCTCGAGCCGCTCGTGATCGCTCGACCCGCAGTCGCACGTCACGACGAGCGTCGCCCCGGTCTCGCGCACGCGCGCCAGCGCCCGCCGCGAGAGCCCGTACCCGCCGTCGAACCGGTCCGCCAGCCTCGGCACCACCTCGGCGCCGAGCGCGCGCATCACCCCCGTCATCAGCGCAGCCGACGTCACCCCGTCCGCGTCGTAATCCCCGAAGACGCACACGCGCTCCTTCGCGCGCGCCGCTCGCGCCAGCCGCGCCACCGCCGCGCCTCGATCGAGCATCGCCTCGGGCGGCGTCAGGTGCGCCAGCCGCGGCTCGAGAAAGCGCGTCCCGCTCTCCGCGTCGAGCAGCCCTCGCGCGACGAGCACCGCGCCCGCCGTGCGCGTCACCCCGAGCGACCGCGCCAGCGCCAGCGCCTCGTCACTCGCAGGCGGCGGCATCCGAAGCACGCGTGCACCATCGAGCGCGCAACCCGCGAAGTCAACGCGAGAAAAACCGCACAGCCTTCCCACAGGTTGGTCCGAACCGATGCGGCCCGGCCCAGCGCCTTAGGAGGTCCGGACGCGCCTGTAGTACCCGAGGTCCTGTGCGACGAGCCCCTGCAGCTCGAGGTCCAGCAACGCGGCGTGGATCTCTCCGATGGCGAGCCCCGTCGCGGCCATCAGGTGGTCCACGTTCTGCGGCTTCTGCCCATCGGCAGACAAGGCATCGAGCAAGCGCTTCTCGATCTCCGTGAGCTCCGCGTCGATCTCACCGAGCTCGGGCTCGGCGTCAGCGTGCTCCGACGCTACTGCTTTGCGGTCTTGCGGGGCGCCGAGGTAGTTCTGGACGCGCTCCAGCAGCCACCCCTTGAAGTCCCGGCCCTCGCTTCGCAGACGAGCGTGCAGCTCCCGTTTGAGCTCGGGATCCAAGTCGACGACAATGCGCCCGCTCCGGCCGACCGGCATGGCTGTTCCACGCGGATGTTACGTCACGTCACGTGACGTGACATAGGCATCCCGTCCGGGAGAGGCCACCCGGGGCGTCATGGTGCGGGTCGCAAGTCGCTCGGGGCGGCGACTCTCCACAGAGTCAGGATGGCGATACCCGCGACGACGAGGATGTCGGCGACGTTGAAGACGGGCCAGAAGTGCACGTGGATGAAGTCGACCACGTGCCCGCGCGTGGCGCGGTCGAGGGCGTTGCCCAGGGCCCCGGCGACGATGCACGCGAAGCCGACGTGAACCGGCCACGCCGCACGCCGCCGGCGCACCCACACCACGAGCACGGCTGCGGTGATGCACAGGGCGAACGCGGCCAGCCAGGCGGCCGGAGCGTGCAGGGAGAGACGCGAGAGCCCGTCGAACGCCACGTCGTGGTTCTCGGTGTAGGCGAGGTCGACCACCCCCGGCACGACCACGACGGGCCCGTGCTCACGAAGCGCCGTCGCGGCCGCCAGCTTGGTCGCGTGGTCGCACCCCACGAGCGCCATGACGCACGCGAGCAGCCCCAGGAAGTACGCGCGCGATGCCCTCATGACGGCTCAACCCATCGGGTTCATGGGACATTCCCGGGGGAGCACGGTTCGTACCGCATGGATCATCGCACGCTCCTCGAGGAGCATCGGCCGAAGTGCCAGGAGCGTCGCTCGCTCCTCGCGGAGCGTGGCTCGTGGCTCGATCCTCACGGATCGGCGCATGCTCCTGCCGGTTCTATGCGTGATCCCGCGGGATCAGGCGTCGCCCAGCCAGGCGACGCACTCGATCTCGACGCGCGCGCCGAGCGCCAGGCCGCTCGTGCCGAAGGAGCTGCGGGCCGGCTTGTGACCCGCGAAGGCCGCGAGGTAGGCGCGGTTCATCGCCTCCCACTCCTTCATGTCCGCCAGCATCACCGTGCACTTGAAGACGCGGTCCATGCCCACCCCTGCCCGCTTCAGCACGTCGCGCACGTTCTCGAGGGCCTGCCGCGTCTCGGCCTCGACGCCCCCGGGGACGAGGTGCATCGGGTCGTGCGCCGGGCTCCCGATCTGGCCCGAGAGGTAGAGCACGTCGCCGACGCGCACGGCCTCGCAGAACGGCAGGGCCGGATTGCCGGCCGTGTACCGCGGGCCCGGCATGGCCTCAGGTCGCGCGCGCGGGGGCGTTCAGGCGCTTCTTGAGATCCGCCCGCTTCGCCATCTTCTTGTCGATCCACTCCGTCAGCGGAGCGGCGACGTAGATGCTCGAGTACGTCCCGGCGACGATGCCGACGACGAGGGCCAGCATGAAGTCCTTGATGACGCCGGTGCCGTACACGAAGAACGCGAGCACGCTGAGCATCGTGGCGCCCGACGTGAGGATCGTTCGCGACAGCGTCTCGCTGACGCTCATGTTGATGATCTCGGCGAACGTCTTCCCGCGGTGCTTGCCGAGGTTCTCGCGGATTCGGTCGTAGACGACGACCGTGTCGTTCATCGAATAACCGACGACCGTCAGCACCGCCGCGATGGTCGAAAGGGTGATCTCGCGGTGCAGCACGATGAACGCGCCGATGACCACCATGGCGTCGTGGATGCACGCCACGATGACCCCCGGCGCGAAACGTAGGTCGAACCGGAAGGCGAGGTAGAGCATGATGAACACGACGGCGATCGCCACCGCGTTGCGCGCGCTGTCGCGCAGCTGCTTGCCCGCCTTGGGGCCGACCCACTCCACGCGGAGCGCCTTGTCGGGCACCACGTTCTTGCCGAGCGACTGCTGCAGCTTCTCCATGAGCTGGTCGCCCTTGCTCACGAGCTGGATCTCGACGCGATGATCACGTGGGTTGAGGATCATCGGGTTGTTCGGGCTCGCGCGAAGCGCGACGCCCGGAACGCTCAGCACCTGGTCCTTGATCTTCCCCAGATCGGGCTCGGTGTCGTACCGCGTGCTGACCTTGTCGCCGCCCGCGCTGAACTTCACCTCGGTCGCCTTGGCGTTCGCCGGGCACTTGACCGCGTCGTCGAGCGGGGCGCCCGGCGCCTCGACGTAGCAGAGGGCGACCCTCAGCGCGTCCTTCTCCTGGTCGCTGATGGCGCTCACGTCCTGGACGCGGATGAGAAAGTGGTACGGGTTGTTCGCGTCCACCACCTGCACGACGTCCGGCGTCTGGAAGCCGGCCTTCTCGACCGCCGAGCGAACGCCCGACGCGTCGACCGGCTGCGTGAAGGCAATCTCGACCTCGGTGCCGCCCTTGAAGTCGGTCCCGTAGTTCGGGCCGTACGGCCACACGTTCGGGAAGGGCCAGAAGGCGAAGATCGTCGAGGCGATGACCAGGATGAAGCTCAGCGGGATCCAGAAGGCCCGCTGGCCCATGAAGTCGAAGACGCGTCCGGGCTTGAAGAACTCCATGGCTGTTCTCCTAGAACTCCGCTCCGACGCTCAGGCGCTTGACCTTCGCCCCGCGCACCCACCAGTCGAAGACGAGGCGCGTGCAGAAGAAGCCCGAGAACAGGCTGCACAAGATGCCGACGATGAGGGTGAAGGCGAAGCCCTTCACCGGGCCCGTTCCGTACTGCGCGAGGATGAGGCCCGTGATGAGCACCGTCACGTGCCCGTCGATGATCGACGGCCACGCCCGGTCGTACCCTTGATCCACGGCCTGCCTGACGCTCTTCCCGGCGCGCAGTTCTTCTCGTATGCGCTCGTTGATGAGCACGTTGACGTCGATGCTCATGCCGAGCGTGAGCGCCAATCCGGCGATGCCCGGTAGCGTCATCGACGCGCTGAAGGTCGCGAGCACAGCGAGCTGCAGCATCAGGTTGAAGAGCACCGCGATGTCCGCGACGACGCCGCTCTTCCGGTAGTAGAGGATCATGAAGAGGATCACGAGGCTGGAGCCGATGGCGGCTCCCTTGAGGGCCTCCTTGATCGAGTCGTGCCCGAGCGACGGTCCGATGACCGACTCGTTGCTCGGCACGATGGGCGCCGGAAGCGCGCCCGACCGGAGCACCGTCTCGAGCTGGTGCGCGTCGTGGAGCTGCTTCTCCGGATCGCCCGCGCCCATCGTGATGGTCGCCTTGCCGCCGCCGATCTTCTGCTTGATGACCGGCGCCGAATCCACGATGTCGTCGAGGATGATCGCGAATCGCCGGTTCACGTTGGCGCCGGTGACCTCCTCGAAGCGGTCCGCCCCCGCCGGCGAGAAGGAGAGCAGGACGTAGTACTGCCCGAAGTTCTGCTGGTCCTGCCCGATGCTGGCGTCGGTGATGTAGTCGCCCGTCAGCTCGGCGCGCTGGTACATGTAGACCGTGCGCCAGCCGACCTGCTTGAACTGCAGCGGCTCGGTGTCCTCGACCGGCTCGGTCACCGTCTCGAAGCCGACCTGGTGATCGTCGGGCACGCTGAGCGTCGCCGCCCACGCCTTGAAGCGGCCGAGACACTCGGTCATCGACTCGTTCGGGTACTTCGGCGGCTGGCACGACATGCGCGCGTAGTAGCCCTTGACCGGCTGGCGCTTGTGGCCGCTGCCGTCCACGCCGTCGGGCGCGCCCTCGGTGTACTGGGCGATGCCCTCGTCGGCCGGGAGCTCGTCGGCCTTGAGCGCCGGCGGGCCGAAGACCTTCTCGCTCCCCGGGTCGTCGAGCATCTTGAACTCGAGTCGCGCCGTCTTGCGGATCGTGTCCTTGATGTCGCGGAAGTCCTTCTCGTCGATGCCGGGGACTTCGATGATGATGTCCTCGTCGCGCGTCGTGATCGCCGCCTCTTTGAGGCCCATCGTGTCGATGCGGCGATTGATCGTGTCCTTGGCCTGCGCGACGGCACGGTCGCGGATCGTCGACTCGACGTCCGCGCGGATCTTGAAGGTCACGTCGTTGGGCTGGGGCCCCATCGACTGGTTCAGCTCCCCGAGGAACGCCTTGTTGAAGCGGTCGTCGAGCTTCGACTTGTCCGCCGGGTCCTTGAAGGAGAGACGGATGATCGCCGCCTCCGGCGTCGAGACGTGGACCTTCTCGTCGAGCTTCGAGAGCTCCTCGCGGGTGACGCGCCCCTCACCCGAGTGGAAGCCGAAGGACGTCGCCAGCTCCTGGCGCATGTCGTCGGCGTAGTGGTCGCGCTTGTCGCGGATGGCCTCTTCGACCTCGACCGTGTAGACGAGCCGCACGCCGCCCTTGATGTCGAGCCCCTCGGCCATCGCGAAGGTGACGCGGTCGCGGATGTACGCGGGCAGCGGCACCTTGCCGTGGCTCAGGTTGTTGAGCGTCGGCCACAGCGCGATGACCGCCCCGAGGAACACCGCCGCGACGAAGCCCGCCTTGAGCCGCCACGTCCCATCCATGATGGGCAGCAGCCCGAAGGCCGACCACACGAAGGAGAGCCCCGCGACGACGAGGCCCCAGAAATTGTCGAAGTGGAAGAAGAGCGCCGCGGACCCGGCGGCGATCGTCATGAGAATGAGAGCCGTGCGCCGGCCCGGGTGCGTCACGCCCCAGGAGAACAGGCCGATGAGCGCGGCGGTCGCGCCCAGCACGGGGAGCGGGTCGAGCTTCGTGTAGACCGTCAGCGCGAGCAGGCCGACGGCGAGCACACCGCTGATAATCGCGAGGACGTTCTTGCTGGGCATCTGTCCGGACCGCGCTCGAGGCTACTTCTTGTCCGAAACAGCCTTGGCCTCTTTCAATTCCTTCGGAGCGGCCTTCTCGGCCGGATCGACGAAGGGCGAGACCGTGTTGGCGACGAACTGGATCGTGACGCCCGGCGCGACCTTGATCTTCGCGAGGCGGTCGTCCATCTCGACGAGCTCGCCGACGAGGCCCGCGTTGGTCATCACGCGATCACCCTTCTTGAGGGCGGACCGCGCGGCGGCCTCCTTCTTCTGCCGGCGTCCGGAGAAGACGAACATCAGGACCATCACGATCATCAGCGGCAGGAGCATCATCATGCCGCCGAAGGGTGATCCCTGCGGCTGCGCTGCCCCCGTGGGAGCAGGCGTGGAGTCCTGCGCGACGCCGGGGGTGCCGGCCTTCGGTGGGACGTTCTGGGCGAGGAGCAAATCGCTGGACAGGAGGGGGGACACGAGAGTGCAGCGGGATAGCCCTAGGCCGCTTCGCCGTCAACCGCATGGCAAGCGCTGGGCCACGAAAACCTGAGGGTTCCATGCCTCGGCCAGTGGGGGCCTCGCGATCCTGGGCAGAGGTAGGGCGGTTCGTCTGCCGTGGGGACCGTCGGAGCGGTCGGGCTCACCGTGGAGAGGACCGGCTGTCGAGGGGTTGCGCGAGCAGCGCATGTACGCAGGAGCGCGCGCCGGTGTTGCACCGCAGTGTCACGAGCGCTGGCACGTCCGTGGCAAGTTCGACCGCTGCGGGGAAGGGGCGAGCATGACGACGGTCGACAGCCACAAGTGGAGGTGCGTCGAAGCTGTACCTCCGATTGCGTTCAGTATCGACGGACTGAGCGCGGTGCGAGCGCAGTCGCCGCAGAAGCGCGGCTGGCTGACGGTGGCCGAGGGAGAGGTCGATCGCGTGACCTCCGAGGACCTCCTGATCGGCGACGACGTGACGCTCGCCTTCGCGCTGCCCGAGCGCGTGAGTCTCGCGCCGCTCTCGGGCATGCACGTGCGCGTGGCCCTCCACGACGAGGTGAGCGTGACCGGACCACGGCCGCAGACGCTCGTCATGACCGACGCGCGCGGGCGCACGCTCGTCGTCGCGCGCTACGGGCCGGCGGGTCAGGTGCACGCCATCGGATCGATGCGCGTTCGCGCGGCGCTCTCGCAGCGACACGGCGGACCGATGACCTTCGGCACCGAGGTGCTGCAGTACCTCGTGCAGGTCGGTGAACACGTGCGCGTGCGCGGCGCCGAGAGCGACCTCGTCGTGTGCTTCGCCGCGCGCACCGCGTTCGACTACGTCGCGTACGCGATCGTCGACGCGCGGCTCTGGGTCAGCGGTAAACGGTGACCTCGCCGCCGCACGGCACGTCGATCGTGCGAGAGTGACCCGACGGGCCGATCGCGACCTCGTGCGGTCCGCACTGGGTGATCGCCGCCGGCACCGAGAGCAGGACGCCGTCGAGCATCAGGCGCTGACCCTGGACCGCGGGATCGACGAGCAGGGTGCCCGTCGTGATCGCCGGCGACGACGGAGGCGGCGGAGGGATGGCCGGCGCGGACGTCGGCCTCGGCTCGGGCGCCTGGGGAGCGGCGACTGCCACGCTGTTGCGGCGGGCACCCTCGGCGACCGACGGCTGGCCCGTGAAGAACGTGCGCGTCGCTGCGACCACGAGGATGACGCCCGAGACGGCGAGAGCCGCGACGACGTAGCGCGCGAGGTTCGTGCGCGGGACGCGGTACCCCGAGGTGTCGTACGCCGTCGGCGCCAGCGACTCGGGGCGCCGGTTGGGATCGTAGACGTCGAGCACGTCGCCCGGCTGGATCTCCTGCGTCGTGGTGGTGCCGGGGACGCGCAGGATGGTGCGCGCGGCGGACATCGCGTCCGAATCGTCGGCGACGGTGGCGCGCGGAAGGGGCCCGACGGCGTCGGGATCGAGATACGTGCGTACGGGCTTCGTGGACATCGGATGGCGCTCGGCGTGTCGGGGGCGATGTATGGCGCCTATGTAAGCAAACGCGCAACGTGCGACGGAAAAGAAAATGTGGCGCGAACAGACCCGCTGTAGCGCGACAGCCTGGGTGGACGGCCGGTCCTTTACTTATTCAGAGTCTCTTGCGCAGCGGAACCCGACGTTTGGGCCCGCTTCGAGCGCCGATCCCCAGTTGCGCGACGTCGTGCGGCTCATCGACGGAGGCGAGAGCCAGCCCCCGCCGCGCAGCACGTGAGCGGCGCCCGATCGCGGCGAAGGCCCGGTGCCGAGCGACTCGACGTACCAGTCGTCGGTCCACTCCTCGACGTTGCCGCTGAGGTCCATCACGCCGAAGATGCTCGCGCCGCCCGGGTGCGATCCGACGCGGGCCGGGCGCGGCTGGCAGCTCTTGCCGCTCATCTCGTTGAGCAGGGTGATCGCGTTCGTGCACGAAGGTCCGGTGCCCCACGGGAAGGACGTCGGGAAGGTGCCGCGCGCGGCGTACTCCCACTCTCGCTCGGTGGGCAGGCGCTTGTTGGCGAAGTGGCAGAAGGCGTCTGCGTCCTTCCAGTGGACGCACGACACCGGGAGATCCGGATCGCCCGCGTCGTACGTGCACGTCGCGCTGGCGCGAGACGGCTTGGCGCACGCGCCGGACTCGACGCACGCGCGGTACGCGGCGACCGTGACCTCGGTGCGGTCGATCCAGAAGGGCGCGATCGTGAGCGCGTGGGCCGGGCGCTCGTTGGCGGGAGCGCGCAGGTTGGTGGAGCCCATCGTGAAGCGGCCGCCCGGCAGGCGCAGCATGCCGTCCTGCAAGACGACCGTCTGCTTCACGAGCGCGGGCCCCTTCTTCGGCTCCTCGTACGGATTGTCCGCGTTGCCGCCCTGCGGTTCGTCGGGCTCGATGTCGTCGCGCGCGGGCGTGCCTGCCATGGCCGCCACGAGCGGGTCCACCGCCGGCTTCGCGGGATGCGGGGTGTCGCCCGGACCCGCGTCTGCGGCTCGCCCGAGCAGCGCGCCCGTGGTGGCGGCTACCGCGATGACGACGAGGGCCGGATGGCGCGCGCGCATCTTCCGAAAGTGTAGCGCTCGTTGCAATGCGTGAGCCTACAGACGCGAGCGGTAGGGTCCAATTTCCAGCCCTGCCAGATTGCTACAGTGTCACGTTACGGTCCGCGCCGGGGCCGCCGGGGGAGGAAGCGTGTGCGATTCGGGCCCGCCGAGCACGAAGGACCGCTTTCCGCGCTCGTCGGCCAGCATGTTGTGCACGATCGCGTCGACGTCCGCCGCGGAAAGGCCGCGTCCCGGCGCGATGGCGCCGGACGCGATGCGCGGGATGCGACCGATGCCCGGGTAGTCCGGCGCCCACGTCAGGGCGTCGGCGAAGGCCGCCTTGAGCTCAGCCGCGAGTGGGCTGCTGACCGCGAGCGGGCGATCGACCGGCTCGAGCACCGTCACCGCGAGCGAGCGACACAGCGCCTTCACCAGGCGCGGACCCGGGAACGGCCGCCACGCCACGAGGCGCACGGCGGTCACGTCGTGCCCCAGCGCGCGCAGCCGCTCGACCTCGGCGAGCATCGTCTCGGCGGTGGCCCCGATGCCGACGAGCGCCACATGGGCATCGGCGTTCGGCTTGCGCAGGAGGACGTCGTGCCGGCGCACCGTCAGCGTGTCGATCTCGCGCATCGCGCTTCCGAGCGCGAACGGCACGCGCGCGGCGACCGCCCGCGCATCGCCGCCCTGCGATGCGACCGGCCGCGCCCCACCGAGGAACGCCTCGCACACGCTCGCCGTCGGCGCGGGGATCTCCTCGGCCCGCATCGACGGCCCGAGCTCGTGGACGACGAAGAAAGGGCACCCGCTGTCCTCCGCCGCCCGGTGCGCGACGAGCGCGAGATCGAGCGACTCCCCCACCCCCGCGGCGACGAGCATCCCCCACGGCAGGTCACCGAGCGACAGCGCCGCGGCCATCCCGTTCTCGACTCCCTCGACGAGCACGTGCACGACGAGGCCGAGCCTCTTCGCGGCGATCGCCTCGAGCTCCTTGCGCGCCGGGGCGAGCTCCGACGCTCGCGCGACCACGGCGACTCGCTCCCCCTGCCCCGCGGCCCGCGCCGCGTCCCTCACGAGCGCCGTCGCATCCGCCCCGCGTTGCACGGCGACGCTCTCGCCGAACGCGTTCCTCGCGTCGCCGTTCTCGATGCCGTCGACGGTGACGAACACCCGCTGACAGACGGCCCCCTCCGCCAGCCCCACTGCCCCGGCCGCGTTCTTGGCTCCCATCGCGGACGAATCTAGGTCACAGCACGTTCGCGGCCAACTCGGCCAGCTCGCTGCGTTCGCCCTTGGCGAGAAGGATGTGCGCGGCGAGCTTCTCGCCCCGGAAGCGCTCGGCGGCGATGGTGAGCCCGTTCGAGGCGCTGTCGACGTACGGGTTGTCGATCTGGCCGGGGTCGCCGGTGAGCACGATCTTCGTCGCGTCTCCCGAGCGCGTGATGATCGTCTTCACCTCGTGCGGCGTGAGGTTCTGCGCCTCGTCGACGATGATGAACTGCTGCGGCAGGCTGCGCCCGCGGATGTACGTGAGCGGCTCGACCTGGATCTGCCCGCTCTCGAGCAGCTCCGCGTACGCGCGCGGCCCCTTGCGCGACCCCGTGGAGAAGAGGAACTCGAGGTTGTCGAAGATCGGCTGCATCCAGGGATTGAGCTTCTCGTCCACGTCGCCGGGGAGGAACCCGATGTCTCGCCCGAGGGGCATGACGGGGCGCGAGACGAGCATGCGCGTGTAGGCGCCGTCGTCGACGGTGCGCTTGAGGCCTGCGGCGAGCGCCAGGAGCGTCTTGCCGGTGCCGGCCTTGCCGACGAGCGTCACGATGCGCACGCTCTCGTCGAGCAAGAGATCGATCGCGAAGCTCTGCTCCTTGTTGCGCGGCC
>DATJYG010000307.1:0-3532 GCA_035499695.1 Polyangiaceae bacterium
GTCGACCGGCAGCGCCGACACGCTCGAGTGTCTGATGACACGCATCGGGCTGCCGATCAGCGAGTACGTCGCCGGGGCGGCCGGCACCGGGCACGTTCACGTGTTCGCGGGTGGGGGCGGCAATGGCCTGGCCGGCTCGCCCGAGACGCCGGGCATGGCGAACGCGCCCCCGAGCGACACGTCCCTCTGGGACTCGCAGGCGCACCTCATGCCCTACGACATCACGCTGCTCTCGTGCGAGGGCGGCGAGACGTACAACGCGAAGCCGCAGATCCTCGAGGACTACCTGAACGCGGGCGGGCGCGTCTTCGCGTCCCACTACCACTACGCGTGGTTCACCAATCCGGCCGAGTCGGGCCAGACGTACACCCCGCCTGCGGACTGGGGGAACAACCTCGCGTCGTGGACCATCGGCAGCAACGGCGGCGCGCAGTCGAACGGCAAGATCGTCCAGACGCTCAACGGGTCGACGCAGCCCTTCGTGAAGGGGCAGGCGCTGCAGCAGTGGCTGGGGCTCGTCAACGCGCTCGGCGTGCTCAACGCGCCGGCGATGGAGCTGCCGATCATTCCGCCGCGTTACAACGCGATGGTCGGGCCGGGGAACAAGCCGTCGCAGTCGTGGATCAACGACGACACGACGGGGAACGCCATGTACTTCTCCTTCGACACGCCGGTGAACGCCATGCCGCAACCGGACGGCGGGCCGCCGAACTACTGCGGGCGCGCGGTGTTCAGCGGCCTCCACGTCGGCGGCGAGACGACGCCGCCCGACTCGATGTCGCCGCCGATGGGGTGCCAGCAGGCGGACCTCTCTCCGCAGGAGAAGGCGCTCGAGTTCATGCTGTTCGACCTCTCGTCGTGCGTCATCCCGGACACGCAGCCGCCGTCGGACGCGGGAGTGCCGGTGCAGTAGCGTCGGCCGAGGGGACGTCGCCCTCGGCGAGGAACTCGCAGCACGCGCTCGCGACCTCCGGGTCGAAGAGAATCGCGAGGTGGCTCACGTGCTCGACGGCGCGGTCGACCGCGCCGCGGTGCGCGAGCGCCGAGGTGCGCGGCGGGTGCACGACGTTGTCGTGCGTCGAGTAGACGCTCAGGCACGGGACGTCGAGCGGGGTGCGCGCGTGCTCCTCGAGGAAGGTGCAGCCCTCGCGCATCTGCGGGCCGCAGGCGCCGAGGATGGGGCCGCGCCACGGGATGCCCGCGTGGGGGCTCGCGATGGTCACGACGCGGCGCACCTCGGCGGCGCCTCCGTGAGCACGCAGGTACTCGACGGCGACGAGGCCGCCCAGGGAGTGAGCCACCAGGTCGACCTGCGCCGCGCCCGTCTCGCGCTTCACGTCGTCGACGAAGCGCGCCAGGCGGCCCGCGCTGTCGTGCACCGTGGCGAACCAGGGGTAGTTGAAGCCGTAGACGGGGCCCAGCCCGGCGCGGGCGCACGTGCGCGCGAGGAGCAGGAAGTCGACCCGGTTCTGCGTGTAGCCGTGCACCATGACGATGGGCACGCCCTCGCCGCGCGCGAGGCGGCGGCCGACGACGTAGAAGAGGGGCAAGAGCGGCTGCGTGAGCGCAGCCCAGAGGATCTCGCGCAGCGCTTCGCGCACGACGCGCACGAGCGGGCGGGGCTCGGTGTGGGCGCGCATCAGGAGGAACGAGCCGCCGACGTAGCCGAGGATGCCCACCGCGAGGCATGCCGCGACGAGGGCGAGCCAGTCGAGCAGGTGCGCGAGGAGGGGCATCGGGCGGCGCAGAATCTAGCGCCACTTCCAGCTCGTGCATGCTGGCCAGCTGAGCCGGTTTCTGGCAAACACGGTGCCGGTGGCCGTACCCCGCTACAGCCTCGCTGCCCACGCCCTCTTCGGGGCCATCCTCGCCTCCGGCGCGGGCACGGCGGCGTGTCATCGCGAGGTGCAGCCGGGACCCGATCCCGACGGCGGGCCCGGGCTCGCGGCGGCGTCGAACGGCACCGCCGCGCCCCCTCCGGACGACGCGCCGAAGCTCGCGGCCACGGCGATGCAGGTGTGGATTCACGAGACCGCGAGCGCCGCCTCGCGCAAGCTCGGGTACCTGCGTCTCGGCGCCGTCGTCGCGCGCGGCGACAAGCCCGCGGGCAAGGACGGCTGCCCCGGCGGGTGGTACTCGGTCTACCCGCGCGGCTACGTGTGCGTCGGCGACGAGGTGACGCTCGACGTCGCCGCGCCCCTCGTGCGCGCGGCCAGCGTGCGCCCGGATCTCTCGAAGCCGCTGCCGTACCACTACGGCTTCGTGCGCGCGGTCGCCCCGCAGTACCTCAAGGTCCCCAACCGCGACGAGCAGACGGCGAGCGAGTTCGCGCTCGAGCGGCACCTCGCGTGGTGGGCGAAGGACAGCGTGACCGCGAACGTCGTCGTGCCCGGCGCGAACGACCTGGCGCTCGATCCGGCCGGCGTCGCCCTCGACGGCGCGCCGCTCCCCCCGGGGCAGAAGCGCTCGACCGACATGACGCAGGGGGAGCTCTTCGGCGGCACCGGCGACGCCGACCCCGTGCCCTTCTGGCTCCAGGGCGGGCGTCAGGTCCCCAACGTGAGCGGCTTCGAGGTGCCGAAGTACGCCGTCTTCGCGAACCGCGTGCGGCGCCACACCGGGCTCGCCTTCATCGGCGACTTCCCGACGGGGGACGACTCGTTCGGCCGGCGGTTCGCGATCACGACGGACCTGCGCCTCGTGCCGACCGACAAGGTGAAGCCGGACACGGCGTCGCCTTTCCACGGCGTCGCGATCCACGCGATCGACGACCTGCCCTTCGCGTGGGTGCGCACGAAGGCCGGGGAGTCGGCGCACGTGTACCGCATCCCGAGCGACGGAGCTTCACCCGAGAAGACGGGCGAGACGTTCGAGCGCCGCACCATCCACAAGCTGACGGGCAGGTGGCACCGCATCGAAGGCACGCCTTACTTCGAGATGACCGACGGCAGGTGGCTCAACGGCAACGAGGTCGGCGCGGCGCTCGTGCCGAGCGAGTGGCCCGCGGCGGCGAACGCCGGCGAGAAGTGGATCGACATCTCGATCGAGAACGAGGTGCTCGTGGCGTGGCAGGGCAAGACGCCGGCGTACGCGACGCTCGTGTCGGCCGGGCAGGACGGGATGGGCGACCCGCTCACGACGAAGTCGACCATCCGCGGCACCTTCCGCATCCGCGACAAGCACGTGACGACGACGATGGACTCGAACGGTCAGGCGTCGGAGGGCGAGCAGTCCGCGCCTCCGAAGGACTCGCAGGAGGGCAAGACCGTCCGCCGCGGGCAGGGCACCTTCGAGCTGCGAGACGTGCCCTGGGTGCAGTACTTCCGGGAGGGCTTCGCGCTGCACACGGCGTACTGGCACGACGTGTTCGGCCTCGCGCGGAGCCACGGCTGCGTGAACCTCTCGCCCATCGACGGGCACTGGCTCTTCGGGTGGACGGACCCGCAGGTGCCGCCGGGGTGGCACGGGGTCGAGACGGGGCCGGACACGACGCCCGGCACCACCGTCGTCGTTCACAGATAGAGCGCCGCGT
>DATJYG010000308.1:0-4496 GCA_035499695.1 Polyangiaceae bacterium
ACCGAATGCCAGACGCACGCTTGCGAACGCTCGGCGTTCGCCAGCGAACGAGAGGCGCAGGGTCTCGTATGCTCGCCCTTCGGCCTACGGGCAGTGGAAATCGCTCAGCTGGAACGTCGGCAGGTCGGCGGTGGGGCTCCCGAGGAGCCGGAAGATGCAGGGACCAGCGACCTGGCCGACAATCGGATCGATCAGGTTCCCGACGAGGTTGGCGCAGATCTGCGATTCGGACTCGATGTGGAAGTCGAGAATCGTCGAGGAGAACGTGAGCTGCATGCCCGTGATCGGGTTCGCGGAGCCCGGGATGACGGTCATGTCGTAGGTCATGTGCGCCGTCCCGTCAGGGTTGACGGTCGCTGGACTCATGTTGTTGGCCCAGTAGAACGTCCCACCGGGGGCCAGGTCGCTGAGCTTCGTGGGGTACTCCTTGAGGACCTGGTTGCCGAAGATGAGGGTCCCACCCCCGCCGCTGGCCGGCGTGTAGTTGATGCGCGCCACGAACAGGCTCGCCTTGGTCGGGTCGCCCACGGCGTTCCCGGTCAGACACGACATGTAGAAGTCGTTGCTCATGAACCCCGCATCGGGCGCGTAGAGCGGGCCGGCCTCACCCGCGTCGACCGTGGGGAGCGCCGGGATGCCGTGCGCGTCCGCGGTCCGGTCCGAGTAGTCGGTGTAGTCCTGCTGGGGGTCGACGCAGGCCACCACGGGCACCGCCAGGCAAGCCAGAGGGGCGAGCGACGAAACGAACATGGACCTCATGAGCAGACCCATGCTTTGATGCATACCATCGCTCGATGGGTCCCGTCTGATATGTCGACTACGCGCCGTTTCGCCGCGGTCCTCGTCGCTGCAGGATGCTCCGTCGTCGTTCCCGGTCGCGCGCTGGCGTCCGGCTTCCTGACCGACCAGTTCGGGAGCGACCACGGGAGCGCCGCGCAGGGGAACGCGTACGCCGTTTACTTCAACCCGGCCGCCATGGCCGGCGCCGCGAGCACCGACATCACCGTCGACACCGTGGTCGCCGCCCGCTCGGTGACGTTCAACCGCACCGGGCCGCTGTCGCCGGGCATCGCGGCGGGTACTGCGGGCAGCGATGCGACCAACCCGGTCTACACGTCGGCGAACACGGGGCAGGCGACGCTCTTCAACGTGCTCGGCGCGCCCTTCGTCGGCTCGGTGCTCGACTTCGGCGGCAGCAAGTTCCGCCTCGGCATCGCCAGCTACATCCCCTTCGGCGGGCAGGTGACCTGGGACAAGCGCCAGCAGTTCGCCAACTACCCGCTCGCGCCGGGCGCCTACGACGGGCCGCAGCGCTGGGCGTCCATCAGCACGCAGACGTCGTCCGCCTACGGCACCCTCGCGGGCGCATACCGCTTCGAAGGGCTGCACCTCGGCATCGGGGCGGGCCTCAGCGTCATCCGCACGGGCGTCCTCGACACACGCGCCCGCGACACCGACGGATCGGACGGGGTCGTCGCCGCGAACGGAGGTCTCTGGGAGGGCCGGTCCTACCTTGACGTCAGCGGCGTCCAGGTCGGCGCCTCCGGAGGGCTCTACTGGGAGCCGAGCTCCAAGCTGCACTTCGGCGCCTCCTACACCAGCGCGCCGAGCTTCGGGACGATGCGCCTCAAGGGCACCTTCAAGGACCTCCAGGGGCAGCCCACGGCGGCCGGCCAGAACCCGGAGATCAACAAGTCCGTGGACCTGCTGCAGGCCTATCCCGACGTCATCCGGGTCGGAGCCACGTGGCGCGTGGTGCCCGAGGCGGAGCTTCGCCTCGAGGTGACCTGGCAGCGCTGGAGCCAGTTCCAGAACCAGTGCATCGTGGCCACCGGGACTTCCTGCAACCTGGGCCCGAACGGGTCCTCCTCGAGCAGCAACGTCATCCTCAACCTGCCGCGCAACTGGCAGGACACCGTTCGCGTGCGTCTCGGCGGCGCGTACTGGGTGCAGCCGCAGACCGAGGTGTTCGGCAGCTTCGCCTACGAGTCGTCCCCGGTCGCCAACAAGGACCAGGACCCGCTGCTCTTCGACTCGACGCGGCTCTCCGGCACGCTCGGCGTGCGCTACGCCTTCACGCCGCACCTGTTCGGCTCGCTCGCGTACACGTACACGTACTTCGTCCCGGTGACGGTGACCAACAGCGCCTACGGCGGCTACAGCCCGCCGTCGAACTCGCCGAACGAGAACGGCAGCTACTCGCAGGAGCTGTACGTCTTCGACGGCGCCGTGAGCTACGTGTTCTAGGTGAAGGTTCACCAGAGGACCCTGGCGGTCTCTACGCGGGGACGCGAGCTGCTCGACGTGACGGCCGAGGTGGCGCGCGTCGTGGGCGAATCAGGCGTGCGCACCGGGATGTGCACGGTGTTCATCCGGCACACGAGCGCGTCGCTCGTCATCCAGGAGAACGCCGACCCGGCGGTGCTGCGCGACATGAGCCGCTGGATGGCCCGCATCGCCCCGGAGGGGCCCGACTACGAGCACGACGCCGAGGGGCCCGACGACATGCCGAGCCACCTGCGGAGCGCCGTCACGCGCACGAGCGAGTGCATCCCCGTCACCGACGGGCGGCTCGCCCTCGGCACCTGGCAGGCGCTCTACGTGTGGGAGCACCGCGCCCGGGGCCACCGGCGCGAGCTCGTGGTCCACGTCACCGGGCAAACGTAGGTCAGGGGTGCGGCACCTTGCGCAGCGTGTCGGCGGCGGCACGCAGCTCGGCGCGATCCTCGTCGCTCAGCGCATCCCCCGCGTCGGCGATCGCCTTGTCGATCGCGGCCGCCACGGCCGACAGGTTCGCCGGCCATGACGCCCGCACGCTCGCCGAGAACTGCGCCCGCGCGATGGCGAAGGCCTCGTCGTGCTTTCCCTGCGCCGTCAGCTTGTCGAGCAGGGCCTGCACCCGCGAGAGCGCTTCGCCGATCGCGTCCGCCTCACCCATCGTGAGGCCATCATAGCGCGAGGCGCCTCGCGACTCAGTCGAGCCCCGTGATGCGCGCGACGAAGCCGAAGTGCGGCGCCTCGGCGTCGGCCTTGTCGTCCTTCTCCCCCTGCTGCGAGAAGGTCGCCCAGGTCACGCCCTTGGTCACGAACATGCCCTCGGGCCACGAGTAGCCCACGCCGAACAGCTCGTTGACGTCGGCGGCTCCCACGAGCTTGCCTCCGGACGCGCTCCAGGCGCGCAGCTCGCGGCAGTTGGAGTCGTAGACGCAGTAGCCCATGCCGCACGGCTGCACGTCGGCCACGTAGCAGATGTCGCCGTCGCCCTTCTCGTCGCCGACGATCTCGATCTTCTTGCCGTCCGGCTTGTGCACGCCGATCTTGTCGACGCTCTTGCCGTCCTTCTCCTTGATGCTGCCCTTGAGGAACACCATCCCGTTCGCCGCGTCCGAGACGTCCGGCGATTCCTTGGCGGGCCAGCCCTCCCAGGTCTCCTTCGCCTCCGCGGGCTCGCACTTGCCGCCCGCCACCTTCACGCGCTTGTCGCGCAGGTACGCGTCGCCCGTGGTGCGGTCGACATAGAGGCGGCCCCACTCGTCGCACGCGGCCGAGGCCTGGCCGGTCGGGGTGACCATCTTCGCCTTCGCGCCGCCGCCCGAGACGTAGACGTTGCCCTTCGGATCGACCGACACCGTGTCGTACTCCTTCGAGTCGTCCGGCTTGGGCTCGAGGGTCAGCACGCCGCCCGTCCCGAACTTCGTGTCGAGGGCGAGCTGGCAGGGCGACGGGGTCTGCACGGTGTACTTGCGCAGCTTCCCTTCGTGGTCGACGACGTACAGGCTGCCGTCCGGCGCCGCGGCGATGCCGCCGATGGCGTGGGAGAAGTCGGAGCTCTGCATGACGGAGCCGCCGGTGTCGAGCTTGCACAGCTCGGCGACGATGTGCTTTCCGCCGAGGTCCTTGGGCTTCGGCGTGTCGTACTTCACCGAGGCGGGAAGCGCGAAGGTGTGCGGTCCACCAGCGGTCGCCGCGGCTCCGGCGTCCGCCGCGCCACCCCCCTTCTTGCAGGCTGCCAGAGCGACCAACATGACCAGCGCGACGTGTCTCTTCATGCGTTCCCCTTCCTTCCGGACCCTTCCGGGAAACAGCGAGGGTCGCCGAGGAACGCTTTCGAGGTCAAGCGAACGCTCCCGTCCGCCTGCGACCGTAGTATCGTGAGTGAGAGCCCAGATGTCCGAACCGGGGGACAAGCCGCCGCGATCCTCACCGAGACCTGTCCCGGGAGGCAGTGAGGTCTTCGAAGAGGAGCCCAAGAGTCGCACCGGGCGCTTCCAGGTGAAGCACCGCGGCGGCACGCGCGTGGAGGTCGGCGAGCCGGTGAAGGTCGGCGGCGACCGCCCGTGGATGTGCGCCGTGAAGCTCGTCGGACAGAAGCGCGACGTGCCCGAGGATCCCGAGCACCCCGATCCGACGCAGACGCTCCTCGTGCGCACCGGCCGCGGGGCGACGCCCGAGGACGCGCGTCGCGACGCGCTCGCGCAGCTCACGCTCGTCTACGG
>DATJYG010000309.1:0-9121 GCA_035499695.1 Polyangiaceae bacterium
CGGGCACCTATTGCGGAATGGCCGCGCCGCCCTCGTTCCGTTCGGGCACGGAGTGGCACAGGCGGATCGAGCGGCGTCCGTGTCTTTTCATGGCGATAGGCCCCCTGGCGCGCTCGGTATGAGAGGCATGCGTCGACGCGCGCTTCGACCTTCCTTCGTCGTGACCTTCGCGCTCGGCGCCACCGCGCTCGCGAGCGCCTGCAACGGCGGCCTCGTTTCCAGTAACGCACCCGTGCCTTCGCCCGACGGCGGATCGGGCGGCGACGCCGGGTGCCCCGCCGAGCCGCCCGCCGCGAATGCACCGTGCGATCTGCCGTCGTCGATCGGGGCGTGCAACTACGGTTCGTGCTCCGGAACGATGGGTCCTACGACGGCGTATTGCCAGGCCGGGACGTGGGTCCTGGGGGCGGGCGGGTGCAATCCTCCGGCGCCCGTTTACGAGGCCGGCCCCGATGTCGAGGACGCCGCTCTGTCCTGCAGCGGGTACATGATTCCCTATTGCGACGACGAGGGCGGCATCAGCACGTGGTGCTGCCCGATGGGTGCCGACTGCGACTCCGGGCCCTACTGCGACCTGGGCGGCGGAGCTTGCTCGGTGGGCGCGTGCCGTGACGCTGCGACCACCGACGGCGGTCCCGATGGTGAAGGCCAGGACGGAGGCCACGACTGACCGGGCAGCGAGGTGACGCGGCCGGCCGCTATCTTGACGATGTGGGCGAGGCCATCCTGCTCCGTGACGTCGTTGCGGACGATCTTCCGATCTTCTTCGAGCATCAACGCGATCCGGAGGCAGTCGCCATGTCCAAGGCTCCCTCGCGCGATCACGACGCGTTCATGGAGCACTGGCGCAGGGTGCTCGGCAACCCCAGCACGAGGACAAAGACGGTCGTCGTCGACGGGGACGTCGTCGGAAACGTCTCGAGCTGGGACGCGGATGGCGAGCGCGTTGTCGGCTACTGGGTCGCAAGAACGCACTGGGGTCGCGGCATCGCGACGGCCGCTCTTGCGAGCTTCGTCAGGGACTACGAGACGACGCGCCCGGTGTTCGCGTACGTCTTCGTGCAGAACGTCGGCTCCGTCCGCGTGCTCGAGAAGTGCGGCTTCCGCCGAGTCGGAGGTCCGATCACCGCCAGCGATGGCGTCGTCGAGCTTCGGATGGCGCTCGCGTCGAACGCGGTGAACGTCGCGGTGTGAAGACGCGAGAGTCGCACCGCGGCGGTGCGGGTGGGGAATCGCCGCTGAAAAGGCCGGTGGCCAGGCTGGTCACTGCGGAACGCGGCTCGTGCACCCGCGGCGGCGATCTTCGATGGCCCTGGAATGCGTTCGCGCACTTGCACCAAGACACGCCGTGGAACGGGGAATGCTCTGTCTGGAACGAGAGGTCGCCGCCCAGCCCATGATGCGCGTGAGAGTTCCGCCCCCGCCTCCCGACAATGCACACCACGCGAAGGAGGACACCCAGCCCTTCGATCTCCGTCGCGTGAAGTCTCCCTCGATCGCGCCGGATCCCGCGAAGCAGTCCGCCGCGCCGCACGTGCCGCCCCGCCGGACGAACGTCGTCGTGGCAGCGCTGCCGTCGGTCATGGTCGACGACGCGGCCAATGACACGACGTCGTCGCCACTCGCCACGCCCAGGCGCCGCTGGTTGTAGGGGCAGGCGTGGCTGGAGAGCATGCGCCACTGCGACCGCTGCGGCGCGAACGGTTGCGAGGAGCTGCCGTGCGAACGCACCACGCTGAAGCCGGATGAGCACGCGGAGGGCACGGGGATGGTGGGCGAACCCCACCGTCACTTCCGCTGCCCCTCGTGCGGTGTCGAGTACGTCGTAGGCGTCCCGAGATTCCCCTGAAAGCTCGTACGTCTCGCGTTCGCTAGCGAACGATCGGCGTTCGGAGGCGAAGGCCGAACCTTCGCGAGCGCACATCGATCCTTCGCATGCGAACGACGATCTTTCGTTCGCGAACGCCTGACCATCGCGAGCGAATGACGATCTTTCGCATGCGTACGCGGCGCGTTCGTGGGCGAAGGATGATCTTTCGCACGCGCATGCCGAACCTTCGCGACCGATGGACGAACCTTCGGATGCCAACGACGAACTTTCGCTAGCGAAGGACGATCTCTCGCGTCCCTGCGCCGAACCTTCGCCAGCGAGCGTCGATCTCTCCCCTGCCCTCGTCGCGCGCATCGACCGCGCAAGTCGGCGAGATCGCGGGCAATCCAGGAAAAGAGCAAGCGATCGAAAATAGTTCGGCAGGATCGACCCCCCTCCTTCCGACTGTCCATGTGAGAGGCGAGGACGAGCCGGGACGCTCGTACCGGACCCTCAGTAGCGGAAAGGAGGTGATGACCACGACTACGACAACCCAAGGCAAAGGCACACGGGCAACCCGCGCGGGGAAACTCATCGCGGGCGCGAAGAAGCACTTCACTAACGGGACGCAAGTCCTCACGTTCGCGGGGTCTCTCGCGAACGTCACCGTCAACCAAGCGATCGATGAGCTCCAGGAGCTCGTCGACAACCGCGCGGCGACGGTGGCGGCCCGGGCGACCGCCAAGGACAAGGTGACGTCCGAAGAGGCTGCGATGCCGGATCTCGTCGCGTTCATGAACGCGTTCGAGGCTCTCATCCGCATCATGTTCGCGAACGACACCACGTCCCTCGCCGACTTCGGACTCGGGCCGCACAAGCAGCCCGGGCCCCGGACGTCGGCCGAGAAGGCGGCCTCCGCTGCCAAGGCACGGGCGACGCGCGACGCGCGCGGGACCAAGGGACCGAAGGCCAAGAAGGCGATTCACGGCAACGTCACGGCGACTCTCGTCGTGACGCCCGCGACGCCTGCGACGCCCCCGGCTCCGACGGCTCCCGCTCCCGCGGAAGCGCCCGCCCCGAGCCCTGGCGGTGCCGCCGCCGCTCCTCAGAAAGCCTGAGCGGCGCGGACACGACAACCAGGGACTGGAGCAGCCGCGCTTAGCCCACCGGCGCGGCCCCTCTGGTCCCGCGGCACTCGCCCCCCTCCCGATTGGGCCCCGGCACCTGGGAGGGTGGGCGGTGACGATTTGCCGGTAGAATTCACGAGGGGCCCCGCCATGACCACGATGAAGGTGTTGCGCGCGATCGGCCGGACGCTCCTGCTCCCCATCTGCGCATGCGCGGGCATCGGATGCTCCAGCGATGCCGGCGAAGTCGCCGACGCGGGGCGAGGATCCGACGCCGCGGAAGCCGGCAGCGGCGACGCGACGCAGCCGGGTGCGGACGCCGCTTCCGATGCGTCGATGGACGCAGGCGCCGGAGGCGGCAAGGACGGCGCTGGCGTCGACGGCGGCGGCAACTGCGTCGCCGACGCCGGGAGCAGCAGCACCATCTCGTGGAACTGCGGCAACTACTACCTCTACGGGATCAACTATCCCTGGCTGACCTACGGGACCGACTTCGGCGACGGCGGCTTCGGCCACCTCGCGAACCCCGACCAGGTCAAGTCGGACATGGCCACCTTCGCGAGCGAGGGGGGCCACGTTCTGCGCTGGTGGGTCTGGGTGGACGGACGCTACGACCCGCTCTTCGGCAGCAACGGCCAGGTGACCGGCTTCGATTCGCTGTTCTTCAGTGACCTGGATACGCAGCTCCAGTACGCCGCCGACAACCACGTCTATCTGGACCTGACGCTGTTCGACACGTCCGTCCTCGACGCTGCGCAGTCGACCAACGGCGTCCAGGAGGGCGGCCACGCGGGCCTCGTGACGGATCCGACCGTGCAGCAATCGTTCTTGGACAACGCCCTCAAGCCGTTTCTCCAGCACGTCGCCGCCAGCTCCTACAAGGACTACGTCCTGGCCTACGACATCATGAACGAGCCCGAGCGCCTCCTGCCCGGCGGCTGGGGCCCGTCTGCCGACTTCGTGACCGTCAGCCAGATGCAGACCTTCGTGAAGAACACCGCCAGTTACATCCACACGTACGGCGGCGGCGCCCTGGCGACGGTCGGTTCCGCCGCAAAGACCTGGATGGGACTGGGCCTCGACTTCTACTGCGCGCACTACAACAGCGGGCCGGGCGGGCCGAGCGGACTGACGCCGCCGCCCCCCTACGCTTCGCTGGGCCTGGACAAGCCCGTCGTCGTCGAGGAGTTCACGACAGCCGACGTCTCCTTCGGCCTCAACGACACCGCCGAGTGGTCCGCCGAATGGTGGCTGAACACCATCTACAGCCAGGGCTATGCCGGGGCGATCGGCTGGGCGTGGCACGACAGCGCCGGCAACTGGGCGAGCTTCCAGCCCGTCTACACCGCGTGGGGCACGGCCCACTCGTCGATGGTCGGGCCACGCTAGCTCCTCGCAACGAACGAGACAGGACGTGCGCCATGCGCTGGCTGGGGCCTCTGACCTTCCTCGCTTTGCTGGCCGGAGCGTGTTCGGCGACAGGAAAGGTCGTCCCCCCGACTTGCACGCCCGAGTGCGGTGCGGGAAGCACGTGCGTCTTCAAGATCGGCAGTTGCTCCGCGGCCGGCGAGTGCGTGCCGCGCCCGGATGGCGGCCAGGCGGAGTGCGGCGCGCTGGAGTTGGCCTGCGGCTGCGGCACGAACGTGGTCACTGGCTGCGGCTTCCCGGACGGGTACGCGTCCGGCCCGACAACCGGGCAAAGGTCTTGTCACGAGTAGTGACGATGCCCCTCGACGATGGGGAGCACGTTCTTCCCTCTAACGCACGTGCCGGAAGAACTGCGCGAGCGCGACGAGACCGCGCTTGCCGTGCAACGCCTCGCGCAAGACACGGCGCACCTCGGCGACCTCGTGACGTCGGCGGCGCGCTCGCAGGCGCCCGTGCAGTCCGCGCACGAGGGTCGCGGCGATGCGTCTCAGGAGAGATGCCCGTGGAGCCGGCGGCGGTGGCTCAGGGCGGTACGGGTCCACTGCATACAGGGTAGCTCGCGACGGGAGTGCAGTGACCGCCAGCGCGGCATCCGGCTTGTACTTGGGACGGCATGCGGCTCACTTGCGCACTCGGCTGCTCCGTCCTCGTGGCCTGCGGAGGCCGCATCGATCGCGCTGGGTCTGGTGGCAGCGATGCGAGCGCGATGCAGCAGATACGCGAGACGCCGGACGCGACTGCGGCACCCGACGCGGGCGCTTCGACGATCGACGAGGCCGGCGCGGCCGCCTGCTACATCGCTCCGTGGAGCGCGAAGCTGCCGACGCCCGAATGCGGCGTGGCATTGCCGCCCACGAGCCCGTGCGGGGCGTCCGCATACCGCGTGGCCTGCGCCGTGAGTGGCAGTTACACGCCTCCGGCGGATGGATGCGTCTCGGTGCCCAACTTCGGAGGCTTCGACGTTTGCTGCCCGTGCCTGGGCGCCGATGCTGCGGCCTGGTGCACGGACGTCGACGTCTCCACGTACGACCGATCGTGCCGCCGCGACTCGGACTGCATCGTCATCCAGGGCGGGATGATGTGTACCGGAGAGTGCGCGTGCTCCGTGGGAAGCGGCACCGCAGTCAATGTGGATGGTCGGGCGCGCTACGAGCAGACCACGGCGCCGCTGCTGCCGCTCCTCGAGGACTGCAACTGCGCGGCTGTGTCCGCGTCGAAGCCGGTCTGCGCGCAGGGCGTCTGCACATTGGAGCCATTCGGCAACCCATGAGGCGTCTCGCAGGATGCCCGCCGAGCAGTTTCGGAGAAGCTGGCCCGCCGGGCGCTCGGTAGCGTCCACGGCATGAGCACCCGAGAGCACTTCGCGCCGAGCCTGGACCTGAGCGTGCCCCGCTCCAAGGGAATGGTCATCGGCTTCTGGGCCGTCACCGCGCTCTTCTGCCTGCAGATGAGCTTCACCGCCTACGCGCAGCTGCGCCTGCCGCAGGTCGCTGACGCGTTCACCCACCTCGGCTTCCCCGCGTACTTCCGGGTGGAGCTCTCGTGGGCAAAGCTCGCCGGCGTGGTGATGCTGCTCGCGCCCGTGCCGGCGCGACTCAAGGAGTGGGCCTACGCGGGCTTCGCCATCAACCTCGCCTCGGCGCTCATCGCGCACTTCGCGGTGGGCGATGGCCCGGAGAAGTGGATCTACGCTGCGGGCGCCGGCATGCTCTGGGGGCTCTCGTACTTCTTCTGGCGCCGCATGACGGTGCAGTGAAGGAGCGAACGAGATGTGCTTCATCCATCCGGCTCGTCGCCGAGCACCTGGCCGAGGCCTATACTCACAGCTTGTGAGCGTCGCGACCGAGCAGCAGAACCGGCGACTGCTCCGCGCGCGCGACGCGATGGACCGCACCTACGCCGAGCCGCTCGACGTGCCGGCGCTCGCCCGTATCGCCCGCGTCTCGGAGGCGCACTTCATCCGCACCTTCCGGGCGACGTTCGGCGAGACGCCGCACCGCTACCTGCAACGCCGCCGCGTCGAGCGCTCGATGTTCCTCTTGCGCGAGACCGACCGCAGCGTGACGGCGATCTGCATGAGCGTCGGCTTCACCAGCCTCGGCACGTTCAGCCGGACCTTCCGCGACATCGTCGGCGTCTCGCCGATGGCCTACCGTCGCGGCAGCGAGCCCTTGCGGGCCGCCGTGCCGACCTGCTTCACGATGGCCTGGTCGAGGCCGAGCAGTTTCGGAGAAGACGACGCCGCGGAGTGACTTTACAGTCCGCGGCATGAAGAACTTCGACGCGATCACGCACGCGCACATCTGGGTCCTCGATCACCAGAAGGCGCTCGACTTCTACGTCGACAAGCTCGGGCTCGAGGTGAAGGCCGACTACACCCAGGGCGGCTTCCGATGGTTGACCGTCGGCGTCCCCGGCGAGGCGCTCCCCGAGATCGTGCTCACCGTCCCCGGCCCGCCCGTGATGGACGAGAAGACCGCAGCGCAGGTCCGCGACCTCATCACGAAGGGCGCGATGGGCGGCCTGGTGATGCGGACCGAGGACTGCCACGGCGTCTACGAGCGGCTCAAGGCCAAGGGCGTCGAGTTCACGCAGGAGGCGACCGACCACGGCTACGGGACCGACTGCGGGATCCGCGATCCGTTCGGCAACCAGATCCGCGTCCTGCAGCCGAAGAAGTCCTGGAAGTAGACGATTCCTCCGGGTACCGTCGCACAGCATCGGCTCCACGGAGGGGGCGGCCCGATGCAGCAAGATCCTCTCAAGCCCGGAACGTCCGGCAGCTACGAATTCTCGCAGGCCGAGGACGCAGAGTTCCGCGGACTCGCGCGATCCATGCGGTTCGTCGGAGGCGCGACCATGTGGGGCGGCCTCGGCGTGGGCGCGCTCGCCGCCGTGGTGCAGTTCATCCAGAACGACCACCCGAACACGCTCGCCTGGGCCTTCGTGGCAGTGATCAACGTCGCGCTCGGCTTTCTCCTGCTGTCCGCCGGAGCCTCCTTCCGGGCCATCAGCGAGACGCGGGGGCGCGACGTCGAGCACCTGATGGATGCCATCCGCCGCCTGCGGCGCGTCTACGGCGTGCAGGCCTCGGTCCTCATCGGTGGAATGATCCTCATCGCGGCTGCCGTGGTGATGGGCCTCGCCCACGGTTGATCAGCAGGGCTCGCCGCACGACCAGCCGTCGGAGCACTGCGTCTTCGCGGCGCCGGAGGGGCACGTCACGTTGCAGGGGCCGGTCGATCCGCAGTGCACGCGGCAGGTGCCCTGGCACGTGGCGTCGCAGTTGCCGGTCGAGGAGCACGTGACGACGCTCTGATCGCCGACGGTCGGCGCGCAGTCGTTGACGCTCGTGCACGTGTACTTGCACGACTTGCCGCACGTCGCCCCGCAGGTGCTCGTGCTGCTGCAGGCGATGGTGCACGAGTCGCCGCACGTCACCGCGCAGTTGGGTCCACTGGTGCAGGTGAAGGAGCAGTCGTTCGCGCACGTCGCGTTGCAGTTGCTCCCGAAGCTGCTGCACGTGGGAGCGCAGGGCGTCGCACCGCCGCAATCGAGGTTGCAGACGTTGCCGCCTGTGCAGGCGCACGAGGATCCGGTGCAGGGCGGGGGCGGGCTCGAGGAGCACGCGAGCCCTGCCAGGAGCACCGACGCTCCGAGAAGGAGAAGCGCGCGCACGAAGGGAGCCATGCGAGGAGCCTACCTGACACCGCCGTGACGCCTTCGGGCGTCAACTCCCGGATCGCGGAGCCCACTTCGTCAACAAGCTGGCGCTACACGGCACAGCTGGCGAGCGCCGCCGAATCCAGTGAGCTCGGGCACTTGGGTGCGAAGCGCGCCAGTGCTTCCTCACGGACCGCTTCTTGCGAAAGCGCAAGGAGGTGGACGGAAGCCCGGGCCTCCGGCCATCGGACGAGTAACACTGAGGGTGGAGAATGCCGCTACGACTGTTCGCGCTCGCCGCCTTGCTCGCGGTTGCCACGGGCTGTCCAGGTCGCACCAACATCATCCAGGCCACGCAGCACCTGAGCATCTCGCCCATCGTCGCCGGCGGCTCCTTCGACGGCTACACGGGCACGACCTTCAGTGAGGGCATCCCCACGGGCAAGAAGGTGCACCTGCTGGGGCTCACCGTTTCGTCGAGCACCGGGGAGTTCTCCTGGGCCGGCTCGCTCACCGGGGCCGCGAACGACGCGATGACCGAGGTCATCGTGAACAAGCCATCCTTCGCCGGGGTCAAGGGCACGACGGACCTCGACATCGTGGACACCGGAGACCTGCGCAGCCTCTTCCCGGAGGGCAACAGCTTCAGGCTCTACTGGGACTTCAACTACGCCTCGACGCTGGCGCAGCAGTACCCGAACGGCATCACCGTGACGTTCACGTACACGATCGAGATCGAGTAGCGGGATCGGCGCGCTCGCTCAGCCCGCGACGGGCGGCGGCGGCGTCAGCCACTCGGCGACCCAGGCGGTCGAGGGCGACTCCCCTGCCTCCGGCTCCTGCGGCATGGCCACGGGCGCAGCGCCGAGGTCGCCCTCGGACACGCCGATGATGGCGTCGAGCTCGCGGTTGCGGGCCTCGCGCCGGCGGGCGTCGCGGAACATCGCGGCGCCGGCGAAGAACCCGGCGATGCCGCCGATGGCGATGCCGAGCACCAGCCCCACCGGTCCGCCCATCATGCCGGTCACGATGCCGGTCGAAAGTCCCAGGCCCAGGCCGACGCCGAGGGGTGCGGCGAGGTCGATGCGCGTCA
>DATJYG010000310.1:0-23397 GCA_035499695.1 Polyangiaceae bacterium
ACCACTCATTGGAGCTGGGGCTCGATGCACCACTGGACGAATTCGCCAACGGTCGTGGGGGTCTTCGTCTCCTTGTTCACGACGCACTCCCAGCCGCACTTGTCGGCTGGGTCGCACTTGGCGATGGCCGTCTTGTCGGACTCGAGCGCACGGAGCGGGCCGGCGTCGGCCTTCTTGGCCTGGTAATAGGACCCGGCGGCGGTGAGCTTCGCGCCCATGATCGGCGACTGCAGGAAGCCGTTGAGCACGTCGCGCGGCTTGGGGCCGCCCGCCGGGTCCATGCCCAGGATGAGGGCACCGTAGAGGAGCGGCTCGCTGAGGCCCATCTTCGTCTTCGAGTCCGACGGCAGGTGGCGCATGAAGTCGGGCACGTCGCGCGTCGAGACGGTCTTCAGGATGAGCTTCGCGGCATCCATCCGGACCTGCCACTTCTTGCTGAAGAGCGCGTAGAGGCGCGGCAAGATGATGTCCTTCGGCAGCTCGCCCACGCGCGCCATCGCCACGCCGCGCACGCCGTCGGGCGCCGTGTCGTCGGCGAGGATCGAGAAGAGCGCCGACATGTCCGTCGCCACGTTTTTGTCGATGCGGTTCTCGAGCGCCGCGAGGGCGTCGGTGCGCATCTTCTCGCTCTTGGAGTTGTCGCGCGCGTACTGCAGGCAGTAGTCGATGACCGGCCTGCCGCCGACGCGCTTCATGTTGGTGAAGACCTTCTCGAGCTCCTGCTCCTGGTAGGTCTTCAGCTGAGCCTGAAGGTCCTTCTCGCTCGGGTTGGCGCCGGTCTTCTTGTTCGCTTCCTGCACGAGCCCGCGCTGCTTGTCGAGCCAGCCCGGCGAGTCGATCGTCTTCGCCAGGGCTACCAGCGCCTGTCCGGCGCGGTTCTTCGTGTCGTCGTCGCCGATGTCGGCGATGAGCTGGCACGCCTTGTCGTTCTTGGTGTTGCCCTCGGCAATGGAGCTCGGGAGGCCCTTCACGCTCGCCGGGCCGAGGAAGCGCATGATCTGCTCGACGCCGAACTGCTGCGAGCTGTTGTCGATGCGGTCCTCGAAGTCGGTCTGCACCCACTGATTGAGCGCCGCGGTCAGATCGGCCTTCGTCTTGTCGTCGACGACGAGCGGAGGCTCGTGTGACAGCAGAGCGAAGGCGGCGTCCTTGAAGGGGACGCTCTCGTCGGCCTGTTGTGGCTGGCCTTCCGCAGGCTTCGGCGGCGGGGGCTGCTGGATCTGCTCCTCCAGCTTGGGCGCGATGTCGTCGACGATGTGCTTGCGGGCCTCGTCGCCCAGGATCGACAGGGCGCCCTGCACGCGGCCCTGCGGCGTGTCGTACCCGAGCGCGAGGTATTCGAGGCCCACGTGGCGGCCGTTGCGCGGCCGCATGTGCACGAGCGACAGCGAGGCCTCCTCCCGCAGCGACCACGAGTACTTGTCGTGCGTCACGAGCGCGTAAAGCTTCTCGGGCCCGCCCTCCGTGGTCTCCCAGCGGTGTACGTCCGACTCACTCACGGCACACCCCGCCCCGGTGGCGATCATGGCCAGCACGGGGATCCACGTCTTGGCTGTCAGCCTCGGTCGCATCGGTGCGGATGCTACGCTCCCGGGCGGCCCAGCGGAATTCTTTCGGGAAGTTGCCCCGGCTCTGGTGAGCGTCGTAGCGTCGCCGTGTAGGATAAAGTAGGCGATGGCGATTCTCGGGAACGTCGGGCCGTCCCGTGGCTCGCTGGGGTCTGTCCCCCAGCCTCGGGCATTGGCAGCCCCTGCCAACACTCGCATTCCCACCGTCCTGGGCCGGGGAGCGGCCGCCTACGGGCGAGCGCGCGAGGTGGCGGCCCTCGCTGCCTGGACACTGGCGGTGTTCCTGGCCCTCGCCCTGGCGTCGTATCCGGTCGCGAACTGGGTCGGACCGGTCGGCGAGCTGTGCGCGCGGGGCCTCGTTTCGCTCGTCGGCGTCGTCGCGTGGACGCTGCCGGTCGAGCTGGTGCTGCTCGGGATCCCCCTGGTGCGTGGCAAGGAGAGCGCGGCCACGCCGGGGCGCATCGCGGGCGATCTGCTCATCGCCGTCGTCTCCGCCGCGCTCGTGCAGGTGGGGTGGCCGGGGCAGACGGCCTTCGGCGGCGCTGCCGCCGGGGGGCTCGTGGGAGAGCTCTTCGGCGAGGTCGCCCGCTCGCTCTTCTCGACCGCCGGATCGTTCCTCGTCGGCTTCGCGTGCCTCGGGCTCATCCTCATCGGGCGCGCGGCGTTCTCGTTCATCGCGTTCGCCCGCCTCGTGGCGAGGGTGGCGACGCGCGTGTGGGCCTGGACCACGGGCGCGACGCGCGCGATCCGCGAAGCCTGGGCGCAAGCGCGCGCCCTCGAGCGCAAGCAGGAGGCGGCCGCCACGGCCGCGAGCCAGCCGCACATCGCGACCGAGCCGAGCAACGAGGCCATCATCGCTGCGCTGCCGTTCGAGGCGGATGATCCGATCGAGCCGGAGAGTGAAGCGGCCCCGAAGAAGCGGCGCAAGGCGAAGGCGGAGGCCGCGCCGCCGACGCAGATTCCGCTTCCGATCTCGTCGCCGACCCCGGCCCCGCTACTGCCTCCGCCCGCGCCCACGCCCGCAGCCCCGGCGCCGGAGCCCCAGATCGCCGAGCCGATCCAGGTCGCGATCGAAGCGCCGGCCCGGCCCCGTCGCCCCCGCAAGGGCGCGCCGACGATCGTGGACACGTCGGCGGCGCTCGAGAAGGAAGAGGCGCGTCCCGGCGAGGCGCCTTCGCCTCCGTCCGCGTTCGATCTGCCGAGCGTCGATCTGCTGGTGGCCGAGAAGGTGGACCCGAGCCTCGCCATCGATCGCGACAAGCTGCTCGCGAACGCGACCAAGCTGGTCGAGACGCTCGCGCACTACGGCGTGCAGGGGAAGGTGGAGGACATCCTGCCCGGCCCGACGGTGACGACCTACGAAGTGTCCCCCGCAGCGGGCACGAAGGTGTCCAAGGTGGCGGGCCTCTCGGACGATCTCGCGCTCGCCCTCGCCCGCACCGTGCGCATCGTCGCGCCGATTCCCGGCAAGAACCGGATCGGCTTCGAGTTGCCCAACGACCAGCGCATCCCGGTGGTCCTCCGCGAGCTCATCGAGGACCGTCGCTTCCAGACGATCACCAAGCCGCTGCCGGTCGTGATGGGGCGCGACATCCTGGGCAACCCCGTCTACGCGGACCTCGCGAGCATGCCGCACGTGATCGTCGCGGGCGCCACCGGCTCGGGCAAGAGCGTGGGGCTGAACGTGATGCTCCTGTCGCTGCTCTACCGCCGTTCGCCCGACGAGCTGAAGCTGCTCATGATCGATCCGAAGGTCGTCGAGCTCGCGCCCTTCGATCGCATCCCGCACATGCTGCTGCCGGTCGTCACCGACATGAAGCTCGCGGCGCGCGCCCTCAAGTGGGCCGTCGACGAGATGGAGCACCGCTACCAGCTCTTCGCCGACGCGGGGACCAAGAACATCCTCACGTACAACGCGTGGGTCGACCGCGTGGACCGCGGCGAGGTGCACCGGGTGACTCCCGAGGGAGAGGAGCCGCCGAAGCGGCTCGCGTGGATCGTCATCGTCGTCGACGAGTTCGCCGACCTCATGATGCAGCAAGGGAAGGAAGTGGAGGCCGCGGTGGCCCGACTCGCGCAGAAGGCGCGCGCCGCCGGCATGCACGTCATCCTCGCGACGCAGCGGCCGAGCGTCGACGTCATCACGGGCACCATCAAGGCGAACTTCCCGACGCGCATCGCCTACCGCGTCTCGCAGCGTGTCGACAGCAAGACGATCCTCGACGAGCAGGGCGCCGAGCACCTTCTCGGCAACGGCGACATGCTCATCAAGCTCAACGGCACGAACGACACCAAGCGCGTCCAGTGCCCGTGGGTGAGCGAGGAAGAGGTCCAGCTCGTCACCGACTTCCTGCGCAAGCAGGGCGAGCCGATCTACGACGAGAACATCCTGCGCCCGCGCGACGACGAGGAGGCGCCCCCCGAGGAGGACGCCGAGCAGGACCCGATGTACGACGCGGCGGTGCAACTCGTCGCCGACACGCGCCGCTGCTCGACGTCGTGGCTGCAGCGCAAGCTCCAGCTCGGATACAACCGCGCAGCCCGCATCGTGGAGATGATGGAGCGACGCGGGCTCGTCGGTCCGGCCAACGGCGCCAAGGACCGCGAGGTCCTGATCGAGCCTATTTGACGGGCTCGCCTGCCCTGTACCGAGGTACCGGACCCGTCAAATTCGACGAACCGGCCGAGTCAGCTATGATTCCTGCCTGCGTGTCGGGGACGGACCACAATGGGGATGGCGCTGCGCTAGATGCGGTGCTTGGCCATGAGATGGAGTGCTCGCCAGTGACGGAAGAGAGCGAGAGGACTCGGCTCATCGCGGACATCATGCGGCTGCTGCGAGAACCGGCGTTGCCGGAGCACGCTCGCACCGCCGGGATGACGCTCATCGGGTGGCTGGCGCGGCGGCTGCCGCACGAGGCGCCTCATGCGATCGGCATCGACGAAGCGCGCGAGTCGGAGCGGCGCATTCGCGCGGCTCGCAAGATGCGCTGACCGGGGCCGCGTGCAATGAAGCGCCCGTGAGGCGCGTCCCTCTCGTCGTCGTCGCGGTGCTGGTCGCGATGGTGCTGACCAGTGTCGTGCTCCGCTGGCGCGCGTCGCGTGCACGCGCGGACCGCGCCCGCGCCACGGTCGCGACGATGCAGCCGGATGCATCGGCGCGGGGCGGCGAGCACGGCATGGGCGCAGGGGCGCCGCCGCTGATCGAAGCGTCGCAGGGCGCCCGCATGCTCCACGGCGACCCACGCCACACCGACCGGGCCGCTGGCCGCGTGCCGCTCGAAGCTCCCGAGGTGCAGTGGACCGTGGACGTGGGCGGACCGGTCGAAGCCCAGGTCACGATGTCGCCCGACGGCCAGACGCTGTACGTCGCCTCGCTCGAGGGCAGCCTCACGGCAATCGCTCGAGACACGGGCACGGTGCGCTGGACCCTTCCGCTCCACGAGAGGGCCTACGCGACGCCCGCGGTCGGCGACGACGGCACCGTCTTCGCCGGCAGCGACGCGAAGAAGTTCGTGGCGGTGACGCCCGAGGGCCGGCTGCGCTGGTCGCTCGACACCGACGGCGAGGCGGACACGGGAGCCACCATCGCGCCGGACGGCACGGTCGTCTTCGCGGCGGGGCGAATGGTCTACGGCGTCACCCCGCTGGCGTGGGTGAAGTGGCGCTTCGCCGCGAAACGCAAGGTGTTCGCGGCTCCGGTCGTGGCGCCGACGTCGGGGCGCGTCTTCTTCGGCTCGCAGGACCACCACGCGTACGGGCTCACGCCCCAGGGCGGCCTCCTCTGGAGCACCGACCTGGGCGCGGACGTCGACGGCGCGCCGGCCATCGGCGACGACGGCGCCGTCTTCTTCGGCACCGACGGCGGCGAGGTGGCGCGCCTCGATCCGGACGACGGTCACGTCGTCTGGCGCACGCAGGTCGGCGGCTTCGTCCGCGGCACGCTCTCGGTCGCGCGCAACGGCGACGTGCTCGCCGGGGTCTATGGACCCACGCCGCGCGCCGTGCGCCTCCGGGGCGCCGATGGGCTGGTCGTGGGCGACTTCCCCGTGCAGGGCACCGGGGCGCGCGACTTCGGGGTCCACGGCGGCGCCCTCGAGGACGAAGCCGGCACGCTGCTCTTCGGTGCGCAGGACGACGCCGTCACTGCGATCGATGCGAGCGGCAACGTGCTCTGGCGGTGGACGGCGGGAGCCGATGTAGACGCCCCGGTGACGCTCCTGCCCGACGGGAGCGTCGTCGTCGCCTCGGACGACGGCAAAGTGGTCCTCCTTCGCTCGAAGTCCGGCTGAGGATCCGCCGAAGGCGGGCCGACAGCCCGAAGGGCCACCCGACTGAGACCTGGAGCGTGGTACGAATAGTCGCGCGCATGACCGGGATCCCTCCCGTTCTCGATACGGACGCCGAGGACGTCGCCTGGGCGCTGCAGACCGCCGAGGCGCTCTGGAAGCGCAACGAGCGAGTCGACGCCATCGTGTGGCTGCGGCGCGCCGCGCAGGCCGCAGGCGAGGCGGAGGACGACGACCGCGCCCTGACGCTCGCGCGCGATGCCGCCGAACTGGCCGAATGGATCGCGCAGAACCCGCAGGAGGCGGCGGCCGCGGGGCCCGCGCGCTCGGCGCCTCCGCCGCCCTCCCACCCGCCGGCGACGGCCGGCCACGCCGTGGACGACCTGCTGCGCACCTCGCAGGTGGACGAGTACGAGGTGCGCGTGTCGTTGCCGTCGCCCGAGGTGCAGCTGCCGGCGACGGAAGCGGCGATGCTGGCGCAACAGGCGGCGGTGACCGCGCCCGCTGTATCGCAGCCATCGCCCGAAGAGACGCTACCGGCGCCAGTCGCGCCTGCGCCGGCGGCCGAGCCCGAGGAAGAGCCGGTCACGGAGGAGCGTGAGTCGCACGTGCCGACGGCTGCGGAGAAGCACGCGGGGATGCTCGACCCGTGGGCTGATCAGAGCGCGGTGACGGGCACGCCCACCCGCGAGCCCGCGCCCGCGCCGCTTCCTCCTCCGCGGCCGCCGCCTCGCACTCCGACGCCACCCGTGCCCCCGCTGGCGGCCGCACCGCCTCCGCCTGCGCCTGCGCCACCAGCGCCTCTGCCGGCAGCTGCTGCGCCCCCACCTCCACAGGCTTCCGCCGCAACGCCACCTCCACCGCCTGCGCCTCCGCCGGCAGCTGCTGCACCGCCACCGGCGGCGGCGCCTCCCGCGCCGCCGGCATTCGAGCCGGAGGAGGTGGTCACGAGCGCACCGCCGGTGGACAAGCCGAAGCCGCAGGGTGCGAAGCCCCCGCGTCCTCCGCCTCCACTCCGCAAGCCACCGCCTCCTCCGCCGAAGTCACGGACCTCGGTGAAGCCGCAAGCACCCGCCACCTCCGGCGTGGACCTGACGAACGTCGCGGCGTTTGCGGATCTGCCGGACGACGCGCGCGATGCGTTCGCGAATGCGGCCAAGGTGCAGCCCCTCGGCAAGGACGAAGAAGTCTCCGGCTTCGCGCTCGCCCTCGTGCTCGACGGGCAGGTGGACCTGACGGCGACGATCGTCGACGCACCGGCCGTACGTCTGCGCGCCGGCGAGGTGCTGCGCACGCGCGGCACGGTCGAGCACGTCGCTCCCGTGCGCCTCATCGGCTCGGTCGAAGGTTCGCGAGTCGCCGTCTGGGACGAGCGTTCCGTCGAGCAGGCGTTCCACACGTGCCCCTGGGTGGAGGACGAGCTGCGTGCGGCATGCGATCGTCTCCACGCGGAGGTCGGTCTCACGATGGGGCCCCTCGGCGAGCGGCTCGACTGGGGGCTGCGCACGGATCTGGCGAGCCGGATGACGCTGCGATCGCTGGCGGAGCACGAGGTCTTCGCCACCCGAGGCGAGCAGCTCCCCGGGCTTCTCGTCGTCGGTGCGGGCGAGCTCGAGCTTCTCGACGAGAACGGCGAGCAGCCGGCAGGGACCCTCATCCGCGCCGGGGACTTCCTGTTTCCGACCGAGGTGCTGCGTGCAGCCCCCGCGCCGCGGACGGCCCGCGCGAGCAAGGGGGGAGCGCTCGTCTTCTTCGCCGAGCGCCGTGCAGCTCAGGAGCTGCTGATGACGTGCCCGCCGCTGCTGGAGATCTTCGCCGGCGCCTGAGGGAGATGTTGGTAGGCTCGCGCGTAGGAGCGAGCGAGCATGAACCCCTACGCACCCCCCACGACTCCGTACGCGCCGCCTCCTGCGATGGCTCCGCCTGCGCCCGGCGGGATGGTCCCCGAGCAGTCCGTGGAGATGCTCCGGCAGACGCGCCCCTGGGTGATGCTCATGGGTGTCCTGTGCTTCATCGGCAGCGCGTTCATGCTGCTCGGCGGACTGGCGGTGATCGCCATGGGTGCGCTGGCCGCCGCCACGGCGGGAGGGAAGAGCGCCGCTCCGATGGCCCTCGGCATCGTCTACATCCCGCTCTCGGCGCTCTACATCTATCCCGGCTTGAAGCTCACGAAGTTCGGCGGCGCCATCGGGCGGCTGGTGCAGTCGCGCGCGGCGCCCGATCTCGACGCGGCGCTCGAGCAGCAGAAGTCGTTCTGGAAGTTCGCCGGCATCACGACCGTCGTGATGATCGTGCTCTACATCTTCGTCATCATCGGCGCGATGGCCGTGGGCGTGGGCACGGCGATGATGGTGAAGTGACGCCGCGCTAGCGCGGGAGCGACCGGTCGCTCGCGACGGACGTGGGAGCGCGGTTCGACGGGTCCTCGATGTCCCAGTGCAGCTCCTCGTTGCCCTCGGCGCCGGCGAAGCGCAGGCCGAACCAGCGGGCGTTGGGGGAGATGGTCGGGCGCCCGTCACCCGAGACGCGCGGGAAGCGGATGCGGAAGGCGTGGCGCCACACGTTCGTGTAGGGGAAGTACACGCGCTCGATGGGCCCGGGCTTGATGATGGGTTCGATCTTCGCCGGCGCCGTCTCGGTGCCCTGGTCGTCGATGAGGCGGACGATCCACGCGCTCGTGGGGCGGCTGATGTCGGTCCAGCGCCAGTTGGTGCCGTAGAGCGCCACGTAGAACTCGTGCGTGTCCTCGGTCTCGTGCAGCGTGCGGTCGAGGAGCTCGCGCCGCTGCTCGATGGTGAGCCGGTAGTCGGCCGCGTAGCGGACGACGTACGCCCAGCGGAAGTCCCACGACTCGTAGGTGGCCGTCACCGTGAGCTTGTCCTCGAGGTCCGAGAAGAGGATGAGCTGCTTCTCGCGCGTCCATTTCTTGAGCACCGTCTGGTAGTCGGTGGCCACGTACTCGCGGGGTCCCTGCCCCAGCGACACCTTGGGCTCGGCGCAGGCGAGACACGCGCCAGCGAGCGCGGCGGCGAGGACGGCAATGGTGCGTGAGAACATTCGCTCCGGCATCGAGCGACGACAGAATAGCGCTACGCTGAGAAGAGCGTGTCGAGCAAGCGCATCGCCGCGACCTTCGGGTTCGTGGATCTCGCGGGATTCACGGCGCTGACCGAGGAGCAGGGGGACTTCGACGCGGCTGACGTGGCGACCCGCTTCGCGGCACTCGCGCGGGACGCGCTCGGTCCAGGCGACCGGCTGATCAAGACGATCGGCGACGCCGTGCTGGTCACGTCGCCAGAGCCGGGGGCGGCGCTCGAGCTGGTCGAGCGGCTGCTGGCGGCGGCAGTCGCGGACAAGAGGCTCCCGGCGCTGCGCGTCGGCCTCCACCATGGTCCGGCCATCGAGCGCGAAGGAGACGTCTTCGGCGCGGCCGTGAACCTCGCGGCGCGCGTCGTCGCCGAGGCGTACGCGGGCGAGGTGCTCGCGACGGCGGCGGTCGCCGAGGTCGCGAAGGAGCGAGGCATCCCGGTCGTCGACATCGGGCCGGTGGCGCTGAAGAACGTCGGCGACCCGACGCTCCTCTCGTCGCTGGGCTTCATGGTCGGGGCGAGCGAGTCGGCCATCTGCCCCGTGTGTCAGCACGTGGTCGACCGGCGCGCGGCCGCCGGGCAGCTCCGCTTCGAGGACACGCTCTACTGGTTCTGCTCCCTCACGTGCGCCGCAGCCTTCGCGAGCAACCCGCAGTGGCACGTGGGCGATTCGAAGCGCGACCCTCGCTAGGACCACAGCCGAGGTCGACCGAGCGCGGCCGCCTGCTACACCAGGCGGCGACATGCGTCCCCGGAGGCCCGAGGTGCTGGCGCCCGCCGGCGACGCCGCGTCCATGCGCGCGGCCGTGCGCGCCGGGGCCGACGCGGTGTACTTCGGCCTGCAGGGCTTCAACGCCCGAGCGCGGGCCACGAACTTCGACGCGGGCGCGCTGACCGACACGATGCGCGAGCTGCACGCGCACGGGGTACGCGGGTACGTCACGCTCAACACGCTGGTGTTCGACGCCGAGCTGCCGGCGCTGGAGGCCGCGGTGCGCGCGTGCGCCGCGGCGGGCGTCGACGCGGTCATCGTGCAGGACCTGGGCGTCGCGCGCCTGGTGCACGAGCTGGCTCCCGATCTGCCCATCCACGCGTCGACGCAGATGACGTGCACCGACGCGGCGGGTGTCGAGCTCGCACGCGACGCTGGCGCGGCGCGCGTCATCCTGGCGCGCGAGCTGTCGGCGGACGACATCGCGGCGATCCGCGGGCAGACCGATGTGGAGCTCGAGGTGTTCGTGCACGGGGCGCTCTGCATCTCGTACTCGGGCCAGTGCCTGACGAGCGAGGCGATCGGGGGCCGCAGCGCCAACCGCGGCGCCTGCGCGCAGGCGTGCCGGCTGCCCTACGAGCTCGTGGTCGACGGGGAGCTGCGCGACCTCGGCGAGCACGCGTATCTGCTGTCGCCCGAGGACCTCGAAGCGAGCGCGATCGTGCCGCGTCTCGTGGAGCTCGGGGTCACCTCGCTGAAGATCGAGGGACGGCTGAAGGGCCCCGAGTACGTGGCGGCGACGACCGCGCTCTATCGCTCGGCGATCGACGGCGCCGTGAACGAGAGTCAGCGCAGGGCGGCGCTGCAGACGTTCACGCGCGGGTCGGGACCGGGGTTCCTCGCGGGCGTCGACCACCAGCGCCTCGTCGAGGGGCGCGCGTGCGATCACCGCGGGCTTCCCGCCGGGATCGTCGAGCGCGTCGAGCACGCGCGCGGACGCGAGTGGCTGCTGGTGCGCGACGCCGGCGGCGTCGCGCGCGGCGACGGGGTGCTCGTCGAGGGAGGCTGGGGCGGCGAGGGCGAGATCGGCGGACGCGTGTGGGAGGTGGAGACGGCCGGCGACGGCGCGCTCCGACTCTGGCTCGGGCCCGACAGGCGTGTCGGGGAGATCCCCGCCGGGCGCCGCCTGTTCAAGACGAGCGACCCGCGCGTGCTCGGCGAGGTGAGCGCGCGCGTCGAGCGCGAGCCTGCCCGCGTGCCCATCGACGTGACGCTGTCGGGCCGCGACGGAGCGCCCTTCACGCTCTCGGCGACGAGCGCACGAGGTCACGCCGCGTCCGTGACCGCCGACGCACCGGTCGAACGCGCGCGCACGGCGCCGACGACGCGCGAGGTGCTGGAGGACAAGCTCGGCAAGCTCGGAGAAACACCCTTCACGCTCGCATCGCTGACGGTGGACCTGCCGGACGGAGCGATGATCCCGATGTCGTCGCTCAATCGGGCGCGACGCGCGCTCACGGACGCACTCGCCGCGTCGACGCACCAGCGTCACCCGACCACGGGGGCGACGCACGCATCGCTCCTCGCCGCGGCGGTTCCCCCGGATCGCGCGCCGCCGGCGCCGGGGCTCTTCGTTCTCTGTCGCACCGAGGAGCAGGCGCATGCGGCCGTCGACGCCGGCGCGGACGGCGTGATCCTCGACTTCCTCGCGCTCACCGGCACGGGCGCCGCGCTTCGCTCGCTGCGGGCTCGCCCCCAGCCCGTGCACGTGACGGTCGCACCGCCGCGCATCCGCAAGCCCGGAGAGGAGAAGATCGACCGGTACCTCCTCGAGCTCGTACCCGACGCGTTCCTCGTGCGATCGCTCGGCGCGTTGCGGGAGGCGGCCGCGTCGAAGGTCCCGTGCGTCGGCGACTTCTCGCTCAACGTGACGAACCGGATCACGGCGGCCGAGGTCCTCGCGCGCGGACTGGCCGCGTTCACGCCGTCGTTCGATCTCGACGCGGCGCAGCTCGCCGCGCTCTGCGCCTCGCCGTTCGGCCCGTGGACCGAGGTCGTCGTGCACCACCCGATGCCCCTCTTCCACATGGAGCACTGCGTGATCGCGGCGCTGCTCTCGGAGGGCCGGGATCACCGCACGTGCGGCCGGCCCTGCGACCGTCACCGCGTGAGCCTCCGCGATCGCGCGGGCATGGAGCACCCGGTCGAGGCCGACGTCGGCTGCCGGAACACCGTGTTCCACGCCGCGGCCCAGAGCGCAGCGTCCGTCGTCCCCACCCTGCGCGGCTCCGGGGTGCGTCGCTTCCGCATCGAGCTGGTGCGCGAGACCGCGGCCGACGTGGCTCGCATCGTGGGCGCCTACCGCGCGCTGCTCGAGGATCGCCTGGGCGCGCCCGAGCTGCGGCGCACGCTGCAGACCGAGGGCGGCTACGGCGTGGTCAGCGGGAGCCTACGGGTCCTTTCGCCGCCATCGTGGTAAGGAAGCAGCGACATGTCGGCTTCGCCCTCGCTCGGCTCCGACGGGTGGAAACCCTTCAGTCCGGCGGACCCGCGCCCGGACCTGGAGCACGAGCCGCGAACCATCGCCGCCATCGCGCGCGCGATGCGCGACATCCCCTACTACCAGAAGCGCGGTGACGTACCGCCGGCGCCGGGCCTCTCGCTCGACGCGGTGCTCTCGCGCATCCCGCTGCTCACCAAGAAGGAGCTGCGCGCGACGCTCCCGAAGCAGTGGGTGCCGGCCGGCCGCGACGTGCGCGCCGAGCTCGCCTCCGGGGCACTGGAGCTGGTCGAGACGAGCGGGTCGACCGGCGAACGCCTTCGCGTGCTCTGGGACGACGGCTGGTGGCCGCGTCAGGAGTCGCGCGCGATGCGCATGCATCCGGTGATCGCCGCGGCGATGGACGGCGCGCAGGGTCCCTACCGCGAGGCCGTCCTCACGACGCCCGCGTGCGGCCTCGGGATCTGCCACGTCGGCGACCTCCCGTTCGAGGAGCGCGTCGACGGTGCGCACCTCTTCCTCAACCAGCGGCCCGACCCGCTCTTCTGGACGGAGGAGGAGCAGGTGCGGATGCTCGAGGAGCTCGGGCGCCACACCGCGGTCGGCATGGAGGCCGATCCCTTCTACCTCGCGCTGCTCTCGCGCTTCGCGCGCGCGCAGGGGCGCACCATCGACGTTCGCGGCTTCGTGCAGCTCACGTACGCGTTCACGACGCGCGCCTACCTGCGCGCGATCCGCGAGGCTTACCAGGGACCGCTCCTCCAGCTCTACGGAGCGAGCGAGGTGGGCGTCCTCTTCATGGAGGGAGAGGACGGACGGCTTCACCACGCGCCGTTCACGACGCACGTGGAGCTGCTCAAGGCGCGCGTGCCCACGCCTGGCGCGAAGGACGTGGCGCTCGTGGTCGTCACGTCGCTCGATCGCGTCGCGATGCCGCTCGTGCGCTTCGTCGTGGGCGACCTCGTGCAGGTCGACCGCAACGGACCGCGCACGTGCACGCCGGTGCCGCCCATCGTGAGCGTCGAAGGACGCATCGACGACGCCGTGGTCCGACCCGACGGCGCACTCGTGACCGCCGGCGCCATCGATCGCGCCATCGGATCGATCGAGGGACTGCGCGTGTGGCAGCTGCAGCAGGATCGCCCCGAGATCGCGAACATCGACGTGGTCGCCGACGGCGACGGCGCGCGCGTCGCGGCCGAGGTGCAAGCCCGCGTGCAACCGCTGCTCGTGGGCGTGACGCTGACGGCGCGCCCCGCGACGGCGATCGCCATCGAAGCGAGCGGCAAGTTCCGCGTGAGCAAGCGAAGCTTCCCGCTGGACCTCTCACGCTGTTTCCACGCGTCCTGAGCCATGAAGCAAGCGAACGAGCCGGCGCGCATCGACTCTCTCGCGGCGCAGCTCCGGCCGGAGTTCCCGATGCTCTCGCGCACCATCGAGGGGCACCCCCTCGCCTTCCTCGACAGCGCGTCGACGACGCCCAAGCCGCGCGCCGTCATCGATGCAGTCGTGCGCTACTACGAGCACCACACCGCCAACGTGCACCGGGGCGTGCACCAGCTGGGGCAAGAGGCGACGACGCTGTACGACGCCGCGCGCCTCGAGGCCGCAAGCCTCATCGGCGCGTCGCCGGACGAGATCGTCTTCGTTCGCGGGACGACCGAGGCCATCAACCTGCTGCGCCACTCGCTGTCGCTCGGGGAGGAGGACGAGGTGGTCTTCCCCGCGAGCGAGCACCACGCGAACTGGCTCCCGTGGCGCGTGAACACGAAGCCCGTCCCGATGCCGATCGATCCCGACGGCGTGCCGCGCTGGGAGACCCTCGAGTCGCTCCTCACGAGCCGGACGCGCCTCGTCTCCATCGGCCACGTGTCGAACGTGACCGGCGCCATCGCACCGGTGGAAGAGGTGGTGCGCATCGCCCACGCGCGCGGCATCCCGGTGCTCCTCGACGCGGCGCAGTCCATCTCGCACCTGCCGGTCGACGTGAAGAAGCTCGACGTCGACTTCCTCGCCGCCAGCGCGCACAAGGCGTTCGGCCCGAGCGGCGTCGGCATCCTCTACGCCAAGCGCGAGCGGCTTCGCGATTTTCCGCTCTACCAGGTGGGCGGCGGCATGGTCGCGATGAACGAGGACATCGTGGCGGGCACGCCGAGCCACTTCGTCCCGCGCGACGCGCCCTTCCGCTTCGAGGCAGGCACGCCGGCGATCGAGGCCACCATCGGCTTCGGCGCGGCCATCCGCTGGATGCGGACCATCGGCCTCGCGCGCATCCGGGAGCACGACGTGGCGCAGGCGCGCTACCTCGTGTCGGCGCTGAGCCAGATCCCCGGAGTGCGCGTGCTCGCAGCGGACGTGCCCGCCGAGAAGCGGATCGCGCTCGCGACCTTCGTCGTGGATGCGCCCGGCATGACGCAGGAGAACGTCGCGCGCGCCCTCTGCGACATGTACGGGGTCTGCGTGTCGGGCGGCTTCCACTGCACGCACGTGCTTCACGCGCGGGCGCACCTGGAAGGCACGGTGCGTGCGAGCCCTCACGTGTTCAACACGACTGCCGAGATCGATCGCCTCGTCGAAGGCGTGCGCGAGATCGCGTCCTGAACTAGATACGCTCCCGTTCGAACGGAAAGGGGGTTCTGACATGCGCCCGTCGATCTGCGGGATCGCTTCTCTTGCTTCGTTGGTGACTCTCTCTTGCGGAGGCGGACAGGCGCCGCCGGCGGCTGCGCCGCCCGTCGCCAGCGCCGCCGAGCCCGCCGCTGCCGCACCGAGCGCCAGCGCCCCGCCCGACGCCACGAGCGTTCCGGCCGCGAGCGCCTCGGCGGCGGACACCGCGGCGCCGATGCCGCCGGTCACCGTGCTCGCCAAGGGCCTCGCCGGCTCCGCCGCGCTCGCCGTCGACAAGCGCAACGCCTACTGGGTCGACGAGGCCGGCGGCACGCTCGAGCGCGTGCCCAAGCAGGGCGGCGTGACGATGGTCGTCTTCTCCGGCAGCGGCGGTGCGTTCGGGCCCGGCGCGAGCGTCGCGGTGGACGACACCGACGTGTACTGGACGTCGGCGATGCAAAGCGGCGCCGCGAAGGGGCTCCTGCAGCGCCAGGACAAGAACGGCGGGCAACCGACGACGGTCACGAAGAGCGCCGCCAGCGCCTTCTCCTGCGTCGTGCTCGACAGCGAGTACATGTACTGGGTCCAGGGCAGCGCCGTCTTCCGGGCGTCCAAGAAGGGCGGCGCACCCGCCGCCGTGGGCGGCGGACTGGGGGGCGCCAACTGCGTCGCGGTCGACGAGAAGAACGCGTACGTGAGCCTCGCGGGCTCGGACGCGAAGCAGCACGCCGACGGAATGATCGTCTCGGTCCCCAAGAACGGGGGCCAGGCGAAGGCCGTCGTGAAGGACGTGCACGCGCCCGCCGATGTGCAGATCGACGCCACCGACGCGTACTGGATCGACGGCGACAGGGTGATGAAAGCGCCCAAGTCCGGCGGCGCCGCGTCGCAGCTCGCGCAGGCCCCGGGTCCCATCGGCGACATCGTGCTCGACGACGCATCCGTCTACTTCACCGTGCCCGGCACCAAGGGCGACGGCAGCATCGGCAGTGTCCCCAAGGCGGGCGGCGCCACCACCATCCTCGCGAGCAACCAGCCGGCGCCCACGGGCATCGTGGTCGACGATCACTCCGTCTACTGGACGTGCGCCGGCACCGACGCCGGCCAGCACCACGACGGCACCGTCTCGAAGGTCGACAAGCCCTGACCTTTAGAAGAGTTTCTCGGCGATCTGCACGGCGTTGAGCGCGGCGCCCTTGCGCAGGTTGTCGGCCACGACGAACAGGTTGATGGCGCCTGGCACGGCGAGGTCGTCGCGCACGCGCCCGACGTAGACCGGATCCGTCCCCGAGGCGTGCGCCGGCTGCGGGTGCTCGCCCGGAGCGTAGGGCTGATCCATCAGCACGACGCCCGGCGCGTCGCGCAGCAGGCGCTTGGCCTCGTCGGCGCGCATGGGCCGGTGGAACTGTGCGTGCACCGCCTCCGAGTGACTGTTGACGACCGGAACGCGCACCGTGGTGGGCGAGACGCCGATGGACGCGTCGCCGAAGATCTTGCGCGTCTCGTTCACCATCTTGTGCTCCTCCTCGGAGTAGTCGCCCTCGCCGGGCTTCCAGTCGCAGAGCACGTTGAACGCGATGGGGTCGGGGAACACGCGCGCCTCGGGCGAGCGCCCCTCGACGACCGCGCGCGCCTGCGCCATGAGCTCCTCGACCGCCGCGTGCCCCTTGCCGCTCGTGGCCTGGTAGGTCGACACGACGACGTGCTTCAGGCGCGCGGCGTCGTGCAGCGGCTTGAGCGCGACGACCATCTGGATCGTCGAGCAGTTGGGGTTCGCGATGATCCCGCGAGGGCGCTTGGCCGCCGCTGCCATGTTCACCTCGGGCACGACGAGCGGCACCTCGGCGTCCATGCGCCAGGCGCTCGAGTTGTCGATCACGACGGCGCCGGCGGCGGCCGCGACGGGCCCGTACTCGCGCGAGACGCTCGCGCCCGCGCTGAAGAGGCCGATCTGCACGCCGGCGAACGACTTGGGCGTCAGCTCCTCCACCGTGAGCTCGCCGCCGGCGAACGCGAGCTTCTGCCCGGCGCTGCGCTTGCTGGCGAGCGCGAGGACGCGCTTCGCCGGGAAGCGCCGCTGCTCGAGGACACGGAGCATCTCGCGACCCACGGCGCCTGTAGCGCCCACGACGGCGACGACGAACGACATGGCCGGGAGATTGGCTCAACTCGGGCCGGCGATCCACTTCCGGGGGCCCTGCTACGATCCGAGGGTGAGGCCGAGTGCTTCGCTCACGGCTCTGCTGGCGCTCGTGGCCGGCTGCGTGGGAGCACGCGAGGCGGTCGTGCCCACCATGCCCGCGGCTGCGCTGCGCGAGACGGGGCTCTCCGGGGCTGCGGACGCGATGGTCCACGGCGCGCGCCTCGTGCCGCTGCGCTTCGCCGAGGCGCGCACCTGGGGCACCGAGCCCGGGGGCGGCACGCGCGCCATCGTCGCCGGCGAGCGAGTCGTCACGTGGGGCGACGGATCCATCGTCGCGTCCGCCGATCGGCTGCCCGGAGCGGCGTCGAGCGTCGTCGACGTGCCCCAGCGCATGGGAGGGGCTTCCTCTTCGCCATCGGCACGCACCTGTGGCGCTCGGACTCTTGGCTCGCCCCGGCGCGGCCGGTCTTCACGTCGCCCGTCGCCATCGCAGGCGTTCAGGTGGGGCTCGATCGCGTGTACATCCGCACGCAGACGGGGGCCATCGTCGCCGTCGACGCGCGCCAGGGCACGGTGATGGACCTCGGACCGCTGCCCGCTTCGCCCAACGTGGGCCGGCTCGCGGCGCTGGACGCGTGGCGCGCCGTGGCCGTGGCTGACGTGCGCGGCGCGATGCTCACGCTGGACGCCGGGGCGACGTGGCGCGCGTTGCCCTTGCCCATCCAGCCGAGCGACGTGCTCGCCCTCGGCGACTTGCTCGCGGTCGGCGGCATGAACGCGGCGCGCGAGCTCGAGTGGTGGGAGGTGAGGGCGGACGGACAGACCGCGCGCCTCGCGGGAGCGCCGTCGTCGTCGTCGGTCCCCGATCGCGGTGCCGCCGGACCCGACGCCACGATGCGCGTGCTGGGTCCGCGACCGCTCGCCGCGGCCGTGGCCGAGGGCTGGCCGATGTCCGACGGCACCGCCCTCGTCGCGCGCGACGGCGCCCTGATGCGCGTGAGCCTGACCGACGGGTCGGTGGCCGAGGCCGTTCCCGGTGCGTTCGCCCTCCAGCCCGCCCGCTGCCAGCCGCTCGCGCTCGCGCGCGAAGGCGACCCCGGAGGCTTCGGCTACCTGTGCGCCGAGCCGCGCGGGCGCACGCTGCTCCTGCGGTGGTCGCCGGCGACGGGCCGCCTCGAGGAGCTTCGCCGCTTCGACGGCCCGCGCGAGGTCCTCGCGTCGGGCCTCGGTGCCCTCGCCGTGCGCGGCCCGTGCGCGCCCGACGCGGCGCCCGACGTGCCGCCCCCCGAGGTCGCCTGGTGCCTCATGGACCGCTCCGGCGCGTGGAACGAGATGCGCTTCCGCGGTGACGACGTCGAGCGCGCCCGGCTCGTCACGCTCCACGACGGGCGCGTCGCTCTCGTGCGCCCCCCGCGGGGCGCCGACCTGTCGACCGGTCGGCTGACCGTCACCGACGGCACGCGCTCCACCCACGTGGCGCTCGCCTTCCCGGAGCTGCGCGCCGACGTCGGCCGGCTCCTGCGCACCGGCACGTGGCTCGACGGCTTCCAGGAGCGGCGACCCGGCGTCCTCGGCGGGTGGGTCGACGGCGCCGGCACCGTCGTCGGCGTCGAGATCACCCTCGACGGCCACGTGCGCGTCGGCGAGTACGTGCGCGACGCTGGCGCCCCCTTCGTCGCCGGCCGCTTCGCCTTCGGCTGGACCGTCTCGCGTCGCGGCTTCGAGTCGACCGACGGCGGCATGACGTGGACGAAGGACCTCGAGCTGCCCGATCCCGTCGCGCTGCCCCGGGACGTCGCCGAGCGCGCCTGCGGGCCCGTCGGCTGCCTCGTTGCCGGCTGGATGCGCGTCGGGTGGGGGCCGGCGCCGTCGACCGCCGCGCCGAAGGAGCCCCCGCCGCGCGTGCGCCCGGGCCGCGACATGACGCCGCTCGAGCTCACGTGCGACCTCGTCTCGCACGATCCCCCGGAGCCCGGACCGAAGCCGTCGCCTGCCTCCGCGCGCCGCGAGCTACGCCCGGCGCCCCAGCTCACGCTGTCGCGCCCGTGGACCATGACGGGCCTGTCGCTCACGCCGACCTGCGCGCAGGAGCTCCCGCGCTTCCAGGGCCACGCGCCGCCCGCCGTGGGCTCGGACGAGTGCGGCCTGCAGGTGCTCGCCGACCAGGGGCTCGAGTGGCCGCTTCGCCACATGGACCTGGCGCAGGTCTACGCCTGGGGCCCCAAGAGCGGCGACTGGGACGGCACCGGCAAGTGGCGGGCGACGTGGCTCTGGCCCTGGGGCGGCTGGACCGAGGCCCGCTCGTCCGCCACGACGGCGACGCCCTGGGGATCGCGCGAGCTCGCCGCGCACGCGCTGGGCATCGGTCAGGGCCCGGGCGCACAGTGGCTGCTCGTCCCCGGCGACGACCCCGACCACGCGCTCCTCGTGCTGCGCCACACGGTGGGCACGGCCGGCTCGCAGGTGCTCGCGCTGGAGGCCGATCGTCCGCCGACCGACGTGCGGCGCCCGACGGGCGACCCGTTCGCCGACGTCGAGGGCGCCATCCGCGTCGCCGGCCGGTGGTTCCTCGCGACGGCGCAGTCGGCGGGAGAGCTGCCGGCGACCGTCGTCTGGGCCGTCGACGGCGTCTCGGCACGCGAGATCGCGCGTCTCCCGCGCGCCGGCGGCGAGACGCTGACGCCGCTGCGGCTCGGTCGGCGGGTCGACGGTCGCGCCGTGGGCGTGGTGGTCGACGGTCAGCCGGCGATCGAGGGGGGCACTCCGCCCCGGTGGGTCGTCGGCATCGATCTCGAGAACGGCACGGTGGCCGATCCGGAGCGCCTGGCGCCGCTCGTGCTGGGCGAGTCCGGCGCGTCGCCCGTCTGCGGCGCCGACGACGGCGGCTGGGAAGTGGACTTGCCGTCTCCGGGGAACGTGCGCGTACGGGTGAGGGCCGGCGCGTCGGCGACACTGCAGGGCACCCTGCTACGCCTCCGCGTATCGCACGATCGCGCATGCATCGAGCGGGTGTCCGGCTCCCTCGGCAGCGATGCAACCACGCTCACCGCGACGGCGAACGCACCTCGAGCACCGCTCGAGGGCCGGACGGTCGAAGCCGGAGTATACGCCACGCGCCTTCGCCGTGGGCTCCGCTGCGTGGCGAGCCATTAGCCGTACATCGGACCAGCTTCACCGTCCTGCAGACGCGCGATCTGTGCACCTTTCACCCTTGCAGGGCTGCAATGCCCATCCGGGCCTCTTGGGCGCTTTTTTCCCACCTGAGGATCGTGGCACACGCGCTGCACTGCTTGCTTCCGCTCGCGTGGAGTGTGGCTGCCCCCCCGGCCCCTCTGCGCGGGCACTTTTCTTTTGTCCTAAATGAGACGGGCGCCCGCTGGCCGAGCGCTACATTGCGCGCGCATGAGGCGCTTCGCAGAGCTTGCCCTGGGTTGTCTCGTCGTCGTCGTGGGGTGCTCGTCGTCGTCCGGCAGCTCGCCGGCGGGACCGGATGCAGGGCCGGTGCCGGGACCCGGAGAGACGTGCGATCCCACGACGGCCCCCAGTGTCCTCGTGCACTTCGACCCGCCGCAAGTGGTGCTGGCGCCGGGCGAATCCCGTCCCGTGCGCGTGATCATCGATCCCGACATGTGTGCGCCCGTCACGGGCACGTTCACCATGAAGGACGGCTCGATCGCCTCGGCGCCGTCGTCGGCGCCCTTCGACCTGCGCCATCCCTCGTTCGACTTCGAGGTGAAGGGCGAGAAGGCGGGGACGACCTCCCTCGCCGTCGCCGTGCAGCGGCCTGCCGACCCTTCGGTCAACTTCGCGGGGGACCCGCAGCCGACGAGCGGCACGCTGGCCATCGACGTGCGCGCGAGCGCCGTGCCGAAGTGCAGCTCGACGTCCGCGACCACGACGGCGCTGTCGTCGTCGACGACCACCGCCAAGGGAGCCGGCGACGTGGCCGACGCCTCGCTGTCGGTCCCGGCCGGTGCCTTCGCGCGCACGGACGAGCTTGCGCTGCCGGCCTTCTCGGCGGGCGTCGCGTGCGGCGGTGACCTCACGCCGACGGCGACGCCGGCGAAGCTCCTACCGCTCGGTCCGGCCGTCACCTTCACGCCGCAGGACCCGACGTGGCTCACGCACTCGCTGAAGCGCGAGCTCACCTTCGCGATCCCGGTCAACCCGGCGGCGATGCCGGAGGCGGCGCGCCTGCGCCACCTGCAGGTCCTCTACAGCGGGCCGATGGCGAAGAAGCCGCGGGTGGTCACCATCGCCAACCCGCACTTCTCGAAGCTCCCCGACGGTAACTGGGTGCTCGGCTTCGAGTCGCCCTGGCTCGGCACCTACCAGGCGGCAGTCGCGAGCAACGCGGGCACCGTGCACGTGAAGCGCCACCTCACGCACCGCGCGGTGCTCGGCATCTCGATGGGCGGCGGAGGCGCCGGCATCTTCGGCACGCGGCACCACGACCAGTTCGACATGATCGCGCCGCTCGGCGGCAACAGCGAGCTGACGTGGATGGTCTGGTACTTCGAGCAGTTCAAGTTCGGCGGCTTCTGCACGGTCTCGAACCCCAACTGCACGAAGTACGCGCCGAACATGTACCCGCTCTGGGAGACGTACGCGCACACCGAGGACTTCGATCACTGGTTCTTCCAGCCCGGCGGCGGCACGGGCGGCTCCTTCTCGCGCGGCGACTGGACGCAGATCCTCGAGGACTTCGCCATCATGGGCGGCAACCCGAACGGGCAGAACGCCGACCCGGCCATTCCCTTCATGGTCACGGGGCCCAAGTCGACCGACCCGTTCGTCGCGGGCACGGTGCAGGGCACCAACTGCGACGTGACCATCGATCCCATCGGGCCGAACGACAACGACTCGCTGGCGATGCAGCAGCAGGAAGCCACCACCGAGATGCAGCAGCAGGCGACGCAGAACAACTGCCGCGCCTCGCAGTGCGATCCGAAGAGCGCGTGGGTCGCGAAGACCGGGTTCTACGACGCGGACTACAACCCGAAGGGCACGCTGCCCGTCATCAGCTTCTGCGACGGCGCACCGCAGAGCGGCGCGAGTCCGTACGAGGACGTGTGGGGAGCGGGCGGGAACGTGCCGAGCGATCTGACGCTCGCGGTGGACCTCAACGGCAACGGCGTGCGCGATCTCGGCGAGCCGGTCATCCGCCAGGGGCACGAGCCGTACACGGACACCGGCACCGACGGCGTCGCCGACGCGAGCGAGCCCGGGTACGACGCGACGAACAACCCCGACCCGAACGGCGACGACTACGACTTCGCGATCAACCCGACCGGGACCGAGAACGACCACATCTGGGAGCAGGGCGAGCCCTATCTCGACGTGGGGGTGGACGGGGTGGCGAACACGCCGCAGCAGTCGCAGGGCGGCTTCGACGTCGGCGAGGGCGACGGGCAGTTCACGATGACGGCCGGCGCGCAGCAGGTCCTCGCGGTCGACCCGCACCAGATGCTGCGCGGACACGCGACGCCGCCGGGCGGACCGCTCGACACGGCGGCGCTGCAGCGGTTCGACGTGTGGACCGACGGCGGCGTGCGCGACATGGCGAACTTCGCCGCGGTGGGCAACCACTTCATCGGCTCTTGGGCCGTCCCGCGCAACGCGGACGGGTCGCAGGTGAAGTCGACGGTGTTCTACGACAACTTCGAGAACCTGCCGGGCGCGGACCCGAATCCGAACAACTTCCTCGCCGTGCAGGTGCTCTGGCAGGACATCGCGTCGGCGGCGCACCTGCGCTTCGGGTACGTGGACGCGACACCGCAGATGATCTCGCAGGGCGACGGGCAGCACGTCGGCACGGCGACCCAGATCGTCGACCGCCTCGTCACCGGCTTCTACTCCGTCGGCAGCCGCTGGCCGGACGTCGACCGCCTCCTGCCCGCACCGCTGGCGACGGGCGCCGGCGGCAACGCCGAGACGACCACGGTGAACGAGCTCGGCACGACGTGCGAGATCTCGGGGCACTGCGACACGTACTTCACCGGGCCGACGACGCACCGCACGGGCCCCATCGCGGTGACGCTGCCGCCGGGGTACGCGCTCGAGGCGAACCGCAAGGCAGGCGTGCGATACCCGGTGCTCTACATGCTGCACGGGTACGGGCAGGATCCGCGCGACCTGCAGGCGACCGCCGCGATCACGGACAACTACATGCGCGACTCGCAGAAGTCGTCGGCGGACCGGCTCGCGAAGATGATCGTCGTCTACGCCGACGGCCGCTGCCGCATCGACCCGACGACGAACGCGCCCGAGTGCATCCGCGGCACCTTCTACCTCAACGAGCACCGCCAGGTGGACGGGCACCCGATCGGGCAGCTCGACGACTGGTTCGAGGAGCTCATGACGTACATCGACAGGAACTACAGGACGCTCGGGCCGACGGACGTCGACTGGGTGGAGTGAGCGAGAACAGCGGAGCGAGTCGCACGAAGGCGGGGTATCCCTCGCGCTCCTCCGGTCGTCACGCCGCAT
>DATJYG010000311.1:0-3218 GCA_035499695.1 Polyangiaceae bacterium
GCGCAGCTCGCGCACGTTGCCCGGCCACGCGTGACGCGCGAGGCGCGCCACGGCCGCGGGCTCGACCTCCGGCGCGCCTGGGAGCTCCGCCGCGAACGCGCCCGTCAGCAGCGCAAGGTCTTCCATCCGCTCGCGCAGTGGCGGCACCCGCAGCAGCGCGTCCTGCACCAGGCGGTAGTAGAGGTCCGCGCGCAGCAGGCCGCGCTCCACCAGGATGCGTGGCTCTGCGTTGACCGCCGCGACGATCGCCGCGTCGCTCGCGAAGGCGCGCGTCGCCCCGAGCCGGCGCGCCTGGCCGCTCTCGACCCAGCGCAGGACCTTCGCCTGGTGCGCGGGCGGCATCGACGCCACCTCGTCGAGGAAGAGGATGCCGCCGGCGGCGCGCTCGGCCGCGCCCGGGCGGTCCACCGAGCCGGGATACGCGCCCCGTGCGGTGCCGAAGAGCTCGCTCTCGAGGTGGTCGGCGGGCACGGCGGGACAGTTGAACACCTCGACGTGTCGGCTGCGCAGCGCCGACCGCTCGGCGAGAGCCGCCGGCACCAGCTCCTTCCCGGTCCCCGTCTCTCCGACCACCAGCGCGCAGCGCCACGGCCCGGCCGCGAGCCGCGCGATCTCGTCGCGCAGCCTCCGGATCGCCGGCGACTCGCCGAGGATCGCCGCGAGGCCGTGAGGTCGGGAGGGCAGGGCGGTCGCACAGGCCACGCCCGGCCCGAAGGCAAGAAGCGGGCCGGCCGGACGCCACCCGTGCGGCTGCCTCCACGCCCCGCGAGCCATCCCGCCGCAAGCGCTGGCTCCTCGGCCGCGACCCGCCGCAGCCAAGCACGGTCATCGGCTAGCCTTGCGCGCCGCGTGGGCCGCTAGCTCAACTGGTAGAGCAGCGGGCTTTTAACCCGTTGGTTCCGGGTTCGAGTCCCGGGCGGCCCACCAATGAAGTCGCATACTTGGCCCACGTCTCGAAATCGGCCTCGCGAAGCCGGAGACGGATAGAGACGTTCGGAGACGTTTGCTCGCTCTCGGTCGCCTGCCTTCCAAGCGACTCTGCAAACGAGAGGTCGCTCTCCTCCTCGCGCATCGCGTGGGCGTAGACGCGCAGCGTGAAGGCCGGGTCCGCGTGGCCGAGCTGCTGGGCCACCCAGCGAACGCTCTTGCCCGCTCGGAGTGCCCAGGTCGCCCAGGAGTGGCGCGTCGCGTGGAAGCGGAGGGGACGCACGCCCTCGGCTTGCGCACGGCGCCGCAGGCGAGCCCAGACCGTCGCGAAGTTCGTCTCGTCCCACGAAGTGCCCGTGGTCGAAGGGAAGACCCACTCGGGCACCTCCGGCCAACCCCGCGCGAGCGCCTCACGGCGGCGGATCGCTAGCAGGTCGAAGAGCTCCTCGGCCAGCGTCTCGGTCATCGCGACCAAGCGTCCCTTGCCGCTCTTCGGCGTCGTGAGCTGCCGCATCGTGATCGCTCGTCGGACCGCCACCGCGCGCCGATCGAAATCCACGTCAGCCCACTTAAGCCCCAGGATCTCGCCCTTCCGGCAGCCCGTCGAGAACGCGAAGACGAGCGCAGGGGCGAAGCGCGGCTCATGGTCGCGGGCCAACCCGACCAGCGCGTCGGCCTCTGCACGCGTCCAATAGTCTACGTCTCTCGTCTCGGTGGAAAGGCGCCGATCGACCTGCCGCATCAGTTCGCCAATCCGCGCCGCCGGGTTCCGCGGGCACCGCCCCTCGCGCATCGCCAGGTTGATGACGCGCCGGAGCACGCCGAGAGCGTTCGCGATGGTCTTCGGAGCGAGCCCCTCTTCTAGCTTCGCCGAGATGAACCGGAGCAGGTCTTCCTCCCGAAGCTGCTCGAGGTCGGTCGAGCCGAAGAAGGGCGCCAAGTGGTGTTCGATGACGCCCCGTGACGATGCCTCCGTGGTGGGCTTGAACGTGGGCGCATAGGTCGAATGCCAGCGGCGCAACGCCGCATCGCAGGGCAGGGTGCTCTGTGCGGGCTTCGGTGTCGGATCGTATTGCCCAAGGGCGATCGCGGCGTTGATCTTCTCGGCGATGCGCTCCGCTGCACGCTTGTCCGCCTTGGTCGAGCCCACGCGGCGATCGCGCTTCTTCCCGCGGTCGTGCGTCCGCACCCACCAGGAATCGCGATACCAGACCACCTTAGCCGCCATCGTCCTATCTCCTCCGATTTCGGGCGAGGTACAGCCCGACCGCCTCGCGCACCAGATCCGCGCCCGTCACCCCCCGCTCGTCTGCGAGGGCGTCGAGCGCCTCCAGGTCGCGACGCTCGAAGCGGATGGTGCGGTCAGCCGAATCGGAAAACTGCGGCTTGCGCCCGGCCCCGGGCCGGTAGCCGCCCCGTCCCGACTTCCTCCTTCGAGTTGCCATCGCCCGAATCTACACGTGCCCTTATGAAAAGTCAACGCTCAATCGTAGAAAGGATCTCGGCTGCAACCGCCGAGACTCGATCGCCTTCGGCCTTTGCCTGCTCGTTTAGCCAGCGACGGAGCGCCTCGACCGGGATCAGGACGGCCCCTCCTTCCTCGGTGCGGAAGTGGGGAATACGGGGCAAGAGGTCGCGGAAGGTGCGCTCGGAGAGCCCAAGCGCCCGGGCAGCCTCGGCCGGCCTCAGGGCGAGCCGGTCGGCGAGGCTGAGGGGCGCCGGCCCCTTCTCGTCCCGGGCGTCCACTAGGCGGCATCCCCCGCGTCGCGAGCCGCGAGCCGGCAGTCCCGCGAGCTGAGAAGCGTGGCCTCGAGGGCTCCGCGGCGGCGTCTATCGACGAAGTTGCCCGCCGAGGGAGAATCGTGCCCACTGCGCGCGTCACGCGCGCGAGGGGACGAAACGCCCGACAGGGGGGCTTCTGCTCGAGTGCCCGTGTCCGGGATTGGCTCGGACCGGACCTTCACGCGGTCCACTACGTCACGACGGTTCACTACGGCATTCCCCAAGAGTTCTCTCATGTGAGAGGCTCCTTGAGAAAAGTCATGGAAAACGGCCATCCTTGCCGTAGTGGCGTAGTGCCGAGTCACGCCGACGGGCTCCGCGTCGTCAGAAGCCCGACCCCACGCCATCCCCGGCCCGCATCTCGAGCAAGAGGCTCGAACCGGTGCCGGCGGAGCGCCGCCGGCCAGTCCTTTGAGCCGAGGGGCGTCTTGCCGTTCTCTCGACACCACGATTCGTATACCCGCCGCAGGTCGGCGCTGAGCGCCCAGGCGTCGGGCGCGAGTCGGCAG
>DATJYG010000312.1:0-25589 GCA_035499695.1 Polyangiaceae bacterium
CGTGGCGTGGGCGGCCGTCTGGTACGCCTGGTTCCGCGACTCGCCCGCCGAGAAGCGCGGCGTCACCGCCGAGGAGATCGCCGAGACCGCGGGCGAGCCTCGCGCCCCGGCGCGCGGTCTACCGTGGGGCCTGGCCACGCGCGACCGCAACCTCTGGGGCCTGACGGCCACCTGGTTCATGTGCGTCTACTGCTCGTACTTCGGCATCTTCTGGATGCCGACGTTCCTCGCGAAGGGCCGCGCCTTCACCGAGGGCGACCTGCGCTGGGTCGCGCTGCCGTGGTTCGCCGGCATGCTGGGCAACAGCCTCGGCGGCATCCTGAGCGACTCTCTCGTGGCGCGTCTCGGACGCTGCCGCGGACGGCGCGTCGCCGCGTTCCTCGCGGGCGTCACGGTGGTCCTCGCGTACGCGCTGATGCCCGCGCTGCACGACAAGCCCGTGACCATCGCGCTCATCTCGGTCGTCTTCGTCGGCTGGGGGCTCTTCCAGGCCAACGCCTTCGCGACGTGCATCGACGTGGGCCGGAGCCACGCGGGCACCGTGAGCGCCGCGATGAACACCGCGGGCCAGCTGGGCGGGGCCCTGTCCGCCGCGGCCTTCGGCTACATCGCCAAGGCGACCGGCAGCTGGGACGCGCCGATCATCGTGATGGCCGTCGTCGCGGCCTTCGCCGCGTTCCCGTGGGCCATCATCGACGCGTCGCGCGAGATGGTCCCCTCGAGCGCCGCGTCGTAGTCAGCGCGTCACTTCGTCTTGCCGGTCTTCGCGGCCTTCTCGGCCTTCGCAGGTGGCGACATCGCCTCGAGCGTCTGCTCGGCGCTCATGCCGAGGGCGATCATGCGCTCGAGGGCGGCGGCCAGGCCCGTGCGCATCTGCGTCGGCGTGCACTGCATCGCCTCGGCGCCCGCGCAGACGACCGAGTCCGCCATGTGCGGGGCCGACGGCATCGCTCGCGCGTCCGGCGCCACGGCGGGTGCGGGCGAAGGAATCGCGAGCGCGGGCGAGGGAGCCGCGAGCACGGGCGAGGGAAGGGCCGGCACCTTGCCCTGCACGAGCTGCTGGATGGTCGCTCCGGACATGCGGGCGCAGTACTCGGCAAGCGCGGGGTCGACCTTCTGCAGCGCCTTGGCGAGCGTCGCCCACTGCCTCGGAAGGAAGATGCCACCGCGCTGGTAGAAGCGGATGATCGTGCGGCTGGAGAGCCCGACCAGGTTCCCGAGCTCCTTCTGCGTCATGTGCAGCGTCGTCTGCAGACGCCAGAGCAGCTCCGGCATGCGAATGTGCGTCGGGACGGCCGCCATGTCGTGGTTCCTTGTCACACGGAGTGCCACGATCCCGCAAGTGTGGCGCGTGTCAGGTGACACACACGCGGCGCCTGTCACGCCATGACGCGTGCCGGCTGACACGCAGGCCGCGGAACGTGACACCTACGCCGGCCATGTCAGTCGCCACGCGGTGCGAGCTGACATGGAGGCCGTGCATGTCAGCGATCACGGCGCGGCGCGTGACACGGTCGCGGCGCCTGTCAGCGAGCGGCGCCAGGCGGCTGACACGGACGGGCTTCGTGTCAGCCGGGGAGAGGAGCGTGCTGACACGGACGCCTCGATCGGTCATCTCGAGCGACGCGAAGCCGGGGCGCACGTCGTCCTCCACGTCGAGGCGTGGGCACGGGCACGCCTGCATGCGCAGCCTGCGCACGTGTTGTAGGTTCGTCGGTACGATGGACGAGAGCACGTACCCGCACGGGCCGCTCAGCGGCAAGACCGTGGCGCTCTGCGTGACCGGGAGCATCGCCGCTTACAAGGCGGTGGAGCTCGCGCGGCTCGTCGTGAAGGCCGGGGGCAAGGTGCTGCCCGTCATGACCGCGTCGGCGACGCGCTTCGTGGGGCCGCTGACGCTCGCGGGCATCACCGGGGAGAGCGTGGCGACGGACATGTGGGACCCGACCGTCGCGGGCGAGGTGCACGTGCGGCTCGCCGAGCGCGCGGACCTCGTCGCCATCGTTCCGGCGACCGCCGACGTGCTCGCGCGCCTGGCGCAGGGCAGGGCGGACGACCTCGTGACGGCGCTGGCCCTCTGCGCGCGCGGGCCGGTGCTCGCCGCGCCGGCGATGCACCCGCGCATGTGGGAGCACCCGGCGACGCAGCGCAACGTGGCGGAGCTCGCGGCGCAGCATCGCGTGTCGCTCGTGGGGCCCGTGGCGGGCGAGGTCGCCTCGGGCGACGTGGGGCTCGGGCGCATGGCGGAGCCGGAGGCCGTGTACGCGGCGATCGTCACGGCGCTGTCGAAGAGGGACCTCGCGGGGCTGCGCATCGTCGTCACGGCGGGGCCCACGCTCGAGGACATCGATCCGGTGCGCTTCCTCGGCAACCGGTCGACCGGCAAGATGGGTTTCGCCATCGCCGAGCGCGCGGCGGCGCGCGGGGCGGACGTGACGCTCGTGGCCGGGCCGGTGACGCTGCCCACGCCGCACGGGGTCCGCCGCACCGACGTGCGCGGCGCGGTGAGCATGCGCCAGGTGCTCTGGCAGGCGATGGGGCTCGATCTCTCGCGCGCCGATGCCCTCGTCATGGCCGCCGCGGTCGCCGACCACCGGCCCGCCGAGCCGAGCGCGAGCAAGATCAAGAAGAGCGACGAGCGCATCACCATCGACCTCGTGAAGAACCCCGACCTGCTCGCCGAGGTGGGCGCGGCGCGCGCCGGCAAGCGCCCGGTGCTCGTCGGGTTCGCCGTCGAGACCGAGGGCGGCGAGGGCCTCGTCGCCTACGCGAAGCGCAAGCTGACGCAGAAGAAGGTGGACCTCGTGGTCGCCAACGAGGCGAGCGAATCCTTCGGACGCGAGGACAACCGCGCGACCCTCGTGGCCGCGAGCGACGTGCGCCCGCTGCCGACGATGACGAAGCTCTCGCTCGCGGACATGGTGCTCGACCGCGTGCGCGAGCTACTCCAGACGAAGTGACTCGCGCAGCACCGCCGGGAGAGACGCGCCGGCGGCGGCCGTGACCACGTGCGTCGCCCCCGCCTGCTCGAGCGCGCGCACGCGCGCCCGCGTCGTCTTGCCCGCGACGATGACCGGGAGCTCGCGCGTCGCCGCGTGACGGCGGAGCGCCGCGACGGCCGCCGCCACGTCGAGCGACCCCGCCGATGGAGGAAGCACGAGCGCCGCCGCCGTCCCGTCGGCCACGGCGAGCAGCGCGGCGCAGGGATCCTCGCGCGCGTCGACGGTCACGCCGGCCATGCGCAGCGAGCGCGCCAGCCCCGCGCCCGCCACGACGATCCGCCGCACCGCCGGCGCCGCGAAGGGCGGGAGCGGCATGCCCTCGCGCTCGCAGAAGGCGCGCACGTCGGCCACGCGCACGCGGAAGTGCCCGCCCGGCGAGCGGATGGCCGCGAGGCGCCCCAGCCGTATCCACGACTGGATGGTGCGCGGGTTCTTCTCCCAGAAGCGCGCGAGCTGCGACAGGCGCAGGAGCGTCGTACGCTGCATCACTTGCCGGTGAGCCACGCCGTCAGGTCGGCCGAGGGGTCGAGCGCGACGAGCACGGCGTCCACCGTGATGGCGTTGACGCGCGTGCCGGCCGGCGCGATGTGCACGCCGTCCGCCGCGCGCCACACGACGACGCGCACCGCCTGCGACGAGCGGATCGACGGGTCTTCGACGATCACCGGCGACGACGGGAGCTCGGCCGGCGCCGGCGCGTTCGGGTCGTAGGCGGGCACGCCGATGCGCGTCTTCTCGTCCGGCTCGGGCGCGATCGTCTCCAGGTCGCCCAGCCGCGACTCGGTGGGCCACGCGTCGACCTCGGCGGCGCTCGGGATGCCGGCGTGCGCGGTCGGCCGGTCACTGCGCCGCGTCGTCGGCGGCGGGTTCGTCTCTTCGGCCGGGGGCCTGCTCGCGCGCCGGCGACGGGCGACGGGCTGGGCGGGCGGCGTGGTCACCTGCGTCACCTCGTCGATGGGGCGCGTGAGCTGGATCTCGGGCCGCGAGCGGCGTGGCCGTCGGGTCTCGACGATCCGCGGGGCGACGGGAGTCACCGCCGGCGCGGGCGCGGGGCGCACCGGCGGCTTCGGTCGCATCCCTGCAGCCGGCGAGGGAGCCGGCGCCGGGGGCGGGGGCGGAGCTGCGGGCGACGGGGCCGGAGCCGCGGGCGGAGGGGGTGGAGCCGCCACGCGGGTCGGCATGGGCGCCCGCTGCGGGGGCGGCGCCGCCGCGTTGACAGCGGCCGGAGGAGGCGGAGGCGCGCTCGGCGAGGGCCCGAGGACGCTCGCCAGCTCCGCGGCGGCCTTCGCCAGCTCGAGCGCCCTGTCGTCGGCCTGCGCCTCGGACGCGGACTCGGCGGCGCGACGCAGCCACTTCAGCGCGTCGCCGCGATCGCCGCGCGCGAACATCGCCTCGGCGGTGGAGAGCGCCCACGCGACGTCCTCGCTGTCGTCCTTCTTGGCCGGCGGGATCGGACCAGAGCCTGCCGTGCGCGTCTGCGCCATGCATCAAGAAGCGTCGCGCAGGCGCGCCGCGGCGGCAAGAAGACTCGCGCGGGGCAGCCTTCCCTCGGCCCTTTCGGGGCGTCCGCCCCCGCGGCCCCCGCCGGCCGCCGCCTCCTGCTTGAGCCAGGCGGAGCAGTCGAAGTCCGCCTTCGCACCGCGCTGCAGGACCACGCCGTACTCGTTGGCATCCCGCTCGTCCGGCGCGGCGCAGAGGGCCACCACGTCCTCGCGCGTCGCGAGCCGCCCGGCCAGGGTGCGCAGCATCCCGAGGTCGCCGTGCTCGCGCACGACGACGACGCGCGTCGTCCCGCCGCCTGGTGCGGCAGGGTGCTGCGCGAGGATCCTGTCGGCGAGCAGCTCCACCAGCTCCCCGCGCGTCGTCGCCAGCGCGTCGGTGCGCGTCTTGAGCTCGACGCGCAGCTTGCCGACCGATTGCACCACGTCGAGCATGCCGCACGTGAACTCGCGCGCGAGCTCGGCGAGCACCGCCTCCTTCTTGCGCGCGTCGTCGATGGCGCGCCGCCCCGCGTGGAAGGTGACGCGCCAGCCGCCCTTGTACTTCTCGAGCCCCACGACGCGCACGACGCCGATCTGCCCGGTGCGCGTGCAGTGCGTCCCGCCGCAGGGCGACATGTCGAAGCCCTCGATGTCGATGACGCGGATGCCGCGGTCCACCTTCGGCGGGCGACGCAGGGGCAGCTTCGGCAGCTCCTCGGGGGTGGGGAAGAGCTGGCGCACGCCCACGTCGTCCATGATGACGGCGTTGACGAGGTCCTCGGCGCGCGCGACGTCCCGCTCGGCGAGGGCGCCCTCGACGTCGATGGTGCACGACGTCGCGCCGAGCCGCGAGGACACGGTCTCGGCGCGCGCGACGTCGACGAGCGCCCGCGAGAGCGCGTGCTGCCCGGTGTGCTGCGCCATGTGGTCGCGCCGGCGCGCGAGGTCGATCGTGCCGCTCGCGGCCGCGCCCTCGAGGCCGTCGACGCTCCCCTCGACCAGGTGGTGAATCGTGCCGTCGTCGGCGACCTGCACGTCGAGGACGCGCACGGTCCGCCCCGCGACGGCGAGCGTCCCCGTGTCGGCGAGCTGCCCGCCCGACTCGGGATAGAAGAGGGTGCGATCGAGCACGACGCTCGGCTTTCCGCCGTGCTCGCCAGTCCGGGCCGCTGCTTCGAACGCCGTCGCGAAGGGGTCGGCCCAGTAGAGCTTCTCGGTCGCCATGTCCGCAGGGAGTGTTAACCTGACGCGCCATGGAGGTCACGGTCAACGGAACGCGACGCGACGTGCCCGACGGCCTGACGGTGCGCGGCCTGGTCGAGCACCTCGGCCTCACCGAGGGCCCCGTCGCCGTCGAGGTCAATCGCGCCATCGTCCCGCGCGCGCGCCACGCCGAGCACCGCGTCGCGGGCGGCGACGTGATCGAGATCGTTCACTTCGTCGGCGGCGGCTGAGTACGGGACTCCCTCTTCGCCCACGCGAGGAGCGGGTCCAGGTCGGGCTTCGTGAAGACCGGGCCCTGGCCCTTCGCGCGCTCGTGCACGTCGGGCGTCGAGGTCGCCGTGAAGAAGGCGACCGGCAGGTCGGGCCGCTTCGCGTGAAGCTCGACGGCCAGCGTCGGCCCGTCGCCGTCGCCCAGCTCCACGTCGACCACGGCGCACGCGAAGGGAGCGAGGTCCACCGTGCGCGCGTCGGCCGCCGAGCCGGCTTCGAGCACGTCGAACCCCGCGGCCTTCAGCCGCTTGGCGATCGCGTGGCGCGCGGCCGGAGAGTCATCGACGAGGAGTACGGTGGGCATCTCGCTCCCCCCGTACCCCGGAGCATACAGCACATCTGCTAGAGTCCGACGCCCGATGCAGACCCGCTCCTTCACGCGCGCCGAAGTCCGCGCCCTGTACGATCACCCGCTCTTCGCCCTGGTCGACGAGGCCCGCGCCGTGCATCGCGCGCACCACGCCGACTCGGAGGTGCAGCTCTGCACCCTCCTCAGCGTCAAGACCGGCGGCTGCCCGGAGGACTGCGCGTACTGCCCGCAATCGAGCCTCTACGAGACGGACGTGGGGCCCGAGAAGATGCTCGACGTGGACGAGGTGCTCTCCGCCGCGCAGCGGGCGCGCGCCGCCGGGTCGACGCGCTTCTGCATGGGCGCCGCCTGGCGCGAGGTGAAGGACGGCCCGGCCTTCGACCGCGTGCTGGCGATGGTGCGCGGCGTGAAGGACCTCGGGATGGAGGCGTGCGTGACGCTCGGGATGCTGAGCGAGTCGCAGGCCGCGCGCCTCAAGGAGGCGGGGCTCGACGCGTACAACCACAACGTGGACACGAGCCGCGAGAACTACCGGTCGATCATCTCGACGCGCACGTTCGACGACCGGCTGCGCACCCTGGAGCGCGTGCGCGCGGCCGGCATCACCGTGTGCTCGGGCGGCATCATCGGCATGGGCGAGAGCGTCGACGACCGCTGCGAGATGCTGCGGACGCTGGCGAACCTCGACCCGCAGCCCGAGAGCGTCCCCATCAACGCCCTGGTGCGCGTGGCGGGCACGCCGCTCGAGCACCTGCCGCCGGTCGATCCGCTCGACCTCGTGCGCATGGTGGCGATCGCGCGCATCCTCATGCCGCGCGCGCGAGTGCGTCTCAGCGCGGGGCGCACGGAGCTCTCGCGCGAGGCGCAGCTGCTGGCGATGTACGCGGGGGCGAACTCGATCTTCTACGGCGACAAGCTGCTGACGACGCCGAACCCGGCGGGCGACGAGGACGTGGCGCTGCTGCGCGACGCGGGGCTCCGCGCTGCGCCGGTGGTCACGCCGCAGCCCGGCGCGCCAGCACGGTGACGTCGAAGACGCGCACGACGTGCCCGTCGCGCTGGACCTGGACCTCGCGCGACCGCAGCACGACGTGAGAGGGCAGCGCGGGGGCGGGGCCGAAGCGCCGGTCGGTGACCCACACGATGGTGTCGGCGTCGTGCCAGCTCGCGCGCGGGTACCAGCGGTCGAAGTCGTCGCGGATGGGGGAGTCGCAGCCGACGGGGAGCGTGCCGCGCAGGGCGGCCTCGAGCTGCGCGCAGACGACCCAGTGCGGGCCGACGATGGCGACGTCGCCCCGCTCGGTGCCGGGGGTCCACGCCGAGAGCGCCTCGTCGCGGGCGACGGCGGCGACGCGCGGCCAGCCGTAAAGCTCGTTCGTCAGGTCGAGGCGCGGGTCGTAGGAGGCGGGGGCGAGGCGGATGGCCGACGGCACGAGGGCCCACGCGTGGACCGCCGCGACGAGGAGGCCCCCGAGGGCGGCGCTCGCGACGACGAGGCGCTGCGGGGGGGCGCTGGGCGCCCGCGCCGCGGCGGGCACGAGCGCGAGCAGGGCGGGCGCGATCCAGTGCGGCTCGGCGACGCGGCTCCAGAGGCAGAGCGGAAGGAGCGCCGCCAGCGGCAAGAGGGTGCTCGCGAGGAGCAGCCGGCCGACCGCGTCGTCGCGCCCGCGCCACATCTCGCGGAACGCGAGCACCGCGAGCACCGCGACGAGGGGCGACAGGTACACGAGCTGTCCGCCCACGAGCGCGCCGACGTTGCGCAGCGAGAGGCCCGCCGAGGCCTGCGTGTCGACGAGACGGTGGCGCAGCATGGGCCACCCCGTGCGCGCCTCGAGGAGGGCGACCGGAGCGACGACGAGGAGCCCCGCGAGCAGGCCGGCCCACGGCCCGACGGTGCGCGCGTGCGCCCGCGCCGGAGTCGCGGCGTACGCCGCCGTCAGCGCGACGAACAGGGCGAGCCCGGTCACCTTCGACGCGGCCGCGACGCCTGCGAGCAGCCCGGCCGCCGCGAACGCCGCGGTCGCCGCGGCGCCGCCCGGACGCGCCCGCAGCCCCGCCGCGGCCGCCGTGATGCAGAGCGCCCACGCGAAGGCGCACAGTAGGTCCGGCGTGAGGGCGAAGAGGCCCACGGCGATCTCGGGCACGAGCGCCACGACGATGCCGGCCGCCATCGCGCGGCGCCACTGCGCGCCTGCCGCACGGCACGCGAGGACCATGACCCAGGGGAACGCCGTCGCGGCGAGGCTGGTGACCACGTGCGCGGCGAGAGGCGACGGCGCCGTCCCGCCGCCCACGAGGCGCGCGACCGTGCCGACGAGCCCCGGGTGGTCCAGGTACGCCGGCTGCGGATGCAGCGCGTAACAGGCGTAGAGCGCCTCCGAGTCGCCGAACCCGACGTGCGCCGTCGCGTACACGCGGACGACGAAGAGCACGAGCGACACGAGCCCGAGGACCAGGGCCATCGTGTCCTCCTCAGGCCGCGCGCGCGCGAGCGCCGAGCCACGGCGCGAGCATCGCCGCCACCGCCGCCGACGGCCTGCGTGCGTCGCCGAGCCGCGCTTCCACCTCGTCGCAGTCGGCGACGAGTTCCTTCCGGCGATCGAGCGCGTCGGCCAGCGCGCCGGCCAGCCGGTCGACGCGCACGTCGCGCTGCAGCAGCTCGGTGAAGGCGCGCCGCCCGAGCAGCACGTTGGGCAGCGCGACGTGCTCGGAGCGCAGCAGGGCGCGCGCGGCCAGCTCGGTCGCCAGGCCCACGCGGTAAGCGACGACGGGGACGGCGCGCGCGAGCGCCGCCTCGAGCGACACCGTCCCGGACGCGCACAGGGCCACGTCGAACGCGGGCAGCAGCGGCATCACGCCCACGCGCGCGTCGACGTCGAACGCCGCGACGTGCGGGCGGTCGCACGTGTCGCGGACCCAGTCGCGCGTCGCCGCGTCGAGGCTCGGCGCGACGAACACGCGCGCGTCCACGCTCGCGCGGTCCGACCGCACCACCTCGTACGCGTCGAGCATCGGCACGAGCAGCCGGCGCACCTCGTGCGGCCGGCTCCCGGGCAGGATCGCGACCGCCGACGCCGTCGGCGTCATGCCCAGCGATTGCCGCGCGTCGCGGCGGCCGACGAGCACCGTCTCGCGCGCCGGGTGCCCCACGTAGTGCGCGTCCGCCCCCGCCGCGCGCCAGAGCGGCTCCTCGAACGGCAGCACCACGGCCATGCGGTCCACCGACCGCCGGACGCTCTCGGTACGCCCCGCGCGCCACGCCCACACCTGCGGCGCGCCGTACCAGAGGACGCGCGTGCCGCGCCGGTGCAGCGACGGCGCGAGGCGCGCGTTGAACTCGCTGTAGCCGACGAGCAGCGCCGCGCGCGGTCGTCGCTTGCGGACCTCGCGCGACAGCGACCGCCACGCTTGCCACACGCCGTGCCCACGCGCCGCGGCCTCCCCCAGGCCGAGCGCCGTCCACTCGCGCATGTCGCTCACCAGCTCCGCGCCCGCCTCGGCGAGCGCCGGCCCGCCGAGGCCGAAGGCGCGCACGCCCGCGAGCATGTCGAGCACGGCGGCCGCGGTGCGGTCGCCCGAGGCTTCCCCCGCCACGACGAGCAGCTCGCTCGCGTTCACGTCGATCGCCGCCGCTTGCCGATGCCGACGCCGGCGCATGCGGCCAGCGCGAGCGCGGCGCCCACCGCCCAGTTGCCGCCGCGGCCGGGCACCTCGCCCCCGCTCACGTCGCACCCCTTGGACTTCGCCTGCGCACACTCGGTCGAGAAGCCGTGTCGCGGCGTGGGGTCGCAGGTCGTCTCGGCGATCTTCCCGCTCCCGCTCACCGACTTGTCCACGACGCGCTCGCCGTCGGGCAGATAGATCGTGCAGATGCCGCCCACGTCGTCGGACGCGAGCTCGCGCATCGTGGTCGTCCCGAGCGCGTAGTGCGCGTACATCGTCGCGCGCGCGTCGCCCGAGTGCGCCATGCCGAGGAAGTGCCCGCTCTCGTGCGTGATGATGCTCTCGAAGTCGTAGCCGTCCTTCGGCACCTGGTCGCCCACGGTGAGCGGCACGGTGGAGTTGATCTCCATGTCGGCGTCGTAGATCTCGCCCGTGTCCGGGTCGTACGTGATCGTCGTGAGCCCCAGCGTGTTGTTCGAGTCGTCGTGGGGCCACACGTCGTCGTGGAAGATGATGACGTGCTGGTTGCCCTGGTCCTGGTTGTACTGCACCTGGTTGCACGACACGGGGCCGAGGTCGCGCACGTCGATGCTCACGCGTCCGGTGGCGTAGTTACCGCTACCCGCGCAGTCGACGCTGGTCCACTTGGCGAACGCCGTGGCGAACATCTGCTCGGCGACGTCGTAGGGGACCTGTTTGCTCGCGTCCTCCTGGATGTCGTAGCTGACGCAGGCGCTCGCCCACCAGACGGGGATGGGCTTGGCCGGGGGATCCAGCGACGCGCAGAAGCTCGAGTAGTCGCTCGGCAAGCACGCGTCGGGCTGCGGTGACCAGTCCGCGGGGAGCGGGCACGCCATCGTGCGACAGAAAGCGCGTGCGTCGGCGCTGGCGAGGAGCGTTGCCGCTCCCGCCAGCGCACAGGTCAGGAGGAATCTCTCAGTGCGCATGCGCGCGGCCCCAGGCCGCGACCACGTCGGCCGCCACGTCGTCCACGGGGCGGCCATGCACCATCTCCGCGGCGAGCACCGGCACCGGCACCGGCCCGACGGGGTTCGGCGCCACGAGCACGCCGGCCGCGTTGCTCTTCACGAGGTGCGGCGGCGCCGCTGGGTCGGCCGCTGCCACGACCGGGAATTGCCCCTGGCCGCGCGCGGTCACCTGGTAGATGCCCGCCGGCGCGTTCCCTCCCGTGTGCATGAAGAGGAGCGACGCGTACCCCGGCGCGAGGACCGCCTCGCCCTCGACGCGCTGTCCGATCTTGCCGACGACGCCCCCCATCGTGCGCACCCACGCCTCGTTCCCCGTCGCGAGGTCGCCCGCGACGGCGCGGTCGACGTGCACGTGGGTGTACGTGTAGATGCGGCCGTTCTCCCAGACCGACTGCGATTCGGTGGGCGTCACGATGGCCGCGGCGGTCGACTCCCGCAGCAGCCCGTCCCAAGTCACCTGTATCGACACTGAGGCGCCGGCATCACCCACGGCCGCGAGGGCCGCGACGGTCACCGACGCTGCAAGCAGCCTTCGGAGCATGAGGACAAACTTATCACCAGCGAACCAAGGCGCATCCCCAGTGCACCCCGGCCCCGAGCGCCAGGAGCATGCAGAGATCGCCGTGCTTCAAGCGCCCGCCACGCATCTCCTCGTCGATGAGGATGGGTAGCGTTCCTGCGCTGGTGTTGCCGAAACGCTCGATGTTCGAAGGGAGCTTGGCCGCCGGTACGCCGAGTTGCTCACGCACGTAGTCGTTGATGCGTGCGTTGGCCTGGTGCGCCAGGAACCAGTCGATCTTGTCGATGGGCGTCTCGGTCTCAGCGCACAGTGCGCGTGCGCACTGGGGCAGCTTGGTCACGGCGAACTTGAAGAGCTCGCGCCCGTCCATCGTCGGGATGTACTTCTGCTCGTCGTAGTCGGTGTGCTTCCAGTAGGGACGCGTCCGGAACCCGCCGCCCTCGACGTAGAGCAGCTTCGCGGCTCCGCCGTCGGTGTGCAGCTTCATGCCTTTGAGGCCCGCGTCGCGATCGGTCGCGCGGAAGACCAGCGCCCCCGCCCCGTCACCGAAGAGAATCGCGAGCGCCCGGTGCTTGTTCGCGCGCTCGCGCTGCTCGGGGGTGGCCGTCTCGCCGGACGCCGGGTCGAGCGCGTTCCAGTTCTCCCAGGGCATGAAGCCCGCGTGGGCCTCGGCGCCGACGAAGAGGATCGTGCGCGCCGCGCCGCTCTTCACGAGACCGTCGACGATCTGCATCCCGAAGAGCATCGCGGCGCACTGCTGCCGGATGTCGAGCGCGGGGACGCCCTGGAGCCCCAGCTTGTGCGCGAGCAGCGCCCCCGAGCCGGGGAACACGTACTCGGGCGTCATCGTGGCGAAGACGACGTAGTCGATCTCGCTCGGCGAGATGCGGGCGGCCTCGATGGCCTTCTTGCTCGCCTCGAGCGCGAAGTCGCTGCAGCCCGAGCCCTCCGGCGCGAAGTGTCGCTGCCGTATCCCCGACCGCTGGTAGATCCACTGGTCGTCGGTGTCCATGACGCGGGTGAGGTCCGCGTTGGTCACGGGCTTGCCGGGCACGTGGTGTCCGGTGCCGATGATCTCGAATCCGCGCATGCGCTCAGCTGCCTTCTAGTCCGAAGCCCGACTCCAGGGATAGACGAGAGGCATCCAGACGGGCTGCAGACCGAGCCGCTCGCGCTTCGCCCGTTCCCAGTCAGCGACGCGCTGACCGATGAACTGGCAGACCACCGCGAACGCCAGCCCAGCGACGATGTCGATGAGGTAGTGCCAGCGGAGGAACATCGTGGCGATGATGATCTGCGTGGCGACAAAAGCAATGACCGGCCACCAAAATTTGAAGGGCATCAGCTTGCGGTGCCTGAAGCTGAAGATGGCGAAGAACGTCGGCGAGGCCGTGTGCAGGCTCGGGAAGATGTCCTTCTGCGCGCCGCCGACCTCGACGGTCTCGCGCACGAGCCGCCAGAAATTTCCGCCGACGAGCTCGTGCTGGAAGGACCCCTGCAGGTACCAGTACGGCCCGTAGCCAGGCACCAGCATGTAGAGGATGTGCGACGACAGGAACATGAGCAGCGCTCCCGTCGCGAAGCGGTTCAGCAGGTTCGTGTCCCGGTTGAGGAACATCATCGGGAGCACGTGGATGCAGAGGATGAAGAAGTAGAGGAAGTAGAAGAAGGCGAACCACTCGGTGGTGCCGTAGCTCACGAAGCGGTCCAGCCAGACGCACGGCTCGAAGTGGAAGACGCGCATGTCGAGCGTGTAGATGGCCGCGTCGTCCGTCCACGGGCTCACGGCCGCGAGGATGTACCGGAGCTGGAAGAAGGTGCTGAGCAGCGTCGCGATGATCGCCGACCGGTAGAGCAGCGAGCTCGCGGGCCCGCCCCAGCGCAGGAGCGGCACGCGCACGAGCGCCAGCACGAAGAGGAAGATGCCGAAGCGCGCCGATACGCTGACCATGCACTCGGCGCGGTGCGGGCCTTTGCCGAAGCAGAGCGCCGTCAGCAGGAGCACGAAGTAGCCGACGGCGAACCAATCCTGAGAGGCCCAGTTGCGGACCCAGGATGACGCCGACGAAATGGGGTGAGCCACCGCCGCAGCGGCTGCGCTGCGCGGACCCCTTGCTTCTGTGACAGCCATACGACGAGCTCTCTCGCCCCAAGTAACCACGCAAGACGCCTCGCGACAATTCGAGGTTGCTGCGAAAAGTGCTTCTGGATGCGCGAACGCCGCTACGCGCTTTTGCGACCGTTGCGTGACGGGCTGAGGCCCAGCACGGTCAGGGGCTCGGCCGATCTGCGCATTGTGACGACGTTCCCGATTGTGACGTCGTGCACGATGTGGTCCCCGTCGAGAAAGACGCGTGCCTGCCGCATCTTGCTCTTGATCTCGAGCGCCTGCTCCTCGTCGATGAGCCCCTGGGCGATGTTCAGCATGTGGCCCTCGATGCGGTAGGGCTCTCGCACGACGTACTGCAGCTTCGTCGACGTCAGGGGCAGGACCTTGCCGCCGGCGCTGCGCTGGGCCGCCGTCGAGCCTGCCGCCGGGCCGACCCAGAGCCCGCTCGACTTCTGCTCCTCGACCTCGATCTCGCGCGCCTTGCCGCGGTGCGGCTGGACGAGCCGGAGGATGTACCGCGACGTCGCCGCCGGGGAGGCGTGACAGAAGAGGGCTTCGTTGAGGACGCGGTCGTGCAGCAGCTGGCCGTCCAGCTCGACCCGCATGCGCGTGAGCTCGACGCGACGCATGTCGCGCGCGAGGGCGGCGGCGAGAGCGGCCTTCGCTCGTCCCTTCTTGGCCGCGCAGAAGAAGCCGACGGACTGCGCGGGCGCGCTGTTGACGCCGAGCAGGGGGACGCCGGCTCCGATGCCGTGCGACGCGGCCAGCAGCGTGCCGTCCCCTCCGACGGTGACGACGAGGTCGCAGCGTCCCTCCACGCGGAAGTGGTGCGGGTGCTCGGTGTAGACGGCGTCGGCCCCGAGCTCGGAGAGCGCGCGGCGCACCTCTTCGATCGTCTCGATGTGCGCCTGGTGGCCCGGCCGCATGCGCCGGACCGTCTCGTCCTCGGCGGCGACGAGCCGCTGGATGCGCGCGTCACGCTCCTCCTCGATCCACTTGCGCCACGAGGAGCGCTTGAGGACCACGAGGACGCGCGGAGCGCGGGACGAGCCGCTCACGGGTCCAGCTCCGCGAGGCGCCGGAGGGCGAGCTCCGTCTTGGCGTCGGGGATGGCTCCGCGGCGGCAGTGCTCGATCGCATCGCGCACCGGCAGCGCGATGATGCTGGCAGCACGCTCGAGCGCCGATCCGTCCTCGGTCGGAGTGGTGCGCGTGCGCGGGTCGACCTGCACGTGGAAGTAGAGGTGCCTCTCGCCGATGATGCCCGGGGCGGGGAAGGTCCACGGTCCCAGGGGCTGCATCGCCGAGGCGCGCACGACGAAGCCGAGCTCCTCGGCGAGCTCGCGCGCGGCGCACGCGGCCGGGTCCTCCCCTGGCTCGACGAGCCCCGCGGGCAACTCCCAGAGCGCACCATCGTGGTGCGGCGGCACCGGGCGCAGCGCGCACGGCGGTCGGATCGAGGAGCGCAGGTACACCTGCCTCACGCCCCCCTCGACGTAGTGCGCGGCCATCACGACCGCGTCGATCGCCGCGCGCGCCCCGATGTCGTACGCGAACGTCGCGCTCTCGGTGCCGTCGGGGTAGCGGGCCACCAGGTCGAGTCGGCGAACGTCGAGGAATCCGCCCGTCGCGCGCGCGTCGCTGCTCCGGTCGCGCGCGACGGCCAGGCGTATGGCGGGCGGCGGCGGCAGGGGCGAGGGAGCGGAAGGCGGGGGTGCGGGAGGCGGCCGCAAGAGTGCTGCGGCAGTCTAACCGAGATCCGGCGTCCGTCAGGGGTGTCCGAGCGCGATGGCGTGGAGCTTGTCGCCCAGGGCCTCACGCGCCGCGTAGAGCGTGGTCGGGTCGTCGCTGAAGGTGTCGGCGCGCTGGATGAACGACGTGGCCTGTGTCATGGCGAAGGCGCCCTGGCCGGCCGCATCGAGCGCGTGCAGCAGCTCGTAGTCCTCCATGCCCTCGCGGATCAGCTCGAAGCGGATGGACGACAGCGGCACGTGATGCTGCCCGCCGATGACGCTCGGGCGGCCCGGGTAGTACAGCGTGCCGTCGCCGTTGCCGCTGAACGCGTAGATGGACTGCAGCGGGTCGGTGCTGCCGCCGCACGACTGCGTGAAGCACAGGTCGGTGGCGTAGTAGAGCTCCCCCTGGGTGCCGAAGACGTAGGCCATCCACTGGAAGACGCGGTTGCGCATCGGCGAGGCGTCCGCCATGTAGCTCGGCCAGGTCGCGGTCGCGGGGCCCGGCGTGCCGCCCTGGTCGCAGCTCTCGTGCTCGTCGCACGACTGGTACCAGTAGAGGCGCTTGAGCGAGCTTCGCTGCAGGAACGAGTCGTACTGCGGGCGCTGGCTCGCCTGACCGTGCGGCTGCATCTGGTCCACGACGGGTGTGACCACGTCCACCGCGTCGAGCAGCCCGTTGTTCGTGATGTCCGAGATGTTCGCCGTGAGCAGGGTGCGGAGATCGGCCGCGGCCGAGTGCACGGAGTCCTCCTCGCTCAACGCGTCGGCGAAGGTGCAGGAGTTGCCGCTCGCCGGCTCGTCGCAGTGGTAGTAGACGAGCGCGTCGAGCCATCCCTGGGTCTGGAAGTGCGTGGCCCAGTTGGAGACCGTCGTCGAGCCGGTGCCGCCCACGTAGTCCAGCGTGGTGAGCTTCGCGCCGGCGAGACGCGTCTTCGCCGTTCCGTTCAGCAGCGGGGCGTAGACGGAGTCGAAGTGCGTCCAGTCGGTGCTCGAAGGCCCCGCGTAGACGGCCCCGCCCAGCGAAACGCGGTGGTCGAGCGCGAAGCTCGTGTAGAGCACGTGGAAGTACTCGACGCCGTCGTCGGCGTTGCCGCTCGGCACCGCGGCGCCGCAGCCGCTGTAGCCGCCGTACTCCTGCACGCAGGCGCCGTCCCAGCTGAGGCCGAAGTTGCTGCGCAGCGAAGCGGTGGAGGGCAGATCCACCTTCCACACCTTGAGCCGGATGGGCATCGTCGAGAGCGTCTTGCCGCCGGCGGCGACGGTGACCGTGCCCGCGTACCAGCCTGACGCCGTGCCGGGAGGCACGAAGACGTCGACCCACGCGCTGGTGTTGGCGCCCGCGGCGACGTCGGTCGGGAAGGCGTTGCGTGTCTCGTGGAAGTAGGGGTCGACCGCGGGCACGAGCGCGTCGGGCACCTTGCCCGCGCGTCCGTTCGCGTCGCTGACCTGCGAGGACGGGATGCTCAGGTACAGCTCGCGCGAGACGGTGACGTTCGCCTGCGCCGAGATCGTCCCGCCGCCGCGCGCGTCGTGCAGATCGCTCACGGTCACCGTGACGCCGGAGAGAGCGCTCGGCGCGTGGACGTGCACCTGGAAGGACTCGAACTCGTTGCGCGCGGAGCTGACGAGCGCCCAGTGCACGCTGCCGGCCGGATCGCTCGGCTGCACCTTGGCCATGGCCGTGGTGATCCACTCGTTCGCGTCGTAGTCGGCGGAGTTCGTGTCGACCGGCGGCTCGTACACCGGGGAGAGGGGATCGCTCGGTCCGCCGTCGCCTGCGTCGCCACCGCCTCGGGCTGCGCCGTCGCCGGACGATCCGCTGCTGCTGCCGGTCCCTCCGCTGCTCCCGCCGCTGCGGGGCCCGGCCTCCTGGCTGCCGCCGTCGTCGGCCGTCCAGCCGGAGCCGACCCCGCTGTTCGAGTCGGACGCGCTTCCGCCGGAGCATGCCGCGCCGACGGCGACGAGGGGGAGCGAGGAGAGGAGGATCGCGGAGCGGAGGAGCGTGCGCATGACGGCCCTATCAGCACTGCGCGTACCGTCGTCGCCTCCCAGGAATCACGCGTACTTGCGGGACGCGCGGCGTCTCGGAGCGGCGACGGCGTCTCCGGCGGGAGACACCATCGCGCGCGCGAGCGACGGTATCCTTCCAGGCATGGCGACGGAGAGCCTGCCGGAGCGCGCGGTCGGCCGTCGTCGGCCCGAGCTCGAGCCGCGGCTCGGAATGCGCCTCGGTCGTTACGAGCTGCTCGTCCCGCTCGCGTCGGGCGGAATGGCGCAGGTGTGGGTCGCGCGCCTGGCGGGCGAGCACGGGTTCGCCCGGCTGGTCGCCGTGAAGACGATGCGGCCCGAGCACGCCGAGAGCGACGCGTTCCGGCGGATGTTCCTCGACGAGGCGCGCCTCGCTGCGCGCATCGCGCACGCCAACGTCGTCGAGGTGCTCGATCTCGGGGAGGAAGGCGAGGGGATCGTGTACCTCGCGATGACGCTCGTCGAGGGAGACTCCGTCGCCGGCCTGCTCAGGGCGCGGCGGAGGATCGGCGCGCGTGGGTTGCCGCACGGCATCGCCGCCCGCGTCGTCGGCGACGTGCTCTCGGGCCTTCACGCCGCGCACGAGCTGAGGGACGAGGAGGGCCGGCCGCTGCAGCTGGTGCATCGCGACGTGTCGCCGCACAACGTGCTCGTCGGCCTCGACGGCATCGCCAAGATCGCCGACTTCGGGGTGGCCAAGGCGCGCTCGCGCCTCGCCGACGAGACCGAGGCAGGGCAGGTGAAGGGCAAGTTCGCGTACATGGCGCCCGAGCAGCTCGAACGCCGGGCGGTGGATCGCAGGTCGGACGTGTTCTCCACGGGCGTCGTGCTGTGGGAAGCGCTGACCGGAGAGAAGCTCTTCGCAGGGATCGATCTGATCGACACGATCGCGCGGCTGCGAGACACGACGATTCCCGATGTGCGCGATGTCGCGCCCGACGTGCCGGCACCCATCGCGGAGGTCACGGCGAAGGCGCTCGAGCGCGACCCCGCGCGGAGGTTCGGCTCGGCGGCCGAGATGGGCGACGCGCTGGAGCGGGCGGCGCGCGAGTGCGGGGCGGTCGCCTCGGCGAAGGAAGTGGGCGCGCTCGTCGAGGGGCTCTGCGGCGAGGAGATCCAGAGGAGGAGGGAGGCGGCCCGCGATGCCGTGAGGGCTGTGACGCGCGGCGGGCCGGGACCGACCGAGGGGATCGCAGCGAGCGTCGCCGCGGGCACCGAGACGGCGACGACGACGGTGGTGGACGCCACGCGCGGTCGCAGGACTCGAGGCATCGCGGTCGCGGCAGCCGTCGGGGCGATCGCCATCGGAGCCGTGATTGGATTGCGGCGATCGGCCCCGCCGTCTCCCGCCACCTCGCCGCCGGCTGCGAGCGCCGTGACCTTACCCGCGCCCGCTGCCTCGCCGAGCGCAACGGCGATGTCGAGCGAAACGCCGGCTTCGAGCGACGCTCCGGTGGCGAGCGCGGCCCCGGCGCCGGGGAGCGCGACGCCGACGCCCGCCTTCAGGCCGTCGCGTCCTCGCCGCTCTCCAACGAGCGCACCTTCCGGCCCGAAGGTGCCGTACGGTAACCCCTACGCTCGATGACCTGGCCGCGCCTGTCGCTCGCGCTCGGCGTTCTCCTGGTCGGGCGCGTGGCCTCCGCTGCGTCGACGGACGACGAGCGCGCTCGCGCGGCCGAGAGCTTCCGTCAGGCCCAGGCGGCCTTCGAGCGACGTGACTTCGCCGCCGCCGCCGCCGCATTCGAGGCGGCCGCAGGTTTCGCGCCGCATCCCGCCGCCTGGCTGAGCGCAGCGGACGCGTGGCAACGCGCAGGCGAGCCCGCTCGCGCTGCCGAGGATTGCGACAGGGCGCGCGCGGTCCCCGGCCTCGAGGAGGCGTCGGCGGCCGATCACGCGGACTACGCGCGCGACGCCTCGCAGTGCATCGAGCGACTGCGCGGTCGCGTCGCCCTGCTCGCCGTGGCGGGCGCCGGTGCCACTGCCGTTCGCGTCGACGACGGAGCCGAGCAGGTTCTGCCCACGCGCCAGTGGGTGCGTCCGGGACACCACGTGCTGACGCTCGTGGACCTGCAGTCGTCGCGGAGCCACCGGGTGGAGCTGGACGTCCGGGCGGGCGAGGAGCGCACGGTGGACGCGACGCCCTCGGAGCCGGCGCCGACCCCGGCACCGCCCCAGTCGCCGGCTTCGACGGTGCCTGCGCCGAGCCCCGAGCCGGCACGCTCCCACGGCGTCCCCACCGCGTCCTGGGTGGCCTTCGGCCTCGCGGTGCCGGCGGCCGTCGCCTACGGCGTCACTGGCTTCATCACGCTGCAGGCGCAGCACGACTTCGACGCTTCCCCGAGCGCTTCGGGGCGCGACGCCTTCTACCGCGACCGCGCGATGGCGGACGTGTCCTTCGCGATCGCGCTGACCGCCGCGGCGGCCGGCGTGGTGCTCTGGCTCCTCGCGCCGGACGAGGCTCGGTCGCATGTCGGCGCGGTCCGCTTCTGATCCATCCGCGCTACTCTTCGCCAAGTGACCTCGCGCGATCGGGACGATACGGCGACCCACGCACTGGGAGGCGAGGCGACGCTCCGCGTGCACGCCGCGACGCTGGACGTCGCCTCGGGGCCGGACGCGGGGAGGCAAGCGCGCGTGGATCGTCCGACCTTCGTCGTCGGCTCGGGACCAGGCGCCGATCTGCGGTTGACCGACGGCGCCGTCTCGCGCGAGCACGTGCGGTTCTCGCTGGAGCCGGGCGGCGTCCGCGTGCGCGACGAGGGGAGCAAGAACGGCACCTGGATCGGGGGCCTGCGCATCACCGAGGTGCTCCTCACGGCGGACACCGCGATCGAGCTCGGGAAGACCCGGCTGCTCGTGCGCGTCGAGGCGGTGCCCCTGGATCTGCCCCTGAGCGCCAGCGCGTCCTTCGGCGACGCGATCGGCGTGTCGGCGACGATGAGGCACCTCTTCGCGGTCCTCGAGCGCGCAGCGCAATCGGACGTGACCGTGCTCCTCGAGGGAGAGAGCGGCGTGGGGAAGGAGGTCCTCGCCCGCGCGGTTCACACGCGCTCGGCGCGGGCGTCGGGGCCGTTCGTGGCCCTCGACTGCGGCGCAATCCCCGCCGGCCTGGTCGAGAGCGAGCTGTTCGGCCACGAGCGCGGCGCTTTCACCGGGGCGACGCACGCGCGCAGCGGCGTTTTCCAGGATGCGGACGGCGGCACGCTGTTCCTCGACGAGATCGGCGAGTTGCCGGTGGAGCTGCAGCCCAAGCTCCTGCGCGTGCTCGAGACGCGCGAGGTGCGCCCCGTCGGCGGCCGCGCTGCGCGTCAGATGGACGTGCGCATCGTCGCGGCTACGAACCGAAGACTCGCGGAAGCCGCCGCGGCGGGGGAGTTCCGGCTCGACCTCTTCTACCGGCTCGCGGTGGCGCGCGTCGTCGTCCCGCCGCTGCGCGACCGACGCGAGGACATCGTGCCCCTCGCGCGAGCGTTCCTGCGAGCCGCCACGGGCGACGCGCGCGTGGAGCTGCCGGCGGACCTCGCCGCGATGCTCGAGTCGTACGCGTGGCCGGGCAACGTCCGCGAGCTGCGCAACGTCATCGAGCGCTGGGCGCTGCTGGGGCTGCGTGACGCGAGAGCGCTGTTCGACGCGGGGGGGCTCGCCGCGAGCACCGGCGGTGGAGCCATCGAGGATCTGTCGCACCTGCCGTACCACGAGGCGCGGCGCATCGTGCTCGAGCGCTTCGAGCGCGCGTATCTGCCCAAGGTCCTCGAGAACGCCGGCGGCGTGATCGCGCGGGCAGCCGAGCAGGCGCAGGTCGCGCGTCCCAGCTTCTACCGGATGCTCGAGCGCATCGGGCGCGGAGGCGAGGGCGACTGATGCTGCGCGCGACGGGGGCGATGGCGGTGGCGATGGCCACGTCCGGCTGTCTCCTTTCGATCGACGACAATCGCGTCAACGCCGACGCGTCGGTCGATGCCGTCGTCACCGAGGCAGCGAGCGACGCGACGGACGCGCGCGACGCGCGGGACGCGACCGACGGCCAAGTGGGCACGTGTCCCCTGGGCATGATCGAAGTGCCCGCGCCGGACGCGGGACTTCCTTACTGCGTCGACGCCACCGAGGTGACCAATGGCGCGTACAAGACGTTCCTCGCGGCGGCCGATCCGCCGAAGCCCGGGGCGCAGATCGCCGCGTGCGACTCGTGGAACACGACGTACGCCCCGCCGGGCTGGACCGGCACCGAGCTCGGCGATCTCCCGGTGAGCTTCCTCGACTGGTGCGACGCGTACGCCTACTGCAAGTGGGCCGGCAAGCGCCTCTGCGCCGCTGTCGGCGGCGGGGCGCTCGACTTCAACACGGGCTTCGCCACGGCCGCGTCGGAGTGGTGGCTGGCGTGCTCGCGCGGCGGTTCGCGCCTCTACCCATATGGCTCGACGTACGATCCGCAGGCGTGCGTCGGCTCCGATTACGACGCGGGCTCGCAGCCACCGCCGCTCGCCGTGGGCTCGGCGAGCGGGTGTCAGGGAGGCTATCCGGGCCTCTTCGACATGACGGGCAACGTCTCCGAGTTCCTCGACTCGTGCGGCTCGACGCCGAACCCCACGTGCGGCACGAGCGGACCCGAGTGCGATCTCTGCCTGCTCGTCGGTGGCGGCCTGCACGACGGTGAGAGCAGGTTGAACTGCAGCTACGCCAACGAAGTGAACCGGAACAGCCACTACGACGACAACGGGTTCCGCTGCTGCGCGGACGTGCCCTAGCTGGCGTCGCGGCGGTCAGTGCCAGAGGGACGCGTCGGCGATGAAGTACGCGGCCTCTCCTGACTCGCAGAGCGACACGAATTCCACGACCCATGCTCGGGCGCCCCAGGAGATGCGCGCGCTGCCGCCGCACTCGACGATGTACTGCTGGCCTGCGGGTCCCGCGACGTGCATCACCTCGGCGTCCTTCGAGATGCTCACGCACAGGTCGACGCCCCCCACGCTCTGCCAGAAGGTGTCCCGACCGTAGTGCGCGACGAGCCACAGGCGTCCCGTGTCTCCGCAGATCGTGAGCGTCTTTCCCTGCGCCACTTCGACGCGCACCCTTCGCCCGACGAGGGGACGCAGATCGAGCGACGCGGGGAGGTGATACTCGAGGGACGCCCGCTCCGCGCGGAAGCCGGGCGTGCCGATGTCGAGGCGCTCCTCGTCCACGTGCTTGACGATGCCCTCGGCGAGCGACACTCGGCCGCCAGGCTCGCGCTGCGGTTCGATCGCGAAGCTCACCGGTGGCGGCTCCGCGCGGTCCCAACTCTCGTCGATCCAGTCCAGGTTCCTCGCTGCGACCATGGACGACGGTGTGTGCGAAGCTCGTGCCCAGTCAGCGCGTGCGACTGCGGGGGAGATCTTCGACGCGAACGGCAGCGTGGGGGAGCGCTTCGACGTCCGAGGTGGGGATGGCGGGCCGGGCGGGGAGATCGTCGACCGCCGACGTCGGCATCGTCGCGACCGAGCTGGCGTGTGCAGCGTCGTCGTCGAGCGCACGAGCCCATTGCGCCACGTCGAAGGCGCAGCCCCGGATTGCGCTCACGAGCACGATTCCGACGGCCAAGCCGGTCTTGAAGCCGATGGCGGGGGCGTGGCGAGGCGGAAGCCGCAGAGACGGCAGAGACGACATGTTCGACCCCTACTGCACGTTTCGTACGCCGAGGTCGGTGGGGGGAATCGCGAGCATGCGGTGCCGGGCGCGACATGCTTGTCGCGGAAACTCGCGTGCGACCGCGACGCATGTGTCCCGGCCTAGGGACGCTTGCCACGGTCGCGGACACGCACGAAACTTCCGGCTGCCAACGTCGCTCGTGTTCCCCTCGGACGCCCCCCCTCGCGCCCTCTCGGGCTTCGACATCCTTCAGCGCCTCGGCGCCGGCGGTGTCGGCGAAGTGTTCCTGGCGCGATCGCGCGCGGGCAAGCTCGTGGCCATCAAGACGATCGCCGATGCGCGTCGCGACGGGCACGAGGGCGAGACGGCGGACGCCTTCGCGCGCGAGGCCTCCGTGTGCGTGCGCCTGCGGCATCCGTGCATCGTCCAGGTGCGGGCGTTCCTCGAGGACCCGGGGTTCGCGGCCCTCGTGTTCGAGTACGTGCCGGGCGTGGCGCTGGCGAGAGTCCTGCGGTTCTGTCAGGCGGCCGGCGTGCGCATGCCGGACGGCCCGGCGTGGCACGTCGTCGAGCGTGTGCTGACGGCGCTCGCATACGCGCACGGCTTCCGCGACGGGGACGTGCCGATGCCCATCGTTCACCGCGACGTGTCCCCCTCCAACGTGCTGCTCGACTGGAGTGGCGGCGTGAAGATCGCCGACTTCGGGATCGCCAAGGTGCTCGGCGTGTCGTCGGGAACGCGCGTCGGAATCGTGAAGGGCACGCTCGGCTGCATGTCGCCCGAACAGGCGCGCGGTGAGCCGGTCGACGAGCGAGCCGACGTCTACGCCGCCGCGCTCCTCGCCTGGCGCCTGGCGACGGGGCGTGCGCCATTCGGCCGGCAACAGAAGGACGAGTTCGAGATCCTGCGTGCGATGCGTCAGCCACGCATCCCTCCGCTCGGGTCCATCCGGCCCGATCTTCCCGAGCCCCTGCTCGCCGCCGTCGCGCGGGCTCTCGAGCCGGAGCGCGAGCACCGCACCATCACCGCCGCGGAGCTCGCCGAGGTCGTGCGCGCACACGTTGACGTGAGGGCGGGGTGGATCGAGCTCGCGACGTTGCTCGAATCGTGGAAGGGGGCGCTGGAGCGCACCGTGAAGCGAGCGGCGGCGGACACGACCCAGTCCTCGGGCTCCCGCGCAGCCGAGACCATCCGCTACGAGGAGGTCGCGCTCGCCTTCGACGAGGTGGACCCGGACAGCCCCACCTTCGAGGCGCATGCGCTGCCGAGTGACCCCGCGATGCTCGCGGCGCTGCCGCTGGTGGACGAGGACAAAGAGGAGGCGCAGGCAGCGCGGCAGACCGGCAGAGGTGTCGAGGAGCGGGTTACCGCGCCGGACTCGGCGGCCCGGGAGCTGCCGCAGTCGAAGATCCCGACGGTGCCGCCGACGACGCGCCGGCGGCGGGGCGTGTCGTCCGTCGTGGTGACCTTCGCCGTCGTTTTCGTGCTCGTCTTTCTCGTCGCCTTCTTCTTCTCGTGGCGCTGAGTCGGGAATGCGGGGGCGGCGCGCCGCGTACCCCATTTGCTACACTTCGATCATGGCGCCCGAGGGAACTTCCAGGCTCGTCGTGCGTCACACACCCAGGACCGGATGAGCAGCTCAGCCCACGGCTTGGAGAGGATTCGCGCCCTCGCGCAGCAAGCCGAGCGGCGGATCCGGCTGAGTCGTTCGCTGCGTGTGGGTGCAAAGGCGCTCTGTGTGGCTTTGGTCGTCGCGATCGTCGACGTGGCCCTCCGCAAAGTCGGCGTCCTCGGGGAGACGACGACGCGCGTCGTGCTGGCGCTGGCCGGCCTGGGCGTGACGACCGCGTGGGCTGCCGCGTGGCGCTGGCGCCTCGCCGAACAGGCCGGCGCCCGCGCGCTCGATCGATTCCACGGGCTGCACGATAGATTCGCGAGCGCTCTGGCGTTCGCGGCGCGGCCTGCGGAGGAGCGGACGGCCTTCATGCAGGCGGCCATCGAGGACGCGATCTCGTCGGCGTCGGTCGCCCAGCCGCGTGAAGCGGTGCCGGTTCCGCTGCCGCGCGCGATGGGAGGCGCTGCAGCTCTCGCCGGCGTGCTCACGGCGGTCATGCTCTTCGAGGTGCGCCAGCACATCCCGATCGCGCACGCCAAGACCATCGAGCCCGTCGAGATGGCGCCCGACGATCTCGACGACGTGAAGGACTTCCTCAAGCAGCTGCAGCAGAACGAGCAGAGCGACGACACGCGCGCGGCGGTCGACGAGTTCAACAAGCTCGTCGACGACATCGCGAACAAGCGTCTCGATCGCACCGAGGCGTTCCGGCGGATGGAGTCGCTCGAGCAGCGACTGCTCACGGGCAGCGAGGCGGACAAGAAGGCGCTCGAGGAGCAGATCGACCGCATCGGCGAGGAGCTGAAGAAGGCGGAGCTGACGAAGCCCTCGGGCGAGGCGCTCTCGGAGGCGAAGCTCGACGAGGCGCGCGACGCGATGCACGACCTCGCGAAGAAGCTGCGCGAGCAGGGCGGCTCGATCGACAAGCAGAAGATCGAGGCGATGCGCGAGGCGCTGCGCAAGTCGGCGGCGGATGCCGAGAAGCGTCAGCAGGCGATCGAGCAGCGGCGCCAGGAG
>DATJYG010000313.1:0-26446 GCA_035499695.1 Polyangiaceae bacterium
TGCTCGTCGGGCTCGTCGTTCTGGGGGGAGCCGCTGTCGTCGCCGCGTGCGGCGGTGAGACGGACACCCAATACGGCACGAACTCGACGGGGGCGTGGCAGAACCCTAACAACAGGCCGGCTCCGGGAAATGGCGCGGGCAGCTCGGGAGGATCCGGCTCCTCCTCAGGTTCCGCCTCGTCATCCTCGGGCAGCGGCTCGGGCTCGTCGAGTGGATCGGGCTCCTCCTCGGGCTCCGGCTCCTCGTCTGGAGGAAGCGGCGGCGACGCCGGCGGCAGCAGCAGCGGCGGAAGCAGCGGCAGCAGCAGCGGCGCGACCCCCAACTGCACGGTGAGCTGGACGAACCAGCTGTTCCCGGCGCTCCAGAACGACGGCCAGTGCGGAAGCAGCACGGCGTGTCACGCGAGCGGCGGCAACCTGCCCGTGTTCCTCAACGCCAACGCGGCGGGGACGTACAACTCCTTCGCGCAGTACACGCAGCTCGAGAACAGGCCGTACATCAAGGCGGGCGACACGAACCCGGCCGACTCGAGCATGGACTGCAGCATCGACACGCAGACCTGTTACACGCTCACGCCGATGCCCACGGCGCCGCCCGCGAACTGGACGGCGGCCGACAAGACGATGGTCCAGACGTGGATCGCCTGCGGCGCCCCGATGAACTGAGCCGCGTCGGCTAGAGTCGCCCCGGGCCGCGTGCTACTCGGCTCGGTCGGATGGACCGACTGCTCGCCCGGCTAGAGCGCAAGATCGGGCGCTTCGCGATCCCGAACCTCATCACGTTCATCGTCGGCGGGATGGCCATCGTGTGGGTCCTCTCGATGGCGCGCCCCGGCTTCACCGGGCAGCTCGTGCTCGACATGGACGCGGTGCGGGCCGGCCAGGTCTGGCGGCTCGTGACGTTCCTCTTCATCCCCACCGAGACGTCGCCGTGGTGGGTGCTCATCATGCTGTACTTCACGTGGTGGGTGGGCTCGAGCCTCGAGCAGCACTGGGGCTCGTTCAAGTTCAACGCGTACTACGCGCTCGGCGCGCTCGGCACGATCGTGGCGGCCGTGGTCGCGGGGCCGCAGTCGAACACGTGGCTGGACGCGTCGCTCTTCCTCGCCTTCGCCACGACCTTCCCGAACGTGACCATCCTGCTGTTCTTCATCCTGCCCATCCGGGTGAAGTGGCTCGGGATCATCTCGGCGCTCGGCATCGCGTACTTCGCCCTCGTGGGCGACTGGGCGACGCGCGCGTCGATCATCGCGGCGATGAGCAACTACGTGCTGTTCTTCGGCGGGTACTGGTTGCACGTCGCGCGGGACCGGCAGGTCATCGTGCGCCAGCGGGCGAAGCGTCGCGAGTTCGACACCGCCGCGGAGGAGGCGCCCGTCTTCGGCCAGCGCGTGTGCGCCATCTGCGGCGCCAAGGAAGCCGACGGCGCCGACATCCGCGTGTGCTCGTGCGAGAAGTGCGGCGGCACCCCGCGCTCGCTCTGCCTCGCGCACGCGCGGAATCACTGAGCCGGCTTGAACATCGCGCACTGCCGCACGGGCTGCGGCGGGTACTTCTTCGGCAGCACGGGGCACATGATGAACGTCGACGTGTCCGTCGTGACGTAGCGCGGCGGGGCGGCACACCCGTGGCAGAGGCTCTCGGGGAAGGGCAGGGCGAGCAGGTCGGCGAAGACGAAGCCGTCACGCTCGACGGTCTCCCCGGTGCGGACGGGCACCGGCGACCAGAACATCGGCCCGGCGTACGCGAAGGTGTGAAACTCGCCACGCTCGCCGCAGGGATCGACGCCCGGGGGAAGCTCGGCGAGCAGGCGCGCGTCGAAGTCGCGGCCGACGAAGGCGCGCGCGTCGGCGAGTTGCTTGGGATCGACGCACGTCAGCTTCGCGCGCAGGCCTGCGGCGACCATGTCGCGCGCCAGGTCGGCCGTGGGGATGCCCCAGATGGGGAAGATGGGCGTGATGCCCAGCGGGCGCAGGCGCTCCTCGCGGTAGCGACGGATGTCCTCGAGGAACAGGTCACCGAAGGCCACCGTGTCGATGCCCTCGCGCTTCGCGCGCTCCATCGCGGCGCTCATGGCGGCCTCGTACTCGGCGTTGGAGCAGGGGCTGGGGATCGGCACCTCCCACAGCGGCAGCCCCGCGGCCCTCGCCTGCGCGCGGAGCAGCTCGACCCGTACGGCGTGCATCGCGACGCGGTCGTGCACCTGGTTGATCGTCGTGAGCAGCGCGACGACGTCGACCTCGCCTCTCTGCCGCAAGACGTGCAGCGCCCACGCGCTGTCCTTGCCGCTGCTCCACGAGAGGAGCGCCCGGGGCTTCATACCTCCAGGACCAGCTTGCCGAAGGTGTCGTTCTTCTGCATGAGCCTGTGCGCGTCCGCCGCCCGCGCGAGCGGGAACACGCGGTCGACCACGGGCCGCAGCGCGCCGCTCGCGAAGAGCGGTACGAGGTGCCGCTCGAGGGCGCGCGCCGAGAGGATCTTCTCCTCCAGCGGCCGAGCGCGCAGCACGGTGCCGCGCACGACGGCGCGCTTGTGCATGAGCTGCGGCAGGGCGATCTCCGCCTGCGTGCCCGCCATCATGCCCACCACCACGATGCGCCCCTTGAGCGCGAGGCACGCGAGGTCCTGCGCGACGTAGGCGCCGCCGACCAGCTCGAGCACCACGTCCACTCCCGCGCCTCCCGTCTGCGCGAGCACCTCGTCGGCGAACTTGGCGCCCTCCACGACGATGCCGTGCTCCAGACCGAGCTCCCGCGCGCGCCCGATCTTCTGCGGCGTGCGCGCCGTCCCGATGACGCGCGCCCCGATGGCCCTGGCGATCTGCAGTCCCGCCGTGCCGACGCCGCTCCCCACGGCGTGCACGAGGGCCGTCTCTCCGGCCGAGAGGCCCGCCTGGTCCACCATGGCGTCCCACGCCGTCACGAACACCTCGGGGATCGCCGCCGCGTCGGCGAAGGACATGTCGGGCGGCATGCGGGCGAGCGTCCGCGCATGCACCACGACGTTCTCGGCATACCCGCCGCCGCCGATCAGGCCGAACACGCGATCCCCCTTCGCCAGCTCGGTGACGTTCTCTCCCACCGCGTCGACCTCGCCGGCGATCTCCATGCCCAGGATGTCCTTCGGCCACCCGGGCGGCACCGGGTACTGGCCCATGCGCTGCAGCAGGTCGGCGCGGTTCACGGCGGTCGCCCGCACGCGCACGCGCACCTCGCCTCGCGTCGGCTCGGGCGTCGGCACTTCGCGCAGCTCGAGCACCTCGGGTCCCCCCGGCTCGCGGATGACGATGGCTCTCATGGCGGTCGCGGCGAGAGTAGCGCTATATCGTCCGGTCATGCGCGTCGTCCGGCCCGTGGTGCGGAGCTTCCGCTCGCCTTATCTCGCGGAGGCCGCCTCGTGGGTGCGCTCCGGCGGGCACGCCGTCGTGTGGATCGCCCCCCGCAAGGCACGGCTCGTCTTCCGGAAGCCGCGCGAGGGTGACGAGCGCGACCTCGGCCACTGGTCTGCCCTGGACATCGGGCAGCTCGAGTACGGCGTCTTTTCCCGCGGCACCTTCAAGGGCATGGCCTACGTGCGCGTGCCTCACGACTGCTACGGCATCGTGCGCGAGCGCATCGTGCGCGACTCGATCCACCCGGGCCCGAGCCGCACCATCGAGCTCGACTGTCTCGAGTGCGGCGCGTGCTGCAAGGACAACCGGGTCGAGCTCGAGAAAGAGGACATCGCCCGCTTCGAGAAGGCCGGCCGAGGCGAGCTCGCGCGTCCGCCGTACGCCCGGCGCGACGACGGCACCATCGTGCTCGTCCTGCGCCGCGACAAGCGCTGCAAGCACCTGGGCGGCGACAACAAGTGCGCCGTCTACGCGATCCGCCCCGAGTCGTGCAGCTCCTTCCCCGTCGGCAGCGAGTGCTGCCTGTCCTCGCGCGAGGAGGAGATGGGCATCGTCGACGGCGCTACGGCGTAGCCCACACGAGCTCCCCGGGCTGCCCGAGGACCTCGACGTCGTGGAAGCGCGCGTAGTCGATGCTGCGCGTGCCGTCGGACCCGATGGTCAGCACGTCGGCGAAGCGCGCGTTGTAGACGATCTCGTCCAGCCGGTAGCGATAGCGCGCCTGGATCGACTGGCCGAGCGTCTCGTCCATCCCCGAGAAGGAGAGAAAGATCTCGTCGTTGTCCGCGAGCAGCCTGTCGCGCGCCTCGGGGCCGCCCCAGAGGGGGCTCTTCTCGTCGATGCGGTGCATCGGGACCCAGGTGAGCGCGAAGAGGGCCGTCTTGTCGCGCACGAGGGGCAGCTCCACGGGCATGCGGATCATGTCGCCCTCGCGCGTCGTCTGGCGCATGAGCAGGAGCACGCGCAGCTGCCCCTCGACGACCATGTTGCCGCGCCAGTTGGCCAGCCGGAAGACCAGGTGCGGCACGCCGTCGCGCATGTGCACGACGGCCTTCGACGCGAAGAGCACGCGCGCGGTCGGCCGGGCGAACTTGGCGAACGTGACGCCGGTGACGAGCGCCACACCGATGGTGCCCACCAGCGCCTCGAGCACGACCACGACGTGCCCGAACCGCGTCGCCGGCGCCATCGCGCCGTACCCGATGGTCGCCAGGGTCTGCACGCTGAAGTAGAACGCGTCCTCGAGGTCGCCGGGGGCGGCGCCCGAGACGCACCCCGGCACCGCCGCGTAGAGCACCGCGAAGACCCCGTTGATGGCGATCCACGTCACGCCGACGAAGGCGAAGAAGCGCCACCACGGCATCGCGAGGACCTTGTGGTAGACGTCCTCGAAGAGGGGCACGTGCTGCCCCTGCGTGCGCACGACCAGGTTGGTGCGCTGCGGGGCGGTGTAGCGGATCTTCTTCGGGGCGGCGGGGGCCGCCATCTCACTTCTTCTTCTTGTTCGGATCCGTCGCCTGCGCAGGAGTCGCCGCGGCCGGAGGCTGCGCCGCCAGGAGCGCCTGCAGCCGCTCCTTCGCGTAGGACACGGTCGCGTCGTCCTTCGCGGCGTCGGCCACGCGCGCGCCGTCGTCGAGCGTCAGGAGCGCCTGGCCCACGCTGACGACGGCCGACGCGATGTCGTCGTTCTCGGCGGTCGCCCGGTACATGGCGAAGAACTGGCGCAGGGCCGCCAGCTGATCGGGACTCGCGACCACCGCGAGCGCCGCGGCCGCCTGCTTCACGTCGTCGTCGGTGTCCGCCGTGTCGAGCAGGTGCGCCGCGAGCAGCGGCGCCGCCGCCTTCTCCTTCATCGCGCCGAGCGCCTGCGCGATGGGACCCACCGGCGGAGAGCGAAGGACGTCCTTGAGGTAGTCGTAGTGCTTCGCAAGCGCCGCCTCCATGTAGCTCGCGCCGTTGCGCCGGTTCGCCAGCGCCGTGCGCGCGTCGGCGAGCAGATCGGGGCTCGTGCGCGGATCGCTCGCGAGGTCCACGAGCGTCTTGGTCGCCGTGTCGTCCTCGACGGTCGCCAGCTCGCGCAGGAGCAGCTTCTGCGCGACGACGAGCTGCTGATCGTCCGCGGTCACCGCTTCGGCGAGCTGCTGCGCGAGGGGCTTCACGTCGGCCGGGGTCCCGCTCGCCGCCAGTCCGTCGATGCTGACGGTGCACGACTCGAGCTGCTCGCCGAGATCCGCCTCGGAGAGCACGCCGCCGGTCTTCGCGTCGAGCGTCGTGATCTTGCCCTGCTCGTCGCACAGCACGACGCCCCCGCTGGAGGCCGCGCCGCCCATGAAGTTCGTGGCGTGCAGATGCACCCACGCGAGCTTGCCCTTGTCGGTGCCGAACCCCATCGCGAGGCGGAAGTACGTGGCGTACCACCGCCCGCTGTCGATGGCGGCGCCGTCGCCGGTGCCCGTGGGACGCGCGTAGAGGTGCACCTTGTCCTCGGCCCCGGCCACCGGGCCGAGCGGGTCGCCGGGCGGCATGAGCTTCGGCGTGCCGGGCAGCTCCCGCATCGGGAGGTTCACCGACGTCGCCTTGCCGCGCGACGCGTCGCGGATGTGCGCGTCGAAGCGAAGGTAGCTGTTTTGCCCGAACCAGAGGCTGCCCGCCTGCGTCCACGCGCGCGTCGTCTGCTCGCGCAGGGTCACGCGCGCCACCTCGTCGCCGGTCGACAGGTCGATGACCGACACGTACTGCCCGGCCCACGGCACGAAGGCGAGCCGGCCGAGCACCGCAGGCACCCCGAGCGGCCGGTCCGTCTCGATCTGCTGCACCACGGAGCCGTCGTGCGCCACGGCGAGCAGCGTGCTTCCCGTGCCTCCCGACTTGCGGAACGTGAGCACCGTGACGCTTCCGTCGTCCCCCGCGCCGAGCAGGGGGACGCCGCCGGTCGGCCGGCGCCAGATCACGCTGCCGGTCTTCGCGTCGAGCGCGAAGGCCTCGCCACCGCCCGAGGCCACGACGACCCCGCCGGTGACGATGGGACGCGCGTCGAGCGGGTGCGCGAAGGTCCACTTCGTCCCGCCCCCGAGCGGCAGGCCGATCAGCTTGTCGGTGTGCCCCGACACGCCCACGGCGACGTCGGCCGAGGGCGCGATGGTGGAGCTGCCGACGCGGTCCCACACGTGACCGATCGAGATGCCGCCGTCGTCGGTCCAGTCCGTCGAGAAGAGGGCCGGATGCGCCTGCCCTCCGCCGCATGCCGCGAGCACGCCCGCGAGCAGCGCGGTCCCGGTCCAGCGAGGCAGCCGGCTCATTGCACACTCTCCGATCCCGGCGACGCCGCCGTCGCGAGCACCGCCTGGTCGATCGACTGCTTCACGCGCGTCGACCACGTCTTGGGCCACTTGGTCTGCACGTCCTTGAGGAACCGGTTGGCCTCGCCGGTGCCGATCTCGCGAACGCGCCCCACGATCTTCACCTTCACGTCGTCGCTCACGTCGGTGGCCGGACGGAAGAGCACCTGATCCAGCCCGCTCGTGACGATGTCGAACGGCACGCTCCCCAGCTTGCCGGCGAGCCGGTCGCACTCGTTGCCGGCGCAGAGCTGGCCGATCGACGCCGCCGCCTCGGCCACCTTGTGGTCGAGCGCGACGAAGAGGTCCGACACCGCGTCCTTCGCCTTCATGCTCCCGAGGCCCGTGGCCGACAGCCCGCGCACCGCCGGGTCGGGATCCGACAGCGCCCCCCGCAGCGCCTTGACCGCCGCTGCCCCGCGGGTGCGCGCGAGCGCGGTCACCGCGGCGCGACGGATCGACACGGTGCGATGGCGCGTGTACCAGGAGAGGGCCTCGCTCGCCCCCTCGCTCTCGGTATCGCCGAGCGTCTCGATCGCGGACACCGTGAGGGGCGGCGGGAGGCCCTTCTCCAGCAGGTCGACGATGGCAGGCACCGCCGGCGCTCCGGACTTGCCCGACATGCGCACGTCGTCGAGGGCGCTCTTGATCTGGCCGGGGTCACCGCTCTTGAGGCGCTTGATGGCATCGGCCGGCAGGGGCACGGCCTTCGGCGCGTCGGCGGCGCCGGCGGTCGGCGGCTTCGTGTTCGCGGCTGCGGCCGGCAGGGCGAGCGCGATCGCGCCGAGGAGCGCGATCGCGCAGGGAATGCTTCGCATGCGGCGAATGCTCGCGCCGCACCATGCCCCCTGTCAAAAGACGTTCAATCGCCGCAGGCCAGCCCGATTTCCTCGGTTTTGCCGTCGATCGTGAGGTTGGCGCTGGCGCCGCCCAGGTACTTGATGTCGATGTCGTCGTTGTTCCCGAGGTTCTTCACCTCGATCTCGCTCCCGGACTGCGGGCACGAGTCGGCGCATCGCTTCCAGGTCGTGAAGGTGGTCTGCAGCTTGGCGCCCAGGATGGTGCCCGTGGACTGACCGGTCACCTCGAGGCACGCCACGCCGACCGTCCACTGCAGCGTCTTCTGGTTGGTGCGGCTGAAGCTGCGGCCGCGCCCCGTGGTGCCGCTCAGGGTCGCGTTCCAGGTCATGCTGCGGTCGTTGCCGTTCGTCGTGACGACCGCCGTCGCCTGCCAGCTGCTGATGGTGGCGCGGTTGATCTTGAAGTTCTGCGCCGAGAAATTCAGCGTGAGCTGGTTCTGCGCCGTCTGCCACGTGAGGTCGACGGTGCCCGAGAGCTCCACGAGGCCGAGCGGGCCGGTGCAGCCGTTGAACACGAAGGTCGCGCTCTGGCCGCTCTTGTCCACCGTCGTCTCCTCGCAGCCCGCAGGCTGGAACCAGAAGCCCGGGTTGCCGACGGTCGTCGTGTCCCCGGCCAGGTGCAGGTCGCTCTCGCCCGGAGCGAGGGACATGGTGCTCACGCCGCCGCCGCTCGGGTTCACGAAGGACGACGCGAGCGACTCGGTGTCCGACTCGGTGCCGGCGACGTCCTCGGCGCCGCTCGTGTCACTCGCGAGGGACGACTTGTTCCTGATCGCGCAGGCGCTGGAGAGGATGCAGAGGGCGAGGGCGGGAAGGACGCACTTGGTGGAAAGCACGGGGGGACCTCCGGTTCGGGGTTGTTCCAGCCCTCTAGAGCAGCGGGCGTGCCGGTCGCCTAGCCATGGATTGTCGCGCATTTAGCCCCGGGTTGCACTGAACGTCGGCCGGACCACGTATGGTACCGTGGTCCGTGTGGAAGGCCCTGGCGGCAGCGAGCGGACGCGCCAGCGGGAGGTGCACTGGGTGGTGCGCGGGGGCGCCGTGCGCACCGCCGACGGCGCCACCCACCCCATCGACGTGGACCCGGTGGTCGTCGGGCGGGACGCCGGCGCGCAGATCGTCCTCGCCGATCCCGAGGTGAGCGCGGCGCACCTGGAGCTTCGCGCGGTCACCGAGGGCATCCTGGTGCGCGATCTCGGCAGCACCAACGGCACCTTCGTGGGGCCGCTGCGGGTCCACGAGGCGGTCGTCCGGACGGCGACCGCGGTGACGCTCGGGCACACGACGCTCACCGTCGAGCCGAGCGGCGAGCGCCGCGTCGACGTGGGATGGTCCGACGGCTTCGGTCCCCTGGTGGGACGCAGCCCGCGCATGCGGCGCGTCTTCGGCGTGCTCGAGCGCATCGCGCCGACGCCGCTGTCGGTCCTCATCCTAGGCGAGACGGGGACGGGCAAGGAGATGGTCGCGAAGGCGATCCACGAGGCGAGTCCGCGCAAGGACCGGCCGTTCGTCGTCGTCGACTGCGGCAGCATCCCGCCGACGCTGGCCGAGAGCATCCTCTTCGGCCACGAGAAGGGCGCGTTCACCGGCGCCGACCAGCGCCGCAAGGGCGCGCTCGCCGACGCCGACGGGGGCACGCTCTTCCTCGACGAGCTCGGGGAGTTGCCGCTGGACCTGCAGCCGAAGCTCCTGCGGGCGCTCTCCGAGAGGCAGGTGAAGCGCGTGGGCGGCTCCGCCTTCGAGCCCATCGACGTCCGCGTGCTCGCGGCCACGCGCCGGGACATCTCCGCCGAGATGAACGCCGGCCGCTTCCGCAGCGATCTCTACTTCCGCATCGCGCAGGTGCGCGTCGAGCTTCCGCCCTTGCGCGAGCGCCCCGGGGACATCGCGCAGCTCGTCGAGAGCGTCTGCAAGCGCGCCGGCAAGGCCGAGCACGCGGCCGCCGTGGTGGGCTGGATCCAGCAGAACCTGGCGCTGCACGACTGGCCGGGCAACGTGCGCGAGCTCGTGAACGTCGCCTCGGTCGCCGCGATGCTCGCCGACACGCCGGGGGCCATCGACGACGTGCTCGCCCTGACCCGCGTCGACTCGGCGGGTGACGGGGACGCGAGCGGCCGTGCTCCCATCACGGCGTTCGCGGAGGCCAAGCGCCAGGCCCTCATCGACTTCGAGCGGTCGTACTTCACGGCGCTCAACCAGTCGGCCAGCGGCAACGTGAGCGAGATGGCGCGTCAGAGTGGCATGGAGCGCCACCACGTGCGCGCGTACCTGCGCAAGCACAAGATCAGCGGTTGATCACGAAGTAGGCGCCCGCGGCACCGACGAGCAGCGAGGCGAGGGTCACGAGGACGAACAGGGGGGCGAGCGATCGCCTTCGCGCGGTCGGCGTCGGGGTCGCGGTCGCGGTCGGCGTCGGGGTCGCGGTCGCGGTCGGGGTCGGGGTCGGGGGCGCGGGCGGCGTCCTCGGGGCGTGCTCGAGGCGCACCGTTGCTTGCCGCGACGGCGGAGGGGCCGCCGCCGCTGCATGCGAGTGCGGCCTCGGGGTCCTCGGGCTCAGCTTCTGGAGCTCCGGGCCGAGGATCCCGAGCAGCCGCGTGTACCGGTAGTCGAGCTCCGGCGCGCAGACCGCTTCGACGAAGCTGCCCACCGCCGCCGGTGGCGCCGGAGGGATCGCGTGCTCGAGCGCCCGCGCGAAGGCGAGGGCCGTCTGGAACCGCTCGTCGGTACGCCGCGCGAGCGCGTGCCCGAGCAGGGCGTCGACGTCGGGGCTGCACGCGACGAGGCTCGACGGCCGCGGGATGGGCGCGGTCATCACGCGCCGCATCTCGTCGAACTCGTCCTCGCCGCGGAAGAGACGCGTGCCGGTGACCGCCTCCCACATCACGATCCCGGCGGCGAACACGTCGCACCGCCGGTCCACTTCCAGTCCGTCCACCTGCTCGGGCGCCATGTATCCGCACTTGCCCTTGATGATCCCGGCGCGCGTGCGGGCGATGCGGCTGCGCGCCTTGGCGATCCCGAAGTCGATGACCCGGCTCGAGCCGTCGACGCCGACGATGATGTTCTGCGGCGACACGTCCCTGTGCACGATCCCGAGCGGCTGGCGCCGGATGTCCACCGCCTCGTGCGCCTCGTGCAGCCCGACGAGGGCGTCGTGCACGATGCGCGACACGATGGGCAGCGGCACCGGCGTGCCCGTGCGCTCCGCCGTCCTGAGCAGCTGCGAGAGCGCCACAGAGTCGACGTAGTCCATGACGAGGATCACCTCGTCGTCCACGCGCAGCACGTCGATGACCGGGACCACGTTGGGATGCCGGATGCTCGACGCGAGCCGGGCCTCGTCCATCAGCATCGCCGTGAACTCGGGGTCCTTGGTGAGCGCGCGGTGCATCCGCTTGATGACGACGAGCCGCTCGAACCCCGCCGCGCCGCGGTAAATGGCGATCCCCACGGTCGCCGCGCCGCCCGCCGCCAGCTCGACGAGGAGCTCGTAGTTCCCGAGCCGCTGGCCGGGCGAGAAGGTCACGTTCGCGTTGCTGATGGTTCGAGTATAGAGGACCACCTCTCGACACGGGAGCTGCGGCGCCCCCTCGGATAGCGTCACTCCCTAATCGTCCGGATGCCCCCACGGATAGTAGAGCCGTGCGGTATCCCCGAACCACGCTCGCAACTCGCGTAGGTAGCTCTCTAGCGTTTCCATGTGGCGGAAGCGCGCATCGGCGTTTCGATGCTGCCCGAAGCAGATGGCGCGATGCACGATGCGCTTCATCAGCGGCAGCATCACCTTGCGCGCCTGCTCGATGCACCGCTCCCCCGCCTCGGTGAGCGCCACCCGGACCTGCCGCCGATCCCAGTCCCTCTCCCTCCACCTTTGCACCAGCCCCATCCCCTCGAGCGCCCGCAGCATGCGCGTCACCACGGGTGCCGTGACCCCGAGCGCCCGCCGGATCTCGCTCTGCCGCCTGCCCGCAAGCCCACGGTTGCCCTGTTGCGAGCCGACGAGCGTCGAGAGCAAGTCGAAGCGCGCTGCCGTCAGCCCCATTTCCCCGAGCTGCTTTCGCGTCACCCGCAAGAAACCATGAAATGCCCGCTTCGTCCCGAACGTGATCGCATTCACGGGCGGCCGCCAGAGCACTCACCATGCCCACGGACCCGAGCAACCCCCTCCCTCTCCAGCGGCCGTTCGAAAACACCGAGATCATTAGCAAGGCAATGATCAGGGGCGTTTGGTACGCGCCGCTGGAGAGGGTGGGGGCTCCGGCCTACCCGGTGTCCCGGACAGATCGGGGGGTGTCCGGGGACACGTGCGGAGTGGCTGCTGATGCGGTGGGGGCGCCCATGATGCAAGGACTTGCACTAAGAAGAGCCCAAGCATGTTCGAGTCCGCCGAGCTGGGCCACCAAGTCGACAAGAAGGACTACGAGCGCGAGGTCCCCAAGCTGCGCGAGGCGCTCCTCGAGGCGCAGATGCGCGTGCTCGAGAAAGCCGAGTTCCCGCTCATCCTGCTCTCGGGCGGCGTGGACGGCGGCGGCAAGGGCGAGGTCGTGAACCTGCTGCTCGAGTGGATGGACCCGCGCCACATCCAGGTGCACGCGATGGGGGAGCCGACCGACGAGGAGCTGTCGCGGCCCCCGATGTGGCGCTTCTGGCGCGCGCTGCCGCCGAAGGGAAAGACCGGCGTCTTCTTCGGCTCCTGGTACACGGCGCCCATCGTGGACCGCGTGTACGGGCGCATCCACGGCTCGGAGCTCACGCGATCGCTGGCCTCCATCTCGCGCTTCGAGCGGATGCTCGTCGACGAGGGCGCGCTCGTCGTGAAGTTCTGGATGCACCTCTCGAAGAAGGCGCAGAAGCAGCGCTTCAAGGAGCTCGAGAAGAGCCCGGGCACCGCGTGGCGCGTGTCGGAGCAGGACTGGGAGCGGCACCGCCGGTACGACCGCTTCCGCGAGGTGAGCGAGCACGCCCTTCGCGAGACGAGCACCTCCGAGGCGCCGTGGAACGTCGTCGAAGCCGCCGATCGCCGCTACCGCAACTTGACCGTCGGGAGGCTTCTGCTCCAGATGCTCCAGAGCCGGCTCACGACGCGGCACAAGACGCAGGTGCGCGGGGCACCGCCTCCGCCGCCGCCCATCGACGCGCGCGACGTCATCGAGGAGCTGGATCTCTCCCGGTCACTCTCCGACGCGCAGTACGACAAGCGACTCCCGAAGGCGCAGGGCGCGCTCAACGCCCATTCGCGGCGCAAGCGCTTCCGCGAGAAGCACGCGTGCATCGTCGTCTTCGAGGGTCCGGACGCCGCCGGCAAGGGTGGCGCAATCCGTCGCGTGACGGCGGCGCTCGACGCGCGCCGCTACGACGTCGTGCCCATCGCGGCGCCGACGGAAGAAGAACGCGCGCAGCCCTATCTCTGGCGCTTCTGGCGCGCGGCGCCGAGGCGCGGGCACTTCACGCTCTTCGATCGCAGCTGGTACGGCCGCGTGCTCGTCGAGCGGGTCGAAGGCTTCGCCGCCGAGGCGGACTGGATGCGCGCTTATCGCGAGATCGTCGACTTCGAGGACTCGCTCGTGAGCGCCGGAGTCGTCGTCGTGAAGTTCTGGCTGCAGATCGACAAGAAGGAGCAGCTGCGCCGCTTCCGCGAGCGCGAGAAGACCGGCTACAAGCGCTTCAAGATCACCCGCGACGACTGGCGCAATCGCGAGAAGTGGATGGCCTACGAGCGCGCCGTCTGCGACATGGTCGATCGCACGAGCACTTCACCCGCGCCCTGGCACCTCATCGAAGCGAACGACAAGAAGTGGGCACGGGTGAGGATCGTGCAGACGATCGCCGATTCGATCGAGGCGGCCCTCCGTCGCTAGTTCGCGGCGAACGGGTCGCCGCTGACCGCGAACGACAGCCTCACCTGGTTGAGGAGCGCACGCGCGCGCGCGACGCGCCGGTTGGCGAGCGAACGCGCGACGTTGCAGCCGCCCGACAGCGGAGCCGCGGGGCTCGCGGGGCAGATGCGCTTTCCTTCGTGCAGCGTGACCAGCCACGCGCGCGCCTGCGTGAGCACGTCGGCGCGACCGGTGATCTCGGGCTCTTGCCACACGCCGTAGCTGCGCCCGTGATCTCCCACGGCGCCCTTGGCCAGCCAGCTCTCGCGCAGCGCCCAGTACGCCATGATCGCGGCGTCCTCCTCGCGACTGCCGAAGACGGGCGGTTGCTGATCCTCGTTGACCGCAGTCGTGATGGCGTCGGCGATCTCCGATGCGTCGAGCAGCTTCGGCGCTGCTGGATGTATTGCGGCCCAGATCGCGACGATCAGAGCGCGCAGCGGAATGCTCGGGGTCATCTTGATCCATCTCCAATCGCGAATAGGACTTCCCCCACCCGGGCCGAGAGACCGGGATTGGTAAGCACCGGGGCAACCCCGGGCAAGCGGGCGCCAGTGCGATTTGGTCCTACGTGATGGAGATGACAGCGAATTAAAAGCGGGCGGATCGGCCGATTAATCAGCCTGTGGCGCGTTTGCCCTTCTTGGCAGGCTTCGCTTCGCCTTCTTCGCCCTTCACCTTCGCCGGCCCCGGCTTCTCGGCGGCCTTGATCGATCGCGAGAGGAGCTCGGCGAGGTCGATTACTTGTGCGCCCTTTGCTGCTGCGGCGGGAGCTTCCTCGGCCGCCTCGCGCGACACTTCGCCGGCTTCCACCTTCTCCTCGACCGCGGCGAGAACCTTGCTGCGATATTCGTCCGGGTGCTTGGCGGGATCGAAGGGACCCGAGAGCTCGTCGACCAGGTGCAGCGCGAGCTGCTTCTCGCGCGGGCTCGGCGCCTTCTGCTCCGCCGGCGCGAGCTCGTCGCCCGCGACCAGCTCCTCGGCGAAGCGCATCATGTCGAGCGAGAAGAGCCGCCCGCGCGGACGCACGAGCGCGAGGCGCGTGCGCGTGCGCAGCTTCACCTTCGAGAGCGCCACCTTCTTCGTCTCCTCGAGCACGGAGCGGAGGAGATCGAAGCCGCGCACGTTCTTGCTGCCGGGCGCGATCCAGTAGCTCTTCTCGATGTACGCGAGGTCCACCTCGAGCGGGTCGACGAACTCGACGATCTCGATCGTCCCGCCTTCGTCCTCACCCTCGATCTTCGCCAGCTCCTCCTTGGTGAAGAGCGCGTACTCGCCCTTGGACACCTCGTAGCCTTTGCCTATCTCTTCCCAGGCGAGGTCCTTTTGACACTTGGGACAGCGTCGGACGAGGTTGATGCGCGAGCCGCACTCTTTGTGCAGCTGGTGGAACTGAGGCGTGAGATCCTTGGTCGCCGTGTACAGCTTCGTCGGGATCGTCACGAGGCCGAAGGCGATTTCGCCGGACCAGAAGGCGCGCATGGGTAGCTCCGATGGCTAGGACGAAGCCGGCGTCGCGCAAGCCCACCAGCACTGAACGGCTGGCGACCTACGAGGCGAAGCGGCATTTCGAGATTACTCCCGAGCCTCGGGGATCGTCGCAAGAGCCTGCAGAGCCGGGAAAGAAAACGGCCCCAGCGGCGCCCCACCCCAGCACAGGGCTCGCCTTCGTCGTGCAAAAGCACGATGCGCGGCGGATGCATTACGACGTTCGGCTCGAAATCGACGGAGCCATGGCCAGCTGGGCAGTGCCCAAGGGGCCCAGCTACGACCCGGCGATCAAGCGGCTCGCGGTGCAGACCGAGGATCACCCCATGGAGTACAACGCGTTCGAGGGGCGCATCCCCGAGGGCGAGTACGGGGCCGGGGACGTCCTCATCTGGGATCGCGGCACCTACGAGACGGTGCCCCCGGGGCAGCAGCACGCGATGCTCGAGAAGGGGCATCTTCACGTGCGCCTCTACGGCGAGAAGCTCGTGGGCGACTGGCACCTCGTGAAGACCGGGCGCAAGGGCGGCGACGACGGGGCGGGCGGCAGCGGCAAGTCGCAGTGGCTCATGTTCAAGGCGAAGGACGCGCACGCGAACCCCGCGTACGACGTCGTGGCTGAGCGACCGCAATCCGTGGTGACCGGGCGGCAAGCGACGCGCGGCCCCAGGCGCGTGGGCGCCTCGGAGAAGGGCACGAGCGCGCGCGCCCTGAAGGACCTCGTCGGCGAGCCGATGCTCGCCACCCCGACGAAGACGCTGGCGGACCCCGGTCAGTGGCTCTTCGAGGTGAAGTACGACGGCTATCGCCTGCTCGCGTGCAAGGCGGGCCACGACGTGCACCTCTACACGCGGCGCTCCCACGACTGGACCGACCGCTTCGGCCCCATCGCCGAGGGGATCGCGCGGCTCCCTGCGCGCGAGTGCGTGGTCGACGGCGAGGCGTGCGCGGTCGACGAGCAGGGGAGGCCGAGCTTCCACGCGCTGCAGGCGTGGATCGCGGGCGAGACGAAGCAGGCGAACCTCGGCTTCGCCGCCTTCGACCTGCTCTGGCTCGACGGGCGCGATCTGCGCGCCGAGCCCATCGAGGTGCGGCGCGAGCTGCTCGAGAAGCTGATGGAAGGGCAGGGGGCGCCGCTCTCCTTCTCGCGTGACGTGAAGGGCGACCTCGCGACGATCCTCCCGGCCGCGCGCAACGCGGGCCTCGAGGGCCTCATGGCCAAGCGCCGCGGGTCCGCCTACGTCGCCGGGAGGTCGCAGCAGTGGCTCAAGATCCGCTTCGACCGGAGGCAGGACTGCGCCGTCATCGGGTGGATCCCGCTCAAGGGCAACGAGAAGAGCATGGGGGGACTCGCGCTCGGCGTGGTCGAGAACGGCAAACTGGTGTTCGCGGGTCGCGTGGGCACCGGCTTCTCGGACCACGATCGACGCGAGTGGGTGAAGCGGCTGGAGCCCGACGAGGTGCCCAAGCCGCAGGCCGAGCGCGTGCCGAAGACGCGCGACGCGCACTGGGTCACCCCCAGGCACGTCATCGAGTGCGCATTCTCCGAGTGGACGCCCGACGGCTCGATGCGCCAGCCGCGGTTCATCGCTCGTCGCGAGGACAAGACGCCGATGGAGTCCGTCAAGGACCTGGTGCAGGACGTCGACGAGCGCACGCTCACGGTGCCGCGATCGGCGGCTGCCGCGGCGCCGGCGCCCCACGCGCCCAAGGGCCTCAAGCTCGCCAACCCGGACAAGGTGCTCTTCCCGAACGACGGGATCACCAAGCGCGAGATCTGGGACTACTACACGGCGATCGCGCCCTACATGCTCCCGCACCTCGCGGGGCGGCCGCTCACGCTGCAGCGCTACCCCGACGGCATCGAGGGCGAGGAGTGGTACCAGCAGAACGCGCCGGACAAGACGCCCGAGTTCGTGCGCCTCGTGGACACGGGGCCTCGCCACGAGAACAAGAAGCGCATCGTGGCCGATTCGGTCGAGACGCTGCAGTGGCTGGCGAACCTCGCGGCGCTGACGATTCACCAGTGGTGCGCGCACGTGCCGCCCGAGGCGACGACGCGCGCGGCCATCGATCACGCGCTGGCCCTGCCCGACTACATCGTGCTCGACCTCGACCCTGGCGACGGCCCCTGGTCACACCTCGTGCAGGTGGCCCATGCGGTCCACACGCTGCTCGACGCGCTGAAGCTCGAGAGCGCGGTGAAGACGAGCGGCAAGCGAGGCTTGCACGTGGTCGTCCCCATCGCCCCTGGCCCCACGCACGATCAGGCGACGGGGTTCGCCGAGCAGATCGCGCGCGCCGTCGCGAAGGTGCTCCCGAAGATAGCGACCGTCGAGCGCATGAAGGAGAAGCGCGGCGGCAAGCTGTACGTCGATTACGGCCAGAACGGCGAGGGGCGCACCATCGTGTCGCCGTACACCATCCGCGCCCGCGACGGCGCCGTCGTGTCGATGCCCATCACGTGGGACGAGGTCACCGAGGACCTCGATCCCACGAAGTTCACCGTGCGAACGGCGCTCGAGCGCGTGGAGAAGACGGGGGATCTCTTCGCCGCGGCCATCTCCGGCAGGCAGCGTCTCCCCATCTGACGGGCTCAGTCGACGATGTACGCGATGGGGTCGCTCCAGTCGCCCTCGCCGTCGAGCGTGACCGCCTTGTGGCGAAAGTGCACCGTGGTGCCGGGCTTGAGGTCGTGGACGACGGTCGAGGACTGCGTGGTGTCCGGCAGATCGATCCACGTGTTGCAGCCGTCGAGGCTCTTCTGCCAGCGGTAGGAGGCGCGATCGCCCGCAACGGGCTGGGTGAGGCGCGCAGACCCGGAGTTGACGTGTCGCCGCGCCCTGGAGACGTGCGCGCGCGACCCCGAACCCTTCTTGGCCGACATGCCGGAGCTCTGGATGATCGCCAGCGCCTCCTCCGGATGGGCGTTGGCGATCTTCTGCACGTAGCTCGCGAGCTGCTGCAGCAGCCGATGGACGGCATCGCGCAGGTCGTTTCGCGCGGTCGCCTTGCCCATCCCGCCCATCAGCGTGGCCGCCTGGGCCTTCTCGAGGGCCTTGAGCCCCGCCTTCACCTTCCCGAGCGAGGGGGATGGCTTGGGGAACCACGAATTGCCCGTCATGCTCGTGACGATCGCGTGGCCGTACACGATGTAGGCATCCGCAGATCGCGGCGACTTGAGAACGACGATGAATCTCCGGTGAGACGCCTTGCTGGGCATGCGCTGCTCCGCTTGCGATGGGCCGGTGCCGAGTCTTGCCTCATTTTTCCCGGAAGTCGACCGCTCCTTCCCGGAGCTCGCCCGCCGCTTCCCGGAGGTCGATTCGCGCTTCCCGGAGGTCGACTCGCATTTGCCGGAGGTCGACTCGCCCGGACCGGAGGTCGTCTCGTCGTTCCCGGAGGTCGACTTCCCCGCCCCGGAGGTCGATTGTCCGTGCCCGGAGGTCGTCCCGACTTGCCCGGAGGTCGTTCGATCGCGCCCGGAGCTCGACGGCCAAGGCCCGGACGTCGACCTGCACGGCCCGGAGGTCGACTCGCCCAGCCCGGAGGTCGTCCCACGCTTCCCGGGGGTCCACCGAACCTGCCCGGAGGTCGACCCCCACTGGCCGGAGGTCGTTCGCCCCGTCCCGGATGTCGTCTGGCCCCTCCCGGAGCTCGATGCACGGGCGCCGGACGTCGTTCGGACGTTGCCGGAGCTCGTCTAGGTCTTCTCGGGCGCGGGCTTCTCTTCGGACTCGGAGGCCGCCTTCTCCTCCTCCGCTGCAGGCGCAGGAGCCTCGACCTTGCCGCCGAGCGACTCGTCCCAGTGGTAGTCGCTCGGGATGATCGGCATCTTGCGGTGGTGCCCCTCCGGCCACGGGCTGTAGAGGAACGGCTTGTACCCGAAGAAGGAGATGTTCCTGATGAACCTGAGCGCGCCGTGCTCGTTCATCCAGAGGGCGTACTGCACGTACGTCGGATCGCGAGACAGGTTCCACTCCTCCGTCTTCGCGCGCATGAAGTACATGAAGTTGATGCAGAAGAGAGCCAGGCAGTGCTTGATCGTGAGCTGCCAGTTCTCCATGTTCACGAACGGGATCGACGCCAGCCACCACGAGAGGTTCTTCGACACGTAGGCCGGGTGCTTCGTGAAGCGGTACGGCCCGTTCGTGAGGATCCCGCGGTGCGTGAGGTTCGAGAACCGGATGCCGAACGCCACGGTCGCGAGCACGTAGATCGTGATGAGGGCGATGATCGTGAACGCCCACACCCAGCGCAGGTTCGTGTGCGCCATGAGGAACGGCCAGCCGCCGAACCCGTACGGCCCGCCGTACTTCACGTACTGGCGCTCGAACAGACCGCTGAAGAACGGCTCGTAGCAGAAGAGCGCGACGCCCCAGCCGAGGAAGCTCGGCTCTGCGGTGCGGATGTGCGTGTCGAGCGGCTTGAAGCACGCCGCGTAGCCGACCGTCGTGAAGAGCAGGTCGATGAAGAAGATGAAGTCGTAGAGGAAGTCGTAGAGCCGGAGGTTGTTCCAGTTCGCGTTCGACAGATCGAAGTGGACGACGTTGTTCGTGCTGTTGTTCAGCCACACGAACATCAGCGGGAAGAAGAACGCCTTGACCAGCCAGCCCTTGTAGTGGTTCGCGATCTCCTTGCCGTTCGCGTCTTCCTTGTGCCCGAGGACCGCGCGGCCGAGCTGCCAGTACGAGTCGTACGGCTGCTTCATGTGGCCGTCGACGACCGTGAAGTAGAGGACGCTCGCGGCGATCAGCCCCGGGCCGAAGTTGCGGAGCAGGTGGTAGAACGGGTCGTAGAACGGCGCGTTGTATTCGGGGAACAGCCAGTACGCGAGGGCGAACGGCGCGAGCGTCGCGATGAACCCGAGGAGCTTGGTGCCGACGCGGCCCCAGGCCGGCTTGAAGTCGCGGTCCCAGTCGATGCCGGTGGTCGACCGCTTGTGGACCTTGAGGATCAGCACGTCGAAGGTGATGACCGGGATCGCGACGGCGGCGCAGAGCGCCATCATCGGGTCCTTCACCTTCAAGAGGTGCGTGCGCAGCCCGTACATCGTGGCGAGCACGATGAGGAGGGCGATCGAGTTCAGCCCGAAGTGCGTGACAGACTTGGGAAGAAGTACCGGTTTTTCAGCCGGAGCGGACGAGTCAGGCGTCGACACGGCGCGCAGCATACACTCCTTGGGTGCCCCTTGTTGCGCCGTATCGGGAACCTCCCCGGGCGAGCAGACCCACGCCGTCTCTGCCGTCCTCGCGGCTGATGCTCGCCGGTGCGGCGACGCTCGTGCTCGCGGCGCTGCTCGCGACGCCGGTCATCGCGCTCGCGATGCAACCCTTCAGCAAGGTGGCGACGCTGGTGGCCGCGTGCCTGGCCACCTTCCCGGCCGCTATCTACGCCCGCATCTGCTTCAGCCGGTAGTGCGCCGTTCCATGGCCGCGATGCGGCGCTCGTGGTCGTCGACCTGGGCACGTAGCGCGCGGTCTTGACGAAGGTCGTCGCGCACCTCGCGCAAAGCGCCTGCGACCGCAACGAGCTCCGTTGCGATGTGGATCTCGGTCGCCGTCAGGCGCTGATCCATGCGGTCGAGCCGGACGTTGGTCTCGTCCAGGCGCGAGTTCGTCCCATCGATGCGAGCGGACAGGTCGCTACGGGTCAGGCGCACCTCGTCGCGGATGTCCTTCAGAATCTCGACGGTGATGTCTTTCGGCTCCATGCCTGGCTCTCCTCCAGTATGGCGCCCTGCTCCAGCAAGGGCGAGGCCAGCCGCAAAGCGCGCGGAATTCTTCGACTCGGATCCGCCGAGGGGGTGTCCCGGACAGATCAGGGGGCGGCACGGGACAGGTGCCGACCCTTCAGCCGATGGCGGAGGTGAGCCGGCGGGCGACCGAGGGGGCGTCGCCCTCGTCGTGCTTGATGTAGACGAAGGCTTCTTTCCACGGCTGCGCCTTGATCTTCCCGGCCCACTCGGCCACGAGCGCGTCCGGGTACTCGTCCTTGCGCAGGCGCACGTAGCCCCAGTCGGCCGTCGCCACGAGCGGCGTCTCGAGGGACTCGCCCTCCGCCACGCACAGCGCTGCACCGTGCGCGCGCAGGAGGGTCCAGACCTCGTCGTCGAACCAGGAGGCGTGACGGAACTCGAAGGCGTACCGAGGCCCCTTGGGCGCCGCGTCGAGGAAGGCGCCGAGGCGCGCCGCGTCCTTCTTGAGGAACGGCGGGAGCTGGAAGAGGAGCGGGCCCAATCGGGGACCGAGCGCGCTCACGGTGCGGACGAAGACGTCCGTCGGATCCTTCGCGTCGAGGAGCTTCTTGATGTGCGTGATCCGCTGCGGCGCCTTGACCGCCATCGCGAACGACTCGGGCACCTCCGCCGCCCAGCCCTCGACGAGCTTCGCGGTCGGCATCCGGTAGAAGGTGTTGTTGATCTCGACCGTCGGCAGCCGCTCCGCGTAGTACGGCAGGAAGCGGCCGGCCGCGAGGTCCTTCGGGTAGAAGGGGCCCTTCCACTCCTTGTACGAGTAGCCGCTGGTTCCCACGAGGACGCGCATGGCCCTCGCAGGTTAGGCGATGCTCGCAGTTCGTGCCCTGCAGGCACCCGCCCGTTGGCCCCACGCTCGCGCTGGTCATTTCCGTCGCATTGCCGCCCCCATCGGCGGTACAGGAAGCCGCGGGACTTGCTGTTCAACTCCTACGCATTCCTGGCCTTCTTCGCGGTGGTGCTCGTCGTGTACCACCTCGCGCCGCTGTCGTGGACGGCGCGCAAGGTCGGCCTCGTCCTCGGCGGGTACTTCTTCTACGCGACGTGGAACCCGCCGTTCGTGCTGCTGCTCTGGTTCACGACGCTGCTCGACTGGTTCGTCGCGCGCGGCATCCACGCGAGCGCCTCCCCGGGGCGACGAAAGCTCCTGCTCGTCGCCAGCATCGTGGTGAACCTGGGGCTGCTCTCGGTCTTCAAGTACGGCAAGTTCGCGCTCGCGAACGCGTCGGCCGCCGGGGCGCTCTTCGGGTGGCACTGGCACCCGGCCGTACCGAGCATCGTGCTTCCGGTCGGCATCTCGTTCTACACGTTCCAGTCGATGGCCTACGCCATCGACGTGTACCGGCGGCGCATCGAGCCGGCACGAAGCCCGCTCGACTACGCGCTCTTCGTCGCCTTCTTCCCGCTGCTCGTCGCGGGCCCCATCGTGCGCGCCGAGACGTTCCTCCCGCAAGCGGAGGAGCCCAAGCGCGTCGGCGGCAACCAGCTCGCCTGGGGGCTCGCGATGATGACGCTCGGGATGTTCGAGAAGGTCGCCCTCGCCGACGCGATCCTCGCGCCGGTGGCCGACCGCGCGCTCGTCGGCCTCCGCGCCATGGGACCGCTCGACGCGTGGACCGGCAGCTTCGCCTTCGCCGGGCAGATCTTCTTCGACTTCGCCGGCTACTCCGTGTGCGCCATCGGCGCCGCGCACTGCCTGGGCTTCCACGTGCGGGACAACTTCCTCTTCCCCTACGCGTCCATCGGCTTCTCGGACTTCTGGAGGCGCTGGCACATCTCGCTCTCCACGTGGCTGCGCGACTACCTCTACGTGTCGCTCGGCGGCAACCGGCGCGGCGCGCGGCGCACCTACGTCAACCTGATGCTCACGATGCTGCTCGGGGGACTCTGGCACGGCGCATCGTGGAACTTCGTGGCGTGGGGAGGCCTGCACGGCATCTATCTGGCGGTCGAGCGCTTCCTGCGCGAGCGGTTCGGCGGCGTCGCCGTCTTCGCCCTCCGGCCGGTGCGCGTACTGCTCGCGCTGCTCACCTTCGCGCTCGTGTGCGTCACGTGGGTGTTCTTCCGCGCCGAGCGGTTCGACCACGCGTGGGTCATCGTGTCGGCCATGTTCGGGCACGTCGCGCCGCGTGGCGTGGAGCACCTGACGCGCCTGCAGATCCGGGAGACCCTCGTCCTGACGGCCGCGATGCTCGCGGTGCACGGGCTGATGCGCAACCGGACGCTCGAGGACGTCGTGCGTGTGACCCCCTGGTGGGCGCGATCGGGCGCGCTCGCCGCGATGCTCGTGCTCATCCTGGTGCTCGCTGGAGGAGAGCGTGTCTTCATCTACTTCCAGTTCTAGGCGCCCCATTCCCGAGGGACCGTGGGGAGCCACGGCGGCCCTCACGCTCGTGCTCTTCGTGGCGGCCGTGGCCGTCATCGAGCGCGCCTGGCGGCGCTACGGCATGGTGCCGACGTCGGGCGACAGCATGGATCTGTGGGACTACGAGCGCTCCCAGGTTCATCCCATCGGCCGCACGCCGCTCTTCCTCGTCGGCGGCTCGCGCTTGCTCTGCGACGCGGACCTGCAGGTGATGCGGGACCAGCTGCCGCGCTACCGGATCAACCAGCTCTCGGTCATGGGCAAGACCCCGGTCGCCACGCTGCGCGACCTGGCGGCCGACGAGCGCGTGCACGACGCGGTGGTCTTCGTGGACGTCGCCGAGCATGCCCTCGAGCGCAGCTACTGGGACGACCAGGAGCCGTGGGTGCGCCACTACCACGAGAGCAAGAATCTATCGGCGGGCTTCGAGGCCCACGCGCGGGCGCTCTTCGAGTCGTATCTCGTCGTCGCGAACCCGGTGACGGGCGTGCAGAACTTGCTCGAGGGCAAGTGGCCCAAGCGCGACTACGTCACGTACGGGCCCGACCGGTCGTGCAGCTCCGACTACTCGCTGGTCGACGCCGCGAAGGCGCGCGCGGCGCGCACGGCGCGCGTGCGTCAGGTGTACGGCCAGACCAAGCCGCCGGATCCTGCGGCGTGGCTGGAGCAGGCCCTCGCGGTCGAGCCCTTCTTGCACCAGCTGACGGCGCGCAACGTGCGCGTCGCCTTCTTCCGTCCGCCGACGACGGGGGACCACTGGATCCTCGACTCGCAGCGGTACCCGAGGGACCAGTACTGGGACCGCTTCCGCGACAGCGTGTCGGTGCCGACGATCCACTTCAAGGACTACCCGGGTCTCGATCAGTTCGACGCGCCCGACGGCTCGCACATGGACGCGCACGATCTCTCCCTCTTCACCGAGTGCCTGGTGGACGCCCTCGTCGACAAGGGTCTCGTGACGGGCGCCGGGCCGTCCCACTGCAAGCTGCGCAAGCCCTAGCTTGGAAAGCTGGTACGGCCCCGCCGGACTGCGATGGATCAAGCGCCGCACCGATGCCACGGCCGCCGGGTACCCACTTGCTAGCTTGCTGACAATGGTCCGTTCGCTGGCATGTGTGGGCGCCTTCCTCCTCTTGATCCTGGCGCTCGCGTGCTCGGGTAAGGTTGCGGCGACGCCCGACGCGGGCGGCGGCGCCGCCCCGCAGTCGGGTCCTTCGGACGCCGGCGCGATCGAGGCCGACACGGATGCGACGCCGGTCGAGGCGCAGAGTCCGACGCCGTGTCCGGCCGACATGAACGCCGAGTGCAGCTCGCATTTCGTTCGGGTCGACTGGTACGCCCCCGACGGCGGACTGGATCGCTGCGTGTGCCTGCCGCAAAGTGATGTGAGCTGCATGATGGATCCAGGGTGGACGCCCGATGCCGCGCCACCGGAAACCCCGCTCGGCCCATCGACCTGCGAATGCAACGTGTGTGGTCCAGAGCGTGTGCAGACGTGGAGATGCGTCGAGGACGTGTACTACGGATACATCACGAGTGCCGATTGCGTTGAGTGAGGCCGTCCATCGGGTAACACAAGCCTGCTTCACACCAGAGGACGCGATAGTTTGGCGTTGCACGCGGCATCCGGCGGGACTGCCTAGTCACCGGCCACGTCGGACTCAAGCATGTCGAGCCGGTCGCCGCCGGCTCACTGCTTCCGCTTCTTCACGAGGTACATCGGGCGCTCCTTCACCTCGGCGTAGATCTCGGCGATGTAGAGCGCGATCACGCCGATGCTCGTGAGGAGCAAGCCGCCCAGAATCAGCTGCAGCAGGATCACCGTCGTGAAGCCGCTGACGGCGCGGCCGCTGAGGTATCGCCAGAGCGTCTGCACGGCGAGCCCCGCGGCGAGAACCAGCGTGACGAAACCCGCTGTCGCTACGAGCCGCAGCGGCAAAGCGGTGAAGGCAATGAGGTTGCGCATCGAATAGCGGATCAGCCCCGTCCCGGACCATTTGGTCCGGCCCCCTGCTCGCTTCTGCACATCGAAGGGTAGTTGCGCCGTCCGGAAGCCAACCCACGTGACCAGCCCGCGGAAGAAGCGGTTGCGCTCCGGGCACTGGGCCAGCGCGTCGATCACCTCGCGATCGAGCAGCTTGAAGTCGCTCGCGCCGCGGAAGCTTCCGCCCGCCGCACTCCCCATCATCGTGTTGAAGAGGCCCGACATCGCGCCGTAGAGAAGCCCCTCGCTTCCACGCGACTGTTTCACGGCGCTGACCACCTCGTTGCCTTCGCGCCAGAGCGACACGAGCTGCGGGATGAGCTCCGGCGGGTGCTGCAGGTCGGCGTCCATGACGATGACCGCGCGCCCCTGCGCTGCGTCGAGACCCGCCGCGAGCGCCGCCTCTTTGCCGAAGTTGCGCGACAGAGGGACTACGCGCACGTGTTCGTCCGCGCTTGCCAGCTTCTCGAGGTTCTCGAGGGTGCGGTCGCGCGATCCGTCGTCGACGGCTACGATCTCGAACGACGCGCCCAGCGCCACGAGCTGCCGCCGTATGGCGTCGATCGCGGCGCCGATGGTTTCTTCCTCGTCGTAGACGGGAAGGACGACGGAGATCTCCGGCGTGCTCACGGCGCCGATGCCGCCGCCCTCGCGTCCGCGCGCCTGCGCGCCGCGACCATCATCCCGTGGCCTCGACCCGCGGCCCTGCCGGCGAAGTACGCCGCCGCGAGCACGGCGTTGACCACGTGGCCGTGGCGCAGCTCGGCGGTGCGGAAGTTGTCCCACCGGAGGGGGTCCGGCTCGATGGCGAGGACCTCGAACCCGACGCTCTCGAGCAGCCGACGGATGCTCTCCTCGTTGAAGAAGTAGAAGTGCTCCGCGTGGTAAATCTTCAGCACCGCCCCGGTGTACTTGCCTGCAGACAGGCGGTAGCTCAGGTCGGCGATGGCATAGAAGGGCGAGTGCAGGGTGGGCGTGCGCAGCACCAGGACGCCGCCGGGGCGGAGCATCGATGCGATCGCCCGGAGCGGCGTGACGACGTCCGCGAAGTGCTCGATGACATCCATGAGCGTCACGGCGTCGAGCGTGTGCTCGAGTCGGGGCCCCAGCTTCTCCACTTGCCCTTCGAAGACGTGGTCCGGCCCCAGCAGCTCACGCGCCCTGGCGCAGGCGTAGGGCGAGATGTCGGAGCCCATCGCGTCCCATCCGGCGGCGCGCAGCTGGGAGGCGAAGAGACCCGTCGAGCAGCCCACGTCGAGCACCTTGCCGGGCGCCTTGAACCGCCCGAGGAACCCGATGCGCGCCTCGTTCTCGGCGCGATAGGCGGCGGTGCGTTGCTCGTCGTCCGAGCCTCCCGCCATGCTTTCGTGGTAGCTGGCGCCGTAGAACT
>DATJYG010000314.1:0-7461 GCA_035499695.1 Polyangiaceae bacterium
ACGATGGGGCGGATCTCGCTGCCCCACCTGTCGTGATCGTAGGTGGGCGGCAGGTAGGAGATCTCGAAGTTCATCCCGAGCCGCCAGTGCGGATCGAACGACGGGGGCGTCACGAACTTGGAGCGCAGCTTCACGCCGGCCCAGTCGACGACGCCGTCGTCGGTACGCACGGCGCTCTGCAGGTACCCGCCGAGCTCCCACCAGGGAAGGATGCCGAGCGAGGGCTCGAGGGTCGCGTGGAATTGACCGTGGAGCGGCGCCTCGGGCGGCGTCGCGTCGCGGTTGCCAGTCGCCCAGTCGTTCACGTGCAGCTCGATGCCGGGCACGCCGGGAGCATTCGCGGTTCCGTCGTAGACCTGGATCTCGAATGGGTCGCCCGCGTGCGCGTGGGACGTCGCGAGGAGGGCGGCGAGGGCGAGCGAGTGAACCGTGATCGCTCGCCGCATCCGGCGCCGCATATTACCCTCGCGCCCCCGTGGGTGCGTCAGGCTGCATCTTCTGCGCGATCGTCGAGGGGCGTGCCTCCTCGCACCGCGTGCTCGAGAGCACCGATTGCGTTGCCTTCCTGGACACACGCCCGCTCTTCCCCGGACATGTGCTCGTCGTTCCGCGCGAGCACCACGAAACGATCGCCGACCTGCCCCCCGCGCTCGCCGGCTCGCTCTTCGAGCACGCGCGCCGCGTGAGCATGGCGGTCGAGAGCGCGCTCGGCGCGGACGGCACCTTCGTGGCCATGAACAACCGCGTGAGCCAGAGCGTCCCCCACGCCCACCTGCACGTCGTCCCGCGCAAGCGCGGCGACGGTCTGCGCGGATTCTTCTGGCCGCGCCACAAGTACGCGAGCGAAGCAGAGGCTGCTGCCGTCGCCGAGAAGCTGCGATCCGCGCTACGCGCCTGACGCGCGCGTCACGATCCTCACACGGGTGTGTTCGCGCGGAAACGCACTGTCCGCGATGCGACAGCGGTAGGTGCGGGTGTGCACGCGGGATTTGGGCCGAAAGCGTTCCCCGGAATGAGCCTGGTTCGCCCCTTGCTACTACCGAGGGCATCATGCTGTTCGGTCGTCACCGCACCCCCTTCGAGCGCGTGCTCGCCCGGGAACCGCGGGACCGCTTCGAGTCTGGCCTTCACGACGTGTCGTCGATCCGGGGCGATTCGCCTCGCCGTCCCCTTTCGCTCGTCCCGCCCCCTCCGGAGCACGACGAGTTCGAGGGCCTCGATCGTCTCGATCGCGAGGAGCTGGACGAAGACTGACGCTCAGAGCTCGGAGATGACCTCGTCCGGCTCCGGGAAGCGATGCTCCTGGTGCTTGGAGAAGACGAGCTTCTCGTCGGCGTACACGTCGAAGATGCCGCCGGAGCCCTTCTCGAGCTTCGCGTCGATGCCCTTGGCCTTCTTGATCTCCGCGGCCAACCTGACCGCGTGGCGCTCGTAGCCTCAGGCCGTGCAGTAGACGATGCGGACGCTCATGCCGATGCGAGAGCGATAGCGCGACCGCCCCGGCCTCGCTACTCTCGCGCGCCTCATGGAGCTCAGCAGCGACGCCCGCATCCCCTTCCCTCGTGACGTCGTCTTCGCCGCGTACCGCGACGACATCGTCAAGCTTCTCCCCTACCTGCCGAACGTGCGGAACATCGAGGTCAAGTCGCGCAAGGACGACGGCCCGCGAAGCGACCTCGTGAACATCTGGCACGGCGGCGGCGAGATCCCGGCGGCAGCGCGCGCCGTGCTCAGCGAGTCGATGCTGTCCTGGACCGACTACGCCACCTGGTTCGCCGACCAGTGGGCCTGCGAGTGGCGCATCGAGACGCACGCGTTCACCGACGCGGTGCAGTGCGGCGGGCGCAACGAGTTCATCGAGGACGGCCCCGGCAAGACGATCCTCCAGATCCGCGGGAAGCTCGAGATCGACGCGAAGAAGATCAAGGGCGTCCCCGGCTTCCTCGCCGGCAAGGTCGGCAAGATCGTCGAGGAGTTCCTCGTCGGCAAGATCCAGCCGAACCTCGTCGAGACCGTGAAGGGCCTCGAGAAGTACCTGCAGAGCAAGAGCTGACCCCCTTCAGTGCCCGCGTAGCTGCGCCAGCGCGAACGCGTACTCGTCGGCGATCTTCTCGACGTTGGCCTTCACGAGGTCGGCTCCGCCGTGCCCCGAGTGCTTCTCGACGCGCATGAGCACCGGACCGCCCGTCGACGCCCACTGCATCTCGGCGACGAACTTGCGCGCATGCATCGGGTCGACGCGGTCGTCGCTGTCGGGCGTGAGCATGAGCAGCGGCGGGTACTTCGTGCCCTTCGTCACGTGGTGGTACGGCGAGTACGCGAGCAGTGCGGTGAGGTCCCCGGGATCGTCGGGTGATCCGTACTCGGGGATCCACACCTTGCCGATGCCGACCTGCGGGTAGCGCGCCATGTCCAGCAGCGGCGCCTCGCAGAGCACCGCGGCGAAGAGCTCCGGGCGCTGCGTGATGGCGGCGCCCATGAGCAGCCCGCCGTTCGACCCGCCGTAGATCGCCAGCTTGTCCGCGCGGGCGACGCCCTGCTTCGCGAGCTCCTCGGCGACGGCGAAGAAGTCGTCGAACACGTGCTGCTTCTCGTGGAGCATCCCGTGCCGGTGCCACTCCTCGCCGTACTCGCTGCCACCGCGCAGGTTGGCCATCACCCACGCTCCGCCGTGCTCGAGCCAGGGGTAGAGGCTCGTGGCGAAGAAGGGCGTGTTCGCGATCTGGAAGCCGCCGTAGCCCTCCAGGTACGTCGGCGTGCTCCCGTCGTGCGGCATGTCCTTGGCGTGGACGAGGAAGAACGGCACGCGCGTCCCGTCCTTGCTCGTGGCGAACAGCTGGTCGACCGCGTACTTCGTCGGGTCGATCGGCACCTTGAGCTGGTACCAGGTCGAGCGCTTCCCCGTCGCAACGCTCTCCTCGTAGATGACCGTCGGGAACGTGAAGGTCTCGAACGAGTAGTAGACGACGTCGCTGTCGGGATCGCCGCTCACGCCTCCGATCGAGCCGAGCGCGGGCAGCGGGAGCTCCCGGACGAGCTTTCCGTCTTCGTCGTGGAGCTCGGGGTGGCTCGTCACGTCCTTCAGGTAGTCGAGCGCGAGACGATGCCCGACGATGCCGAAGCCCTGGAGCGTCGCATCCTTGCGCTCGGGGACGATCTCCTGCCACGCCGCGCGATCCATGTGAGCGGGATCGACGCGAAAGACGCGGTAGTTCGGGGCGCCCTCGTTGGTCTGGACGAAGAAGCGCCCGCGGTCGACCGACACGCTGTAGAGCGCGTCCTTGCCCTCCACCAGCGTCTGCCATGTGGGGTTCTTCGCGCGAAGGTCCTGGACGTACACGTCGTTGCTGGTCCAGCCGCGGTCGATCTCCACGACGAGCCACCGGCCGTCGCGCGAGAGCGACGCGCCGATCTGCTTCGTCGGGTCACCGGTCTCGGCGTGGACGATCGCGTCCTTCGCCGGATCGGTCCCGAGCTTGTGGAACCGGACGTCCTTGTGCGCGGTCCGGTTGGGGTCCGGCGGCGTGGAGACCGGCGGAAGGCGCTCGTAGTAGAAGCCGTCTCCCGCGGGGGTCCAGGAGATGCCCGAGAACCCCGTGCCCGGGATGACGTCGACCGCGCTCTTCTTGTTCGTCGCGACGTCGACCACGTAGAGCGTGGCCTCGTCCGCGTTGTTCTCCTTCACGGTGTAGGCGACGCGCTTGCCGTCGTAGGAGGGCTCCCACCGGCCGAGCGCCGCGCTGCCGTCGGTCGACCACTGGGTCGGATCGAGGAGCAACTTCTCCTGGCCCGAGGCTCCCTCGCGCCAGTAGACGAGGAACTTCTCCTTGCCCGCCTCGCGACGGCGGTAGAAGAGGCGATTGCCGCGCCGGATGGGCACGAGCACCCGCTCGACGTAGAAGAGCTCCTTCATCCGCGCGGCGAACGCGTCGCGCTCGGGCAGCTTCGCGAGATAGTCGCGGGCGAGCGAGTTCTCGGCGTCGACCCACTTCCCGACCTCGTCGCTCTTGCCGTCCTCGAGCCAGTGATACGGGTTGGGCACCTTCACGCCGTGCATGTCGTCGACGGTGTCCTCGCGGCGCGCGTCCGGGTACGGAAGCGGCGGCACGAAGGCGGGCGCGACGGGCGGGGCGCTCGCGACCGGAGGCGGAGGGGGAGGCTGCGGCGCGACCGGAGCCGGAGCTTCGCCACCGCAAGCGACCGTGGTGACGAGGCCAAGGAACAACGCGAGGGAGGCGGGCCGTTTCACAGGGCGGGGTTGTACCCCCGAGTTACACTCCATGCACCTCCTGGAGCGTCTCCTGGCCTCGCAGATCCCCTCCAACGTGAAGATCGGACGCGAACGCGCCCCCAGCCTCGACCTGGGCGTGGCGCCCCCGATGCGCCTGACGACGCGGGTTCGGCGCTTCCTTCGCGATCACGGCCGCAAGCTCTGGTGGATGCACTCGGCCTACGCGCTGGCGATCGGCGCCGGTGTCGTCTTCTTCGCGCACGAGGGGTTCTCCCACGCGCGCTGGCTCGCCGTCACGCTCGGGCTCGCCTGGCTCCTCGTGGTCCTGCTCTACCGTCTCTTCGGCTCGGGCGGAGAGCTGCGGGCGTTCGAGGCGACCGACCCGCGCACGCGCGTGCGCTTCTACGTGATGACGTACGCGCTGAAGAACCTCTACCAGGGGATGCTCTTCTTCCTCCTTCCCTTCTACTGGAAGTCGACGACGTTCGACGCGCGCAACGGCTGGTTCGTCCTGCTCCTCGGCGCGTGCGCCATCGTGTCGACGCTCGACATCGTGTTCGACCGCGTGCTGATGCGCTGGAGGTGGCTCGCGTCGCTGTTCCACGGCCTCGCGCTCTTCGCGTGCCTCAACCTTGTCATCCCGGCGCTGCTCCCCGACACGAGGACCCTCTGGACGCTCCTCGCCGCGGCCGGCATCGCCGTCGTCAGCTTCTGGACACTGCACGTCACGCGTCGAACCTTCAGGAGACGCATCTACGTGCCGATCTTCCTGCTCTCGCTGGGCGCAGGCGTCGGCCTCGCCTACGAGGCGCGCGCCGCGATCCCCCCCGTGCCGATGTACGTCTCGTCGGCGGCGGTGGGCCCCAAGCAGCTGCCGGACGGACGGCTCGCGATGGAGGTCACGAAGCTCAATCCGTCGGTCATCCAGGAGCTCATCGCCGTCACCGACGTCGTCGTTCCGGGCGGCAAGGGTGACAGGCTGCGCCACGTCTGGCGGCACCGCGGGGTCGAGGTGCATCGCTCGACCGAGGAGACCTCGCGCGTCGCCGGCCCCAAGGGCGTCGTCCGCCTGCGTTCGTCCCTCACCGAGGGCGACCTGCCGAAGGACCTCGTGGGCCACTGGACGGTGGACGTCGAGACCGAGGACGGCCAGCTCGTGGGGCGCGCCGAGTTCGACGTGGTGGAGTGAACGGGGGGGGCCCATGTCCGCGCCGAACGTCGCGACGCCGAAGGAGCCGGGGCACGCCCTGGCGCTCGCACCGCGTACCCCCCGCACGGTCGTGCATCGTGGGGCCTCGGTGAGCGCATGGCGGTTCCTGCGCGCCTACACGACGACGTTCCTCGTCATCGCCAGCTATCTCTGGCTCGGCTTCCGCGTCCGTCTCTTCGGCCGCGCGTGGCGTGACGCGAACATCGGCGACGTCCACACGCGCAACTCGCGCCGCGTGTACGCGACGATCCTGCGGCTGCAGGGGCTCTTCATCAAGGTGGGGCAGCTGCTCTCCATCATGGCGAACTTCCTCCCCGCCGAGTTCCGCGCCGAGCTCGAGGGCCTGCAGGACCAGGTGCCCCCGCGCCCGTTCGCCGAGATCGAGAAACGCCTGAAGCGCGAGCTCGGGGACGCGATGTCGCGCTTCGCCTCCCTCGACGAGGAGCCCATTGCAAGCGCGTCCCTCGGCCAGGTGCACGCGGCGCGTCTGGTCGACGGCCGGCGGGTCGCCGTGAAGGTGCAGCACCGAGACATCGACCGCATCGTGCGGCTCGACCTGCGCACCATCCGCCGCATCATGGCGATCGTGCAGTGGTTCGTCCCGGTGCAGGGGCTGGACGCGTACTACCACCAGATCAAGGAGCTGCTGTCGCAGGAGCTCGACTTCGCGCTCGAGGCGAAGAACATCGAGCGGATCGCCAAGAACTTCACGGCCGACGCGCACGTGATCTTCCCGAAGCCCGTGCGCGACCTGTGCACGCAGCGCGTGCTCACCACGACCTTCGTCGAGGGTGTGAAGGTGAGCGACATGGCGGCCATGGCGGCCCTCGGCGTCGATCGCCGCGACGTGGCCACGCGCCTCGTGCGCCTCTACTGCCAGATGATCTTCGTGGACGGCGTCTATCACGCCGATCCTCACCCGGGGAACGTGCTGGTCCAGAGGGATGGATCGATAGTCCTCCTCGACTTCGGGGCGGTCGCGGAGCTCAGTCCCCAGATGCGCGAGGGGATCCCCGAGTTCCTCGAGGGGGTCCTCCGGAGAGACACCGACCGTCTGGTGCGATCCATGCGCAAGATGGGCTTCATCTCACGCACCACCGACGAGGGGGTGAGCGAGAAGATCATCGAATACTTCCACCGCCGGTTCCAGGAGGAGGTGCGCCTCGACAGCTTCAACCTGAAGGACATCAAGGTGGATCCGGCGAGGGGATTCGAGAACCTCCTCGATCTGCGCAAGATGAACATCGGCTTGCGCGAGCTCTCGGGCGCATTCCACATCCCGAAGGACTGGGTGCTCCTCGAGCGGACCATCCTTCTCCTCTATGGATGCTGCACCCTGCTCGATCCCGAGCTCGAGCCGGTTTCGATCATCCAGCCGTACCTCCGGGAGTTCGTCCTCGGTAACCGGGACTTCGCCCAGATGGCGATGGAAGCCATCCGGGACATGGCCATGAGTGCCATGACCCTGCCCGAGGACATGAAGCGGTACCTCTCGAAGGCCAACCGCGGTGAGCTCGATGTCCGGGTCAAAGGTGTCCAGGAAGGAGCCCGGGCGATATACGCGGCCGGCCGGCAGGTGATCTACACAGCCATCGGACTCGTTGCTGGTCTCGAGGCCCTGGAGTCTTGGAGAAGGCACGAGATCACGACGACCAAGTGGCTGGGTGGAGTGGCCATCGCCATGGGCGTGCTGCTCCTCCTCTCGAGCATTTTCTCTCGTCCTCGGAGGAGATGAGGATCGCCGGGGAATGGAGTCCAGACGGCCGCCCTTCCGGGCGGCGGCCTCTCTCTCTCGCCGGCGCGTCTTCGTTCTGGCCAACGGGCCTTCGTTCTCGCCGACGGACCTTCGCTCTCGCCGACGGGCCTCCGTTCTCGCCGACGGGCCTTCGTTCTCGCCGACGGGCCTTCGCTCTCGCCGACGGGCCTTCGCTCTCGCCGACGGGCCTTCGCTCTCGCCGACGAGCCTTCGCTCTCGCCGACGGGCCTTCGCTCTCGCCGACGGGCCTTCGCTCTCGCCGAC
>DATJYG010000315.1:0-5546 GCA_035499695.1 Polyangiaceae bacterium
CTGGCGATGTCGAGGCGCACCTCGAGTCCCTTGGCCAGCAGCGTGGGTCGCACCGAGTCGATGGCGGCGTCGACTACGGCGGCGAGGTCGACGCTCGTCATCTCGAGGTCCAGCTTCCCGCTCACGATGCGCGACACGTCGAGCAGGTCGTCCACGAGGCGCGCCTGCAGCGTCGCGTTGCGCTCGATGGCCTCGAGCGCGCGGTCCTGGGCCTCGGTGCTCGTCACGATGCCGCGCTTGAGCATGCGCGACCAGCCGAGGATGGCCGACAGCGGCGTGCGCAGCTCGTGGCTCACGATGCCGAGGAAGTCGTCCTTGAGGCGGTTGCTGCGTTCGAGCTCCTCGCGCCGCAGCTGCTCGAGCGCGTAGAGGCGGGCGCGCTCCAGCGCCTGCGCGGTGCTGTCGGCCGTCGCCTCGAACAGGGCGCGGCGCTGCGCATCGAGCGCGTCGTCGCCGGTGACGCACAGCTCGATGGCGCCGATGGGGTGCCCGCGAATGAGGAGGGGCAGGCACATGCGGCCTGGTCCGGGGGCCACGGGCTTGCCCGAGCGGGCGCAGCGGACGATGGGCACGTCCGAGTCCGCTTGCAGCCGCTTGACCGCCGGCGGCCCGGGGGCGTCGCGGTCGTGCTCGAGGAGCACGTAGTCGCGCTCGTCTTCGTCGAACGTGAGCAGCGCGCCCCGCTGAGCGCCGACGGCGGACAGACCCATGCGCAGCACGACGTCCGCCACTTGATCGGGCGTCATCGTCTTCGAAAGGGCTGCGGTCACTTCCAGCAGCCTCGACATCCGCTCGAGCGCGGAGAGCTCCATGTTCCGTTGACGATGCTCGTGGCGTGAGCCGCGCGTGCGGTCAAGCGACCTCAGGTCGCATACGTTGCGGTCACGCGGAGCGTTTGGCGTCCAGACGTCGCCGACCGATCGCAGCGAGCATGGCAGCGAGCGTGAGGAAGCCGAATCCCATGATCGGCGGGCTCATACACTCGGCGTAGCCCTCCAAGACGGTGCGCTCCCTCTCGGCTTCGTTCTCGATGGTGTGGGTGTACTTGAAGACCGCGCCGAAGTCGGAGGCGAGGCCGACGAGGACCGCGCAGATCAGCGCGAAGGACATCCACTTGATGAATCCCTCGTGCCGCGCGTCTGGCCGGACGGCGAAGTAGCCGGCCGTGGCGAGCACGACGCAGCCGAACGCCAGGATCACGAACATCGACCAGCCGCCGTCCTTGAAGAACTCGAGCATGACCAGCAGAACGCAGATGAGGGGGGCTTGTGACGGACGGGCTTGTCACGGACCCCCGGTCCGCGCGTTCATGGTTGCGCCGTGCGGGATCCGAGCGAGAAGCCGCTGATCGACGCGCTGCGGCGCGGGGACACGGCCGCCTTCGACGCGCTCTACGCCAGGTACCGCGCACGGGTGCTCGGGTTCCTCCTCCGGCTCTCCGGCCGCCGGGACGTCGCCGAGGACCTCTTCCAGGAGACGTGGGTCAAGCTCGCGCGACACGCCCCTCGCCTCGCCGAGGACACGGACCTGGCGGCCTGGCTGTTCCGCGTCGCCCGCAACGCGTGGGTGAGCCACCGCCGGTGGTCGATGCTCGACCTGTCGCGGCTCGTCGCACTCCAGGAGGAGGTGGTCGCACCGGGCAGGACCACCGAGGGCGAGGAGCGCGCGGATGCGGCGCGCGCCGTCGCGCGGCTCGAGGCGGCGATCGCGTCGCTTCCGCCGGCCTCTCGCGAGGTGCTCCTGCTCGTCGGCGTCGAGGGGTTCGAGCAGGAGCAGGCTGCGACGATCCTCGGCATCTCGTACGCCGCGCTCCGGCAGCGGCTCGCTCGGGCGCGCGCTCAGCTTGCGGAGAAGCTGGGAATGGTGGAAACCAAGGAGGTTCCGGCATGAGTCCTCTCGACGATCTGCGCCCCGTGGAGCCTTCGCGCGAGCTCGACGAGCGCGTGCAGCGCGCCGCTCGAGCGGAGCTGCGCGTGGCGATGGGGCCGCAGTGGCGCGTGATGGCGAGCCGAGCCTGGTCGAACGTCGCCCTCCCGGCAGCCATCGGCATCACCGTGGTCGGCTATCTGCACTGGGCGTTCGTGACGGCGAGCGCGCTGTATCAGTAGGCGCCTGCTCGCGGTCTCGAAGACCGTAGTCGCGCACGACCGAGGCGATGCGAAGCCTGTAGTCGCGGAAGATCGCGGCGCGCCCCCGCGCCTGCGCGTCCCGGTGCGCTGCGACGCGCCGCCACTCGGCGACGGCTTCCTCGTCGCGGAAGAACGACAGCGACAGGATCTTCCCCGGATCGGTCAAGCTCTGGAACCGCTCCACCGAGACGAAGCCGTCGACCTGCTCGAGCCGCTCGCGCAGGGCGGCGGCGAGGTCGAGGTACTCCTGTCGCCCCTCCTCGTGGGGCCAGACCTCGAAGAGGACGGCGATCACCGCCGCACCGCCGTCGCCGGGACGCCGAAGGTCGAGTCCACGACCTCGAGGAACGTCCGCTCCTCGCGGAGGATGAAGCGCCCCACCTGGGCGGACGCGAAGTTGCGCTTGCCCTCCTCGTCGGCGCGCAGCCTGGCGCGGTAGGCCTCGTAGTCGCCGAGGCTGTCGAACGCGATGATGCCCCAGGCGACGTCGTTCGTGCCTTCGTGGGGGAGGAAGTAGCCGACGAGGCGCCCGCCGCAGCGCGGGATGACGGAGCTCCAGGCGTCGGCGTAGGCGCGGAAGGCTTCGCGCTGGTGGGGGTCGATCTGGTAGCGGATGAAGCACGCGAGCGTCATGAGGAGAGATCTACGCGCCCGAGGCGGGCCGATGCTTCGACCCCGGTCGAAGCGACGTCAGCGCGCGACCAGCTCGCTCGTCCCGTGAATCTCGGCGTAGCCGCGACGCACGCCCCAGCAGCGTCCCGCGAGCGAGCACCGGGCGCACGTCTCGGTCTTCAGGAACTCGCCGCCGTCGAATCCTTCGGGGACGTCGACGGGGGCCAGCTCACCGAGCTCGCGAGGCACGAGGCACAGCGGCAGCCCGCACATCGACTCGAAGCCGACGACACGCGCGCCGAGGCGCCTCGCCTCGGCGACGGCCGTCGCGATCTCGGGAAGCGCGTCGGAGTACCGAGGGACGAGCGCGCGATCGCGCGGCACCACGTCGCTCGACGGCGCGACGAAGGAGACGTTGAGGATGGCGCGCGGCCACCGCGCGGCGACCGCGCGCACGTGCGCGACCAGCTCGTGGCGGTTCCGCTCGCAGACGACGTAGTTGAGCATCGTGCGGATGCGCGAGGCGTGCAGGTTGTCGATGCCTGCGACGGTGCGGGCGAAGGTGCCCGGGGCCTCCGTGACGGCATCGGACACCCCGGCCGTCGCGCCGTGGAGGGACACGAAGGCCTCGTCCAGCCCGGCTTCTTCGAGCCGCTTCACGAGCGCCGCGTCGTCTAGGCGCACCGCGTTCGTCTGGAGCACGACGTCGCGCCGCGAGAGCGACTTGGCGAGGCGGATCCACTCGGGAAGGCGGGGGTCCAGCGTCGGCTCGCCGCCGGAGAGCACGAGGCGCGAATCGCGCGAGGCGGCGGCACGGATGGCCGACTCGATCGCGTGCGCGGCCGGCGCCGGCAGGTGCGTGGAGACGAAGCAGAAGGTGCACGACTGATTGCACCGGAAGAGCACGCGGATCGTCTCGTCGATCACGGGCGTGCCGTCCGCCTGCGACGCGATGCTGCGCGACACGAGCTCCCGGGCGATCTGCTCGTCGGTGCTCGAGACGAGGGAGAGCCGGCGGCGCGTGCGGTCGTCCGTGATCGGGTGCATCACCGGCGGGCCGAGGTGCCCCAGGTACGCGTCGGGCACTCCGGAGCAACGGTCGCGGAGATTGCACGTCTCGCACGCCGCGATCTGCGTGTGCGCGGGACGGCGCGGTGCACCGGGGGTCATCGCATAGAGCCGGGCGACGCGAGCGCGGCTCGTACTCTCGAACGCGCACGGCGGCAGCGGGTCGCCGCTGCTCATGCGCACGTCGAGCTCCAGCGGCCTCGCCGCGCGCTCGAGGGCGAGCACGGCGGCTGCTGCGCGGTCGAAGGAGAGCAACTCGGAGGGCTCGGCCGCTTCCACGGGGAAGGTGAGGATCAAGGCGCGCAGCGCGGTCCCCAGCGCTGCATGGAGCGCGTCGGGCAGGCCGGCCAGGTGCGGCGCCGTCGACGACACGACCGTCAGGGCGGCCTCGATGGCGACGCCCGCCTCGGCGAGCGCCTTCATGCCGGCCAGCGCCCGGGCGAAGCCCCCCGCGTCGCGCGTGAGCGCGTCACACGCGTCGCCGAAGGCGGGCACGTTCACGCGCGCGACGTCCAGGCCCGCATCTTTCAGGGCCCGCGCGCGCGGCCCGTCGAGCAGCGTCGCGTTCGTCTCGAGCACGATGCGGCGCGCGCCGCTCGCCCTGGCGTGCGCCACGAGCTCGGCGAGGTCGCCGCGCATCGTCGGCTCGCCCCCGGTGACGACCACCTCCTCGGCGCCGCCCGCGAGCCCCTCCTCGATGCGCGCGCGCACGCTCGCGGCCTGGATGAAGCGCGGATCGTCGCGATCGCTTCGCCGCGTGCACCAGACGCAGGCCTGGTTGCACCGCAGGTTCGTCACCACCGAGAGGGTGCGCGGGGCTTTCACGGGACGCGGGAGACGGGACGCACCAGGTCCTCGGGTCGGACGAGCCACGGCGGCTCGGGCACGTCGTCCATCTCGTAGAAGCCGCCGCACCAGATGCGCCGCGGGCACGCGGCACACGGCTCCTTGTGGACCCGCCGCTCGGCGAGGTACTTCGCGAGGTTCACAGTCTCGTTGTTCACGAAGATCATGTGGCGCTCGAGCTTCGCGTAGTCCCCCGCCACGTGGCGCTCGTAGCCGGGCATGAAGCAGAAGGGCAGGTTGATGACCTGGATCTTCATGCGGTCGCCGAACGCGTCGATGACGCGCATGGTGACCCGTGCGGCGTCCTGCGTGTCGGGCGTCACCCAGCGCGTGGCCCGCCCGAAGGGCGTCAGGAACTGCACGTTGAGCCACGGCAGCCCGAGCGACAGCGCGAGCTCCGCGACCGCCGGCAGCGTCTCGTAGTTCCCCTTCGTGAGGGTGATGTTCATCCCGAGCTCGACGCCGGGCGGCGCCTCGCGCACGCAGTTGCGGATGCCGCCGATCGTCTGCTCGAACGCCTCCGCCACGCCGACCTGCTGCGCGTGCGTGCGCGCGTCGGGCCCGTGCACGCTGAAGAGCAGCGACGTCAGCCCCGAGCGCACGAGCTTGCGCGCGAAGCTCTCGTAGAAGCACATGCGCCCGTTCGTCGTGACGTTGATGCGCTCGTAGCCGATGGCGCGCGCGTGACGGATGAGGGGCAGGAGCTCCGGGGCGAGCGTCGGCTCGCCGCCGTCGAAGTCGACGAGCGTCACGCCGCGCGAGCGGTACAGGGCCAGCCACTCGCGCTGACGCTCGGGGTTGCCGTGCACCTGCGTCCGCGTGCCGACTGCGCAGAAGGTGCAGTGGTTGTTGCACGCGTAGGTCAGGTTCATCACGACCTTGCGCGGTCCC
>DATJYG010000316.1:0-2323 GCA_035499695.1 Polyangiaceae bacterium
CGCGACGGTGGGGTTCACGGCGGATCCCAAGCGGCCGTTGACGGAGGACGACTTCCTCGAAAAGGCAGCGGCTCCCTACGCCGCCGGGAAGATCGAAGCCGAGCGCGCGGCCCTCGAGGCCGCGGGACGAGGCGATCTGGAAGTGGTCGTCGTGAACCCCAGCGCCACCTTCGGTCCGCGGGACCACCGCATCACCCCTGCTACGCGCGCCATCATCGGCCTGCTGCAGGGCGATCCGGCGTTCCTCCACCTCTGCATGTCGGACGTGCGTGACGTGGGAGCGGCGCACGTGCTCGCGGCGCAGAAGGGCAAGTCGGGACGGCGTTACCTGCTGGTGGGGGAGCCCAGATCGCCCGCCGAGGTGAGCGCGACGCTGAAGAAGCTTGCAGGCATCAAGCCACCGACGTTTTCGCCCCCGCGCTTCGTGCTGCGCTTCCTCGCCGGCCGCATGGAGAAGAAGGCGGCGGCAACGGGCGACGACGCGCCGCTGACGCGCGCCATCATCGAGGACAACTTCGGCCGGCACCTCGTCTACGACGGGACACGCGCCCGCACCGAGCTCGGCGCGACCTTCCGCCCCGCGGAGGACGTCCTGCGCGACTCGATCCGGTGGCTGCTTTTCATCGGCGCTCTCAAGCCCCGCGTCGCCGCCAAGGTGAAGCGCGTGATGGGCGCCGCGGCCGAGCCGGACGCCGACTGGACGAACTGAGGGAGGTCCCTCCTCCAATCGCCCCGACGGCGCGACGAAGGCGGGCGCGTAGCGCTCGCGTCCGCGGTGCGCGGCGTCGTGCACGGACCTGGGGAGCTCCCATCCGATCGCGCGAAATGCTCATCGGATGGCGCCAGGCTCGCCCTGGCCCGCGAGCGGCAGTCGCACGATGAACGTCGCGCCCTCGCCCGGGCGGCTCGTCACCTCGATCGATCCGCCGTGTGCGTCGACGATCGCCATGGCGACGAAGAGTCCGAGCCCGAGACCGCCGAAGTGCTCCTTAGGGACCGCCCGCTCGAAGGGCCGGAAGATCGCCGGCAGTCGATCGGCCGGGATGCCGATGCCCCGGTCGCGCACCGTCAGCTCGGCCCACTTTTCGCTCGCTCGCAGGGACACCGCGATGGGTCGGCCGCTCCCGAACTTGATGGCATTGTCGAGCAGCACGTCGATCACCTTTTCGAGGCGCGCCCTGTCCCACCGGTCGGCGATCGAGGGCTCGGAGTCGAGCGCGATCGGGCTGGCCGCCAATCGCGCGCGCTCGGCGACGAGATCGACCCGCTCTCGCACGATCGCCGCGAGATCGCACGGCGCGCACGCGAGCGCGACCCCCTCGCCCCGGATCTTCAGCGCGTCGAGGATGTGGTCGACGACCCCGGTGAAGCGCCGCACGTCACGCGCGATTCCCTCGCTCGAGGCTCTCTCGCCGGGGTCGGCGCCGCGCCGCGCCTTGCGAAGCAGTTGGTCGGTCCGCAGCCGGAGCGCGGTGAGCGGCGTGCACAGCTCGTGCGCGGCGACGACGAGCAGCTCGTCGCGCGCTCGAATCGCCTCGCGCGCAACCGCGTAGAGCCGCGCGTTCTCGAGCGCGGCAGCGACGCGGCTAGCGATGTCCTCCGCGAGGGCTAGGTCGTCGCCGTCATAGAGGCGGTCGCCCCCCGCGAAGACCATCGCGCCGAACGTCTTGTCCCCGACGGCGAGTGGTACGCCGATCAGGGAGCGGAGACCGAGCCTCTCGGTCAGGACGTGGTCCGACGGGTCGTAGCCGTATCGCGCGAGCACCGAGGGGGTCAGCTCCGGGAGGAGCACCGACTGCCCTTGACTGATGACACGCCTGGCCAAGTGAAAACGCCAGCGCCCCGACTGGTAGGCTTCCAAGAGGGCATCTTGCTTCCGCGGATCGTGGTGCTTGATCGCGAGGATCTCGGGCGCGCCCTCGCGGATCCGGAACACGTACGCAGCGTCCGCGAGCCTCGGGACACTGAGAGACACGGCGCGCTCCGCGATCTCGCGTGCGTCGAGGGAGGAAGCGAGGCGCGAGACGGTGTCCAGGAACGCGGCGCGCCGAGTGCTCGCTTCGGCCAGGGTGTGGACGCGGGCCGCGAGCGCCGAGGAGACGACATGGCTCACGCTCGTCGCGAAGTCTTCTTCCTCGACGCTCCAGCGCCTCGTCGCGCCGACGTGCTCGTGGCAGAGGACGCCGTACAGCTGACCCTCCAGCCAGACGGGGAGGACGAGCATCGAGGCGACCCCCCGAGACGCGCAGTACTGGCGCAGCCCGCAGCAGCGCGGATCGACCTGGACGTCCACCACGTCGAGCACGCGCGCCTCACGGAGCGC